>NZ_JACSMK010000017.1:0-36261 GCF_018618595.1 Exiguobacterium sp. s133
TAAACGGCTTAAGTCCGCTGGAATTCAGGGCTCAAGCCGTTTAAAAAATTTATATTATTTGACCTGTCTACTTGACGGGGAGCAGTTCAGACAGCGCAAGGACCTTGCACTTTTTCCCGTAGGAGTCAACGAAACGTGACGCTTTTTAGCGGGATCGTGAGAATGCAGACAGTGTAGCGCGCGTTCCGTCTTGAATCGTTTTAAACTTCATAAGTGTAACTTCAGACTGAAACCACTTCCGCTTAGTCAGGGAAGTGGTTCTTTTTTTGAAAGTGAGTAAATATCCGTCCTCTACAATCAGCTTACATTTGATAATCCGACAGCACGAGCTTGCCGTCCGATTGAAAGACGATTCCTTCCGCTTCGAGGGCCAATTGCTGTTCAATCCCTTGCGAAATTTCACCTTTGGCGTTGACGACGCGATGCCATGGTAAACGTTCCGCCTGACTCATACTATGCAGAATCCGGACGACTTGGCGAGCGGCCCGTGGGTTTCCAGCGAGGCGGGCGATTTGACCGTATGTTGCGACACGTCCTGCAGGAATCGCACGGATGATCGTCACGACGTCCTGCGTGAAGGGGGTCATCGTTCTTCGTTTGTCGAGACGATGTATTGCTGGACTTGATCGTCCTCATCGAAGCCGATCGTGACGTCGGTGATGTCTTGTTGGATCCGGAGTTGCAGTTCGAGTCGGTCTTTAATATCGTCCGCTTGCGCTACGGTCATCGCCGGATCGATTTCAATCTCGACTTCGACGTGGAAGTGGTCACCTTCTTTGATGACTTCAAGTTTACTGATATCACGGACGTCCGGATTTTGCATGATTAAACCACCGAGCCGTGCCGCCATCGTTTCATCGGCTTCACCGAGCGCTCCGGCAGCGTTTTGCAAGAAAACGTTACCGACGACATAAAACATCATCAGACCGATGAGGACAGAGGCGATGCCTTCCGCTTGATGATAAGGCGTCACATGTGAAATGACGACAGCGATCATCGCAACGATGCCACCAGCCGTCGCGACTAAATCTTCTAAGAAGACGAGTCGTGTCGCAGGCTTCGCTTGTTTTAATGAACGGAAACTTTCGAGAATCAGACGTGGTCCTTTTGCTGTCAGTTTGGCATCGTGGGCAATTTCTTTCATCGCCTTAAAGAAGACAGCACTTTCAAGGACGACACCGGCAAATAAGACAGATAGGGTGATCCAGAATCCCGTTGACTCCGTTGGGTCGATAATATGTCCAATCCCTTCATGAATCGTTTCGTAAGCCATGATGCCGACGAATAAAATTGCGCCGAGCAGAACGAGGTTGACGAGTCGACCAAAGCCATTCGGAAAGCGTTTTGTCGGTGCTTTTTTACTGAGCGCTGAACCGATGAAGACAAAGAACTGGTTCGCGGCGTCGCCAAGTGAGTGCATCATTTCGGCGAACATCGCAACGTTTCCGGTTAAGGTGTAGGCAATGGTCTTGATGATGGCAATGATGGAGTTGACGATTCCGGCTGTTAATGCCGAACGATTTCCTCGTCGTAATAACGTAATGAATTCTCCCATGAGTGTGCTCCTTTTGTTAACAAACTATAGTAATAGTAGTAGTCTACACTAAATCGATAGGAGAGACTAGAAAAAAACCGCTCCGCACAAGGCGGAACGGCTGGATATCAAGCTATTACGTCAAATCAACGGTTTTGTTGATTTCGTTCGAGTCGTCATTTCCTGTGACTTTCTTGAGGACTTGTTTGACAGACTTAGTCGTGTTTCCCGTTTCCCAGTACTCGGCAGCTTCCGTATCAATCTTGATTAAGACGACTTTCGGATCTTCGTAGCTTGTCCCGAGATACGCTTCGTAACGGGGGCTCCATAGTTCTTTTTTGCGGGCGACATCTTCGACGATTTCTGCTTTCCCGCGAATCGAGACGTATGATTTGTCGACATAGGCGACGTTGACGCTCGGATTTTTTAAGATTTCATTGTATTTCCCGGTTTCTTTAGAAGTGAGGAACCAGAGATCGCCATCGAACTCGATATCCTGTGTTTGCATCGGACGCGAGACAAGACCTTCATCTGACACTGTCGTCAGCATCGCCGTTTCGATTTTATCGACTAATTTTTTGACCGTTTCGACTGCTTCTTGATTCGTTGACATGTACAACACCCCATCTGTTCATTTTTTTTGCTCACTTTAAGAATGTTCCCTGAATTTAAAATTGAAAACGTCATCAATGAATCAAGAAGCAGTTTTATTGCATTCCGTCGTTTCCGAGGCGTACAGTCTAAGTATGAATTTCACTTCAAAGGAGCGTTTTACACGATGAAATTAAGTATATTGGATCAATCTCCTGTCTCAAAAGGGCAAACCCCATCCGAAGCATTACAAGAAACAGTCGATCTTGCGAAAACAGCAGATGAACTTGGCTACACACGCCTGTGGGTTTCGGAACACCACTTCGCGAAGACACTGGCCGGGTCGAGTCCGGAAGTCTTGATTGCCTACATGGCAGCGGTGACGAAACAAATCCGTCTTGGTTCAGGCGGCGTCATGTTACCTCATTATAGTCCTTACAAAGTTGCGGAAAACTTCCGTGTCCTCGAAGGGCTTGCACCGAACCGGATTGACCTTGGGCTTGGCCGGGCACCGGGCGGCATGCCGCTAGCGACACGTGCCTTACAAGAAGGTTCGTCGCCACGCTTCGGCGGCGCGGACTATGGCGCACAGCTTGACGATCTCGTTGATTACCTAAAAGACGGCGCACCGGCCGATCACCGTTTCGCAGGACTCGTCGCAACACCGGAAGTCGACACGACACCGGAAGCGTGGTTGCTCGGATCAAGTGGCGGTAGTGCGTTAAATGCAGCACAACGCGGATTCGGTTTTGCATTCGCCCACTTCATCAACGGACAGGGCGGACAAGACGTGATGGATTATTACCGTCATAACTTCATGGCGACATCATTCAACGCGACACCGCAGACACTCGTCTCGATTTTTGTGACGTGTGCCGAAACGACGGAAGAAGCAGAACGGTTGGCATCCAGTCTTGATCTGTCATTGCTCTTACTCGAAAAAGGGGTTTCATCAACAGGCACACCGACACCGGAAGAAGCAGCGGCATACCAGTATTCGTTCCAGGATCAATTCCGGATTGCCGAAAACCGGAAACGGATGATCGTCGGAAATCCGGAAGACGTCGCCCGTCAATTGCAAGACCTCGCCGATTCATATGGAACGGACGAAGTCATGATTGCTTCGATGATTGCCGATAAAGAAGCGAAACAACAATCACTCCGTCTCATTATGGACGCGGTCAAAGCAACGGTTTAAATCAATCCGGACGTTCATCTCAGCTTGCTGAGGTGGACGTTTTTTCAGTTTCGGGAATCTGATCTTTTGCAAGACGTTCTGCCCGGACGTCATGCCGTAAGTGGAAAAATCCGATTCCGACCGTCACGAGTAAGCCGGATGAACTGATTGCGAGGATCAGATTGAGCGAGACGTAATCACTTAACAGGCCGAATAACAGCATCCCGATTGGTGTAATGCCCATTGCGAGTGATTCGAGGACACCGATGACACGCCCTAAGTAAGCCGGATCGGTTTGCCGTTGGACGAGCAGTTGAATCGGAATGTTTGACCGGAGAATAATGAACCCTACCGTGAAGGAGAAGATGAGAAAATAAGCAAATGTCCAGTTCGGCGGAACGATACCGAGTAACGGTAATAAAGGGGAAAGGAATAGAAACCCGACCAAAGCAACCGACTGGAACAACGTCATCAATGGACGCTTAATCGTAAAGCGGGGGAGCGCAAGCAACAGCGAACTAAGCAAAAGACCCACACCTAAAGCGGCTTCAATCGTTCCGAACTGAAATGATGTAACGTTGAGACGATCGAGCAAAATGATGGGATAGATGACTTCTAAGGCGATGAAAAAGAAATTCAACACAAGTGCCATCAAGATGAGTGTCGTCAGGACCCGTTGTTTGAATAAATAACGGTAGCCGGATTGAAAGTCTGCCCACATCGAAGGCGGGCTTTCTTCATGAACAGCGGGGATGACGCGGAACGTCAGGCGCATGTTCCACAGCGCAGCGAGAGAAAACAAGCTGAGCGGTAAGAGGGTGAAAAGGTGGATTGGTGCAAAGGCTAACAGGAAACCGGCCAGCATCGGAGCAACGATCGACGAAAGGGAACTGATACTTGAAATCAGGGAATTACCACGCTGTAATTCCGTATCGTCAAGCAAGCGGGGCAGGGAACTCATCAAGGTAACGGAGAGGAATGTCGAAAGAGCCGTTAAAAGGGCACTGACGATCATGTAATGAATCGTATGGACCGGGAAAAAGGTAGCGAAACCTGCAAATATGGCGAGTATGACGGCACTCGTCGCCTCGGTCGTGACGATGATTTTTTTTCGGTTCCAGCGGTCGGACAGCACTCCGGCAATGGGCGACAACAGAATCCGTGGCAGTGTCCCGGCGAGTAAGACGAGCGCGAATTGCAGCCCGGATGACGTTTCCCGTAATACGGTCAAACCCGCGACGAACGTAAAGAGACTCGCTGCGAACAACGAACAAAACTTACCGAACAGGAGCCGTTGTAAATTTTTCGACATCATGATTCCTCCTTTTTGTTCAATTAAATTGAACTTTCCTTTATACTAGAGGAACAGGAGATATTTGTAAATATAAAAGTTAAATTTAATTTAACTTAATCAGTAGAATGAGGTGCCGGCCATGCTTGGACAACGAATTAAAAGTTTACGGAAAGCGAAAAAAATGACGCAGTCGGATGTCGCAGACGGCATCATGACGAAATCGATGCTCAGTATGATTGAGAACGATAAGGCGACGCCGTCCTTACCGGCGTTACAAGCAATTGCGCGTCGTCTGCATGTCTCGATCGATGAGTTGTTGATTGATCCCCGGGCGATCGAAATGAAGCAGCTGATTGAAAAAATCAATGCACGAACAAACGACTATTATGCGGAAGAACAGATCGCCGACATGCTTGCACCCTATTTAGAACCGGCGATTGATTCTTACTGGCAAGGTCGAATCTATGAGATGCATGGAAACGCATTACGTTTTTCGAACACGGAACAGGGCTTACATTATTTCGATTTAGCGGAGGAAATTTACAAGCGGCTTGAATTACGGGATGAACAGATGAATGTACAAATCTCGAAAGTCTATTTCTTATTTTTCCTGCGCCGTTATGAAGAGGCGTACCGAAAGGTGGATGCGATGATGATTCATCAGGACGTCCCACTTGCACATGAAACGTTTCTTGACTACCAAATGTTACAGGCTCTCCGCGTCAGTGTGAACGAAGACGACTGGAGCCAGTCGATTGACTTTTTACGGGAAGGCATCCGTTATATGCGGGAAAAAGGCGTCTACAGTGACGTCAGTAACTATCACCGGTTGCTGGCGTTATTCTTAAGTCTAGACGGAGACTTTGAGGCAGCCGACCACGAACTGGAATTACTGGAACATTTCTTTTTGTTCACGGAAGCAACAGCATTCGAGCGGATTCTTGTCGAGTTGACGAAAGGGTCGATTGCGGTCCACCGAGAGGATTATGAAGGCGTCCGGTATGCGCGGGAACGACTTGTTGAAGTCAATATTGAAGCGTGCATTCATTACATCGGATACTTCGAAGTCAATCTGTGTTTGTGGAAGGACTCAAAAGAGACACTCCCGTTTGACCTCCAGAGCGGTGTCGCTAACATTTGGCGCGGTGCACATTTATGGCAAGTTGGCGGTGAATACGATCACGCGATGATGCTATATGCACTCGCATTAGCGATGCGCGCCGGGGTAGGGGTGGACCGTCGGGCAGAAGTGGAAGAAATGACGAAACAACTGTCACCGGGACGATTCAAACAAGAAATCGAGCAAATCTTAGCGGAATTATCGTAAAAAACAGGGCTGATGCAAAAGTCGCTCCAGACGATTTTTGAGTCCGCGCTTTCCATGGGCGGAAGACCCGGCAGGAAGCGAGGATTGCGCTCCTTTTTCCCATAGGAGTCGAGGATGAACACTCGGCACATCTAAGATGCCTATCGAAAAGAAAAAAAGGAGGCGCTTGCTTCACGCGACGCCTGCAGAAAAAAACGCAAAACTTACGCTGTCAGAGACAAAGAGACCCGACCTCCTGTCCACTAAGGGCAGGAAATCGGATCTTATGTCTCGACTGAAAAAAGGGGGAAAGTGCACTTTTTTAGTCAATCCTGTTGCATCAGAGGGCTTTAAAGCCCAGTAATTTTTGAGTCCAGTACTTTTCTGACAGGCGACTGATGCCGAGTGACGGTGTATTGGCATGGATGAATTGGTCATTGTTCAACATGATTCCGATGTGGGTCGGACCTGCGGCATACGTATTCTCGAAGAAGATGATATCTCCCCGGACCGGCTGACGTAATTTCGACAGCTTCTGACCGAGGTACAGGTCGTTGTTCCAGTAGCCATTGACGTTCGTCCGCCCGACTTTGTAACCGGCCGTATTCAACGTGTAGTTGATAAAACCCGAGCAATCGAATCCGCCGTTGATCGGGCTACTCGACCCCCAGACGTACGGTGTCCCGAGATACTGTTGACCGATTGAAATCGCCCGTTCCATGACACCGGAAGCAGGGACAGTCGAGACAGGAGGCGGTGTTACGGGCGGAGTCGTCGCAACAGTCCCGGTCGTAATGTAGCTTTTCGCGACATAATAGTAACCTGTCCCGATTTTGATTTGGTACCATCCGGCAGCGGAACCCGTCGTTTCACCCATCACCTGAACGCTCGAACCGTGGGCAACTTGGGTGAAGACTTGTGAGGAGGTTGTTGGTGCCGTCCGGACATTCAAACCTGACGGCGCATTGACGGTATACGTTTTGGCTTGGTCGACCGGATTGATCGAGACGCCATTCGTTGCAGGCGGTGTTTCTTTTGCTGATGCAGCAACATAACTCGCGGCGACGTAGAGGACTTTTCCGTCGAGCTTAATTTGATACCAGGCGTCAATCGTACCCGTGACCGTCAAGAGCGTTTTATTCGGAATCGTTTTGTAGATTTGTGCCGACGCCGATGCTGCTAAGCGGGCATTCAGTCCGCCACTTGCGTTGACTGTATATTGTTTGGTCGTATCGACGGCTTTAACGGCTGTTGCGACAGGTGTCGTCACTGGTGGTTTCGATGTCGTTTTGACGGTTGATTTTTTCGCAGTGATGAGACTGGCATGGACGTATGCCGTCTTTTTCTTGTAGACGATTTGGTACCAAGAACCGGTTTTCTTTTTGACGGACACGGCTGCATTTTTAGTAAGTTGTCCGACTTTTTTGGAAGCCGTACTCGCTTTCTCACGAACATTGACACCAGCTGTATTCGTTATGTAAGTCGTTGTTGTCGTCGTTTTAGCTGTCGTCGTTTTTGCAGCAGTAGCTGCTTTCACATAACTCGAAGTGATGAATGCTTTTTTCGATTGATAACGAATTTCGTACCAAGAACCTGACTTCTTAACAGCGGTTACCGTTGTACCTTTTTTTAAGGTCGTAATGATGGGTGCGGAAGTAGTGGCAGCAGTTCGGATGTTGACATTTTCGGTTAACGTTAACTTTGTGGAGGCGGCTTCGACCGCGGTCGCTGAACTGACCAACGCGAGCGTCGTCAAAGCGAGAAGTGTCTTTTTCAAGTTGCGTAACTCCCTTCCAAAATGGTTCGAATAGAATCGTTGTTACCATTTTGTCATATGAGATGTTAATTCCCCTGTTTTTAAAATATATTTTTTATGAAAAAACTTACTTTGATTTTCAAAAATAAAGATCTGTGTTTTGAGGCGCGATTAATCTAGAGTCTTCTTGTACACTAGTATTAGCTAGGAGGGGAGTTTACAAATGTTAAAACGATTTTATCAATACTACATACCGCATAAACGCTTGTTTTGGCTCGATTTTTCGTCAGCCTTATTCGTCGGTATACTCGAGCTCGCGTTTCCGCTTGCCGTCCAGTGGTTCATCGATTCTTTGTTGCCAGAAGGCGAGCTGAACTGGATCATCTTAGTCAGTGTCGGTCTACTGTTGCTTTATGTCATCAGTACGATGATGCAGTTCGTCGTCAATTACTTCGGACATAAGCTCGGTATCAACATCGAGACCGACATGCGGCGCCAATTATTCGGACACGTTCAAAAACAGTCGTTCCGCTTTTTTGATAACACGAAAACAGGGCACATCATGAGCCGGATCACAAATGACTTGTTCGATATCGGGGAACTGGCTCACCACGGACCGGAAGATGCCTTCATTGCCGTGATGACGTTACTCGGTGCCTTCTCAATCATGCTGACGATTAATGCGCCGCTTGCACTCGTTACCGTCATTGCTGTTCCGTTCCTGATTTGGTTGATTAGTTTCGCCAACGTCCGGATGAATCGTTCGTGGGACAAGATGTACGGAAATATCGCCGAAGTCAACTCCCGTGTCGAAGATAGCGTCTCAGGCATTCGTGTCGTCCAGTCGTTTACGAACGAAGCCCATGAAGTTGCACGGTTCGAGCAAGACAATGCAACGTTCCGTCAATCGAAGATCAATGCCTATAAAGTTATGAGTACAAGTCTGTCCGGTATTTACTTGACGACGCGGCTGATGACGCTCGCCGTTCTTGTGTACGGTGCCTATTTAAGTTACAACGGCCGCCTTAGTTACGGCGAACTTGTCGGGTTCATTCTCTACATGAATATTTTGCTGAAACCGATTGACAAAATCACGGCACTTCTCGAACTTTATCCGAAAGGGATGGCAGGTTTTAAGCGATTCGCTGAAATGATTGATCAGGATGATGAGCTGAAGGATGCGCCAGACGCAATCACGGTCGATCGTCTGCATGGTGCAATCGAGTTCGATGATGTTAGTTTCGGCTACGAAGCCGATCGATTGATTTTAAAAAATATCAACCTGTCCGTTGAACCCGGTCAGACAATTGCCTTCGTCGGAACGTCGGGTGCCGGGAAAACGACGATTTGTTCCTTAATCCCTCGCTTTTACGATGTTTTAGAAGGAGCGATTACGATTGACGGCATCGATGTAAGGCAGATGACAAAAGCTTCGCTCCGCCAACAAATCGGTATCGTTCAACAAGACGTCTTTCTCTTTTCAGGGACGATCGCTGAGAACATTGCTTACGGAGATTTAACGGCGAATCGGGCAGACATCATCGCAGCTGCCGAGCGCGCCCATCTCGGACAGATGATCGCTGATTTACCGGAAGGGTATGATACACAGATTGGGGAGCGGGGCTTGAAATTATCCGGGGGACAAAAGCAACGGCTGGCGATTGCCCGGATGTTCTTGAAGAATCCGCCGCTATTGATTCTAGATGAAGCGACATCTGCTCTTGATACGGAGACGGAAGCGATCATTCAAGAATCGCTCGCGGAACTCTCGAAAAACCGGACGACTTTAATAATTGCCCATCGTCTCGGGACGATTCGAAATGCGGACCGGATTCTCGTCGTCACGAAAGAGGGCATCATTGAAGACGGTACACATGACGAATTGATTAAAAATGGTGGTTATTTCTCCCGGTTACTTGAAAAACAACGGGTCTGACATGCCTTTAAAAACCGGGTACCGGCTGTCTTTTCATTTGAAAGACGAGGTGAACCCGGTTTTTTCTTTTGAGGAACTTCGACGCGCATAGTCAGATTCGGGAATGATTTGTCAGGAAAAGGGGAAAACAGAACCGAAGGGAGGGCGCTTTGATGTACGGATTATTTTGTGAAAACTACAATAAGACCTATGCCATTCTCCGCGAGGAAACGTCCCACGACTTCCGCCGTTTTTTTGCCTTATCGTATACGATTCAAGACGTCGTGTTCGACCGGGCGGCCTACGATCGCTTAGCGCATGCCATTAAACGGAAGACAACACGCTTTTCAGCACTTCAAAGTCGTTATACGCCACTGCTGATTTCGCAACTTCAACTTTATAGCGACCGACCGGAACAGTTAGTCGAGCAAGTGATTGAAGCTGAAAAGCATATTAAACGGCGCTTCATTAAAGACAAAGCCGTCCGCCCGTTTTTTGCCCTTGGAGAGCTCTTGAATCGACAGCGCGGTACGGACGCTTTGCCGGTCGTCGAACACTTTCGAGCAGAACGCCCGGGGTTGAATGTGACGAAACAATACGTCGTCACGGCAGCATTGATGGACCAAAAACAATTGTTCGCATCCTTCGTCGAGGATGTCAAGACGAGTGAAGAATGGCTCAGTAAATGGATGGGACCGTCAAGCGAACGATTGATTGCCGCTCAAATCCTTGCTGCGTCAAACAATCAAGCAGAACAAAAACAACGGATTGAAAATTGGGTGGACATGCTTGAAAAACGGGAAGTTCGCATGTTTGAACGCCTATTCCCGCTACTCGCCCTGTTACGTTCGACTGATCGTGTCGACTTGATATACGTGACACGGGTCGTCGACCGGGAACGGTCGCGGAATCGGTTTTCCGAAGAAGTCAACTGGTTGCTTGCGTTTCATCTATTACTCGCTAAAGCGGGGCATAGCCGGTTGCAGTCAACCTTACTTGTACTCGAAACGCTTGAATTGACGAAAAAACGCTAAAAAGTAGCTCGCCATATATTTGGCGAGCTACTTTTTTGTTAGTCGAACGTCGTAAACGTTGCATGCTGTTCGACAGGATACAACTCTTTCCCGGCGACATCATTTAAAATCAATTGATTTCGCGAGACCGACATACCTAGATTGTCGGCGGCAGGACCGTGCGAAAGCTCTAAGTTCGTCGTCGCGTACAACTGATGATTTGTTGCGATGGAACGAACAATCCGGTAATTCGCATCGACTTTCCAAGCCTGTTCACCTTCGAACTCGATGTTCAATCGGTCAATGAAGCGCGGTAATGCCGGGACGAAACCGGTTGCTGCGACAACGGCATCCGTGTTCGATGTCCGGACTTGGTTGAGTTCTGTATGACGCATTTTGATTGCAAATGACGTATCGTGCGTAATTTGTTCGACCTCAAGATTTGCGCGAATCTGGACGCGGTCTTTTTGATCCGTCGTCAAATCATAGAGGTGTTCGTAAATGGCCTGTAAGGTTTCCGGACTGATCCCGTTTTGCGACCGCGTGAATTTCGAAACGGCCTCTTGCCGTGTTTCAAGTGGTAATTGATTAAAATACGTGACATAACTCGGTGAAAAGATTTCTTCGCCGAGTTTTCCGGTCTCAAGTGTTTCAAAAATCGTCGAACGTGAAATCCACTCGAGTTCGAGATCCGGCGAGCGGTCGCTCGTCAATAGATCAAGGAAAATTTCTGCTGCACTTTGACCCGATCCGACGATGGAAATTTTATTTTTCGACAGGAGCTGTTCTTTTTCCATGACATATTGCGTGTTGTGAATGACGTTTGAATCAAACGTATCGGGAATTG
Organism: Exiguobacterium sp. s133; assembly: GCF_018618595.1. Classification (NCBI taxonomy): domain Bacteria; kingdom Bacillati; phylum Bacillota; class Bacilli; order Caryophanales; genus Exiguobacterium; species Exiguobacterium sp. s133. The sequence continues at coordinate 11,434 of NZ_JACSMK010000017.1, forward strand.
AAGGTTTAGACCCTGTTCCGATGACGACGTTACGTGTTTCATATGTCTTCCGTTCACCCGTCTTGACGTCTTCGACAAGCACCTCATAGCTATCACCCGTGTCCTGAACATCGATGACGCGGGTCGAAAAACATAAGTCATCGAGTTGGGTCGCGACCCATTTCAAATACGAGTTGTATTCTTGGCGCGAAATCAATAATTTTTCATAAAAATAAAACGTATGCAAACGATTGATGGAACGCAAATAGTTTAAATAAGTAAAAGAAGACGTCGGATCAGCAAGTGTGACTAAGTCAGAGATGAAACTCGTTTGCATCATCGAGTCTTTAATCATCATCCCGGGATGCCATGAAAATTGTTCGCTTTCATCAAAAAAAAGTGTCCGTAATGGTGTCGGATGAGCGAGTGCGCTCAACCCTAAATTCATCGGTCCAATCCCGATGCCGATCAAATCATACATAAAGAGAGCCCCCCAAAGATATTGTTCTAAAACAATACCCGATATGGGAGGCAATTGAAACGTCTTGATGTGGAAGATTATAACTGATCGGTTGTCGTCGTCGTTGTTTTAACAGTTGATGTTTTACCATCGCGGATGATCGTCAACGTGATGTCACCGTCCGATTTAATCAGTGCCGTTTTGATGTCGACAAAACTCTCAATCGCCGATCCGTTAATTTTCGTGATGACGTCACCTGTTTTCAGCTTCGCGGAGGCAGCCGGACTGTTCGGTTCAACTGACATGATGACGACACCGGTTTTTTGGGATTCAGGCAACTTGACTTGATCAAGCAAATAACCGGCCGGGAAGGCGGAAACGTCCTGCAAGGCGACACCAAGCGTCGGATGTTTGACTTCACCGGTCGTTTCAAGCTGTTTTAGGATGGGCAGCGCATCGTCGATCGGAATGCTGAAACCAACGCCTTCGACGCCCGTTTCAGCAATCTTCATCGAGTTGATTCCGACGAGCTGACCTTGTTCGTTGATTAAGGCACCACCAGAGTTACCGGGGTTGATGGCTGCATCGGTCTGAATGACGGTCGTATTGAAGTCATCTTGCCCATCGCTGTTCGTGTCGACAGGGACCGTCCGGTCATTTGAACTGACGATTCCACGTGTGACGGAGTTTTGGAATTCACCGAGCGGGTTTCCGATGGCGAGCACGGTTTGACCGGCTTTTAAGTCAGCCGATTTTCCGACCGTGATGACAGCGGGAACGTCTTTTGCGTCGACCTCGAGGACGGCAAGATCGTATGTTGCGTCGCTACCGAGTAACTTTGCACTCAAAGTGTTACCGTCGTTTAATGTCACTTCGAGTTTCGAGGCACCGTCGACGACGTGGTGGTTCGTAATGATGTAGGCCTTTCCGTCTGCTTTTTTATAGATGACACCGGAACCAGAGCCGCTCGCCGCTTCTTCTTGCGTCATGCTGTTACCGGTTTGGTAGTTCGTGACGGTCACGACCGATTTTTGGGCGGATGCGACGGCGTTCGTCACAGGGTCATTTGATGTCGTTGAAACTTGTTTCGGCATCCCGTTTGAAAGAGGTGTATCGGCAACTTGTTGTTCTTGATCCATCAAAAGTGGAAAGGCGATCGTTGCCGTCAAAACGGCACCGATGATGCCTCCTGTCAGTCCGGGTAAAAGTTGTTTTGTTTTTCCTGCCATATCGACCATTCCTTCCGTATCAATTTCTATTTTTACTGTATCAGATATCCAAACTGAAAATGAAATTGCGGACGTTTTTCCAAAATGACTCATCATTCCCCACAATTGATCGACAGTTTCTTATAGTTGAGCGAAAAGGGTTCGTCCGTTACACTGAGTTTGGTTCTTACTTATATCAACGGGGAGATGGAAGTCATGAAGTATGTTTTACGTTTGTTGTACGGTGGAGGATTATTATTTGCTGGGGTCGGTCATTTTCGAAACGAAAGAGGATTTGTCAGCATCATGCCGTCCTTTATTCCGTTTAAGCGGTTTTTCGTTCAAGTGACGGGTATCATCGAAGTTTTGTACGGCTTCATGTTGTTGACAGGTAAAGGTGTCGATATCGTTCGCAAGACACTACCTGGCTTTTTATATGCCGTCTTACCGGCGAACGTCAACATGGCCGTCAATCCACAACCCATCAACGGTAAAAAATTGCCGGCCTGGGCGTTATGGACACGGTTGCCGCTGCAATGGGTCTTAATCGCCTTAGCCAAACGTCTGAAATGAAATGAAGCCGCCGAGTCGATGTGATTCGGCGGCTTTCTTTGGATTAAAAACGTTTATTTACAGCGAGCAGGGAAGCTTTCGCAATTTGTTCGTACGTTGAATCATTCGGGTGGAACTGATCACTTGAGAGATCGCGTTTGACGTCACGGACTAGGTTGAAAGTATCGATGACTTCAATATCATATTCGAGTCCGAGTTGACGCGACTCGGCATTCCAATTTTGGACGATTGCGTCAAATGCCTCCCCATTTTCACTGGCACGGAAAGGATTATACAGTCCGACGTAGAAGATGACGGCATCGGGATTTTCATCTCGGAGGATTTTAAAGGTCTTCTCCAAGTTGGTTTGAGCTGATTTAATCGTATCAGCAGTCTTTTTTGCATCAAAGTTTGCGACACCTTCACCACGGTTGAACAAATCATTCCCGCCAATCGTCACCGAAATGACTTTTGCCTGGCTAAGGGAGCGAAGGACTTCTTTTTGTTCAAGTTGCTTCAGTAGATCTTCCGTCCGGGCTCCGCTGACGGCGAGATTTTGGAAACGTTCGACGGTGTTGTCTTTTGTAAGTTCTTGACCGACGATTGCTGCATAACTGTTTCCGTTCGAAGCACCGACGCCGCGTGTCAACGAGTCACCTAAAGCGACGTAAGTCCCGCCTTTTGCAACGGGTTCTTCTTTCGTTGGTGTCAAGACCGCCCGTTTTGGTGGATTAACGACGTCGTTATAGGCGCTTGCAAATCCGTACCCGAAAAGTGCGGTCAAGATGAGCGAAACGCTTAAAAATAAAGGCCAAGCATATCGTTTCATGAATCGTTCCTCCTTTTACTGTTACGATGATTGTAGCAAAACTTTAGAAAATGTGCGGTTTTGAAGTGCTTAGACGAGTCAAATCATTCATTATTCCGCTAGAATAGACCATAAGAGGTGAGAAACGTGAATCCAACTGTAAAATTAGAATCGGTCACGAAGGTGATTGGAAAGAAAACGATTATCGATAACATTTCGTTCGAAATCTTCCCAGGTGAAGTCTTTGGATTTCTCGGTCCGAACGGGGCAGGGAAAACAACGACGATCCGGATGCTCGTCGGATTGATTAAACCGACGTCGGGTAAAATCACGGTCTGTGATTTTGACGTCCGCAAACAATTTGTTCAAGCGATGGAGCGGATCGGCTCGATCGTCGAAAACCCAGAGCTTTACAAATATTTGAGTGGGCGCGAAAACTTGCGTGTCTTCGCCCGGATGTTACCGAATGTCGATGAAGCTCGGATTCAAGAAGTGATTGACTTGGTCGACTTGACGGCGCGGGTCGACGATCAAGTCCGGACGTATTCCCTCGGGATGCGTCAACGCCTTGGAATCGCCCAAGCTTTGCTCGGTCGTCCAAGTGTTTTGATACTCGATGAACCAACAAACGGACTCGATCCGATGGGGATTCGTGATTTACGGCAATTCATTCGGAAGCTCGTTGATGAGACAGGATTATCAGTTTTAGTCTCGAGCCACATCCTGGCTGAGATTGAGATGCTCGCTGACCGGGTCGCCATCATGAGTTACGGCAAAATCGTTCAAGTCGGGACGGTCAAGGAGCTCGTCGAGTCGCTTGCTCCAGGTGTCGACTGGCGGGTCGATGATGCCTTCAAAGCAAATGAAATTTTATCCGCGTCTGAAGACGTCCAGGTCTCTGAAGTCGTTGACGCGAATACCGTCCATACATTGATGGATTCAAGTAAGACACCGGCACTCAACAAACAGCTGTTTGAAGCCGGCGTCGAAGTCTGGACGATTGAACGAAAAGTCCAGACGCTCGAAGATCTCTTCATCACATTGACGGGGGGAGATCATATTGCGTAATCCGAACATGCTTGGTCTCGTCCGCAACGAAGTGACGAAAATTGCTTCGAAAAAGCGCTTCGCCGTCGTCGCAATCATTTTAATCGTTCTTGTGTCGATGTTTACGTATGCACAGTATCGTGACATCCAAGAACAAATTAAGAAACAAGGTACGCTCGATTGGCGTGTCGAACTGCAACAAGACATCGTCGATACACAGAATCGACTGGCCTCGAGCAGTATTCAAGACGAGTTCCGCCAGTTTTTAGAATTTGATTTAAAACAGAATCAATACTACCTCGATAATGATATCAATCCGAACTATCCGGGTGCGCCGACGTTCATCCGCATTTTCTTCTCGCAAGGATTAACGTTAATCTTACCGCTCTTCATCATCGTCATTATGGCGGACATCGTCAGCGGGGAGCAAAACGACGGAACGATCAAGACGCTTCTGTCGCGACCGGTCCGGCGCTGGAAAATTTTGATGGCGAAATGGATCACGGTTTTACTCTATACTTCGATGCTGATGGCATTGACCGCGTTCGTCTGTTACGCGATTTCCGGCATCGTCCTCGGGTATGATGGCTGGACCGCCCCGATTTTGACCGGGTTCCAAGCATCGCCGAGCGGGACGTTTTCGACCGAATTCGTGCATACGATTCCGATGTGGGAATACCTCCTGATGGCAATCGGTCTCGCCTGGATCGTCACAGCCGTCGTCGGAACGATTGCGTTGATGGTCTCTGTCCTCGTCAAGAATACGGCGACCGGGATTGGCATCATGATGGCAGTCTTGATTTCCGGAACATTGTTGACGACACTCGGTTCGAGCTGGACAAGTTCGAAATACCTCGTTAACGTCAACTTTGGACTAATCAATTATCTGGATGGTCAAGCACCACCGATTGAAGGCATGACGTTGCCATTCTCGCTTGCCGTCCTTGGCTGTTGGACAATCGCGACACTTGGAATCGCCTTCTGGAACTTTACGCAAAAAGATATGTATTAATAAAAAACCCCCTGTCCCGAATTCGGAACAGGGGGTTTTCGCAACGGGCAAGCCCGTCACTTGGAATCGAGAGGCAGAGCCTCTAATGGAAAGCCGATGCAGGTCAACTTCCGCGCTACGTACCAATCGTATCTTAATCATAGCGATTCCATTAATTGGTGTCAAACATGCTCGAATGGGTTTACAGTTGTCGCAAATTGTAAAAAGGTAGATAACAGATAAAAGAGGAGGGGCTATGATGGCAGATTGGGGTATTATGTTGACAGGGTTAGTGATTTGCGGATGGTGTGTATTCAGCGCAATTTATGACGACTTCATTCGTCGTGTCTAATATTTTTTTCGTAACAAGTAGAGTACATGTCCTTTTTCTTCAGGATAGGTGCTCTTTTTTTGTCTTAAAACGGCTACGGCAGAATTGTGAATTATGGTACACTGACATCAAAAATGATCAGTGTAGGAATGGTGATGCATAGTGAAACAACCAGTCATCGTCATCGTCGGTCCGACTGCGGTCGGAAAAACGAAGACAGGTATAGAATTAGCGAAGCGCTTGAATGGTGAAATCATCTCCGGTGACTCCGTTCAGGTCTATCAAGGAATGGACATCGGTTCAGCGAAAGTGACAGAAGAAGAAATGGACGGTGTAGCGCATCATATGCTCGACCTTGTCAATCCGGATGATGAGATGAGTGTTGCTCGTTTCCAGACGCTGGCACGCCAGGCGATTGCGGACATTGCAGGTCGAGAGAAATTACCAATCATCGTCGGCGGGACCGGCTTATACATCCGGGCGATTTTGTATGACTATCAATTTACAGCACAAGCGGAAAATAAAGAATTGCGGCAGGAGCTGGAACAATTTGCAGCGGAGCAAGGCGCAGTCGCACTCCATGAACGCTTGCGTCAACTCGATCCGAATCGGGCAGAGGAAATTCATCCGAACAATGTGCAACGGGTCGTCCGGGCGATTGAAGTCGCCGAGAGTGGACAGACACAAACGTCCGGTAGTGAACCGAGCTTATATGAGAGCTTGCTGTTCGTCTTACATATGGACGACCGGGATCGCTTATATGACCGAATCAATGAGCGGGTCGATTTGATGGTGGGGCAGGGACTCGTCGAGGAAGTCCGGCAGCTTGTTGACGCCGGCTTCGCCGATACGAAAGCGATGCAAGCAATCGGCTACAAGGAAATCGTCCCTGTTTTGAGTGGCGCACCACTCGAACCGGCGGTCGAACAGTTGAAACGTAACACGCGACGCTTCGCAAAACGGCAGTTAACCTGGTTCCGTCATCAATTTAATGGCGTTTGGGTAGAAATGGGAACGATTTCATTTGAACAAAACTTCAAAATTATCTATGATAGAACAGTAGGGTTTCTGAAAGCGGTTAACTCGGACTGGCCTGAAGACAGAAACAGATAAAATAGAGGGGGCACGGGGTCTTATGAAAGCGACATACAACATTCAAGACTATTTTTTAAATCAATTACGAAAAGATGCGGTTCCAACAACCGTCTTCTTAATCAGTGGGTATCAATTACGGGGATTAATCAAATCATTCGATAACTTCACGGTCATTTTAGAATCAGAAGGAAAACAACAACTGATTTATAAGCATGCCATCTCGACGTTCGCGCCGGCACGTAACGTGACGTTGTACGAACAAGAGGAAACGGAAGAAGTATCGCGTTAAACAAGACGACCGCGGGGGCCGTCTTGCAAGAAATGCAATCCATTTAGATGAAAGGTCACTGCGAAGTGACGTTTCATCTTTTTTTATGGAGAATGACGAATGGTAGATGAAAAGAGGCTGGCTTTTTGTCGCGACGCGTCATAATAACGTCTTTAACTCGTCAAATGCTTCCGCGTATCGTCTTAACGAGACGTCTTTATAGAGACAGGTCTTCGTTAGGCGGTCTTCTGTCGTCATCTCGTCGACATACGTTTTCAAGATGAAGCTGTTGCGGAGCATCGACGGGGTGATCAATCGTTTGTTATCCGACCGTTCATTGAGTTGCCGCATCATTTTCGTGATCATGACGATCGAGAGCTGCTTCGGCGCATTTTTACTATAGAGCCAGCGGAACGTCATCCGGGCGAAGTCGAAGGCGACGAAAAACGGGTCCGTTGTATGATAACGTGGACGGACGGGTTCCGGAACGGTCTTCAAGTAACGGAGCATGACGTCCTGATCCTCACGCTCGATATGCAATTTGTACGTGTTCCCGAGCCGGTCGTGGACGAGCATCTCTTGCTGGGCAAAATTGAGGTCTTGCATCTTCAGCCCGATGATGTGGTGAACGCGTAGTCCGTACCGGTAGAACAACCGTAAAATCAATTCATTGCGGTCGATCAAGTACGGGCGGGCGACGAGCTGATGATCGGTCAAACCGCGGTCGGACTGATTCGTCCGGATCAACTGGTCATATTCTTTCTGCGACGCGACATGGTGTGGACCGAGCTCATGGGTCGGCTGGGCATACTCAATTAGTTTTGCTTTTGATTGTCGGATTTGATAGTTCAATTGATTGATGACGGTGACGATCCGGGCGACCGTCGCTTGTTTATAGAGTTTTTCTTCGATCAAGTATTCGTTGATGAATGTCTTCCAGGCATCGAGCGAAATTGCTTTGAAATCATCAATCGTCTCGAGCGGTTGGTCGACTTCCGTCATGTACCGGTGAACCTCGATTAAATCATAACGGTAGCGTCGGACGGTCGAGTCCTGTCGACCGCTGACCGTTAAATAGAGGAGATACCGTTCGATGAACTCGGGCAACGTATAATCCAGTCGTTCGCGTGCCATGTTCCGCCTCCTTCAACCTTGTTATTCTTATCATAAACCGAACGAATGTTTCCTGTCCAAAAAAGTTCAGACGGATAGCGGCGTGTGGTATGATTAGGGACGCAGAATGTCTTTATCTTGAAAGGAATGATTTTATGTCAGAACGCGTTATTGTCGTCGGTTGTCAGCTCCCCGATGTGGCAGACCATATTTATGCAGAATCGGTCGCGGAGCTTGAAGCACTCGTCACGACTGCGCACGGGGTCGTCGTTGGACGACTCGATCAAAAACGGCAGGCAGTCGATCGGCGTACATTTATCGGAAAAGGGAAGGTCGAGGAACTGGTCGCGCTAGCGGAAGAACTCGAACCGGATTTAATTATTTTTAATGCAGAAGTCACACCCGGTCAGATGAAGAACATCCGGATTGCACTTGAAGACCCGGAATCGATCAAATTGATTGACCGGACCCAATTGATTCTCGATATCTTCGCCGGGCGTGCTCAGTCACGGGAAGGGAAACTTCAAGTCGAGCTCGCGCAAATGAGTTATTTGTTACCGCGTCTCAGTGGACAAGGAACGCAACTGTCACGTCTTGGTGGCGGAATCGGGACACGTGGTCCGGGTGAATCGAAACTTGAGACGGACCGTCGACACATCCGTCGCCGTGTCGATGAAATCAAGAAACAGCTCGAAACATCGGTCGCACACCGAGCACGTTACCGGGAACGCCGTAAAGAAAATCAGACGTTCCAAATCGCGCTCGTCGGGTATACGAATGCCGGGAAGTCGACGATTTTCAATCGCTTGACGCATGCTGACACGTATGAAAAAAATGAATTGTTCGCGACGCTTGATCCATTGACACGTCAGTTCGATTTACCGGAAGGCGGACAAATCCTGTTAACGGATACGGTTGGTTTCATCCAGGACCTTCCGACGAAACTGATTGCTGCCTTCCGTTCGACGCTGGAAGAAGTGCTTGAAGCCGATTTGATCCTCCATGTCATTGATGCTTCGAGTGAACATTATCTCAATCAGATGCAGACGACGAACGATGTCCTCGATGAGCTCGGAGCGGGTGATATTCCGCAACTCGAAGTCTTCAATAAAAAAGACCAGTTGACAGACTTGTTCACCGGCGGAAAATTACTGATTTCAGCACTCGATCCGACTGATATCGAACGGTTAACGCTCGAAATCGAAAAGTCGATCAGTGAGATTTTGGAATATCTCGAAATCCGGATTCCGGTCGAGGCGTTTGCCCACTACAACCCGGCAAAAGAAGTCATGATGAATTTACAAGAACAATATGAAGAGGATGGATCGGTCACGCTCAAAGGGTACTTGCGTAAAGACACGCGTCTCTACTCGACATTGAAACAATACGAGGTGTAAGCATGTTTACAGAATTAACGCACTATGAAACGATTCGTCCCTTCATCGAGACGGCGGAGACGCGAATCGCTCCCAGGATTAAACGGACGCAAGAAATCGCGGAATACAATCAGTTTCGCGTCTTGAACGCGTTCCGGAAACACAAAGTCAGCGATTTTCACTTCATGCCGTCGACAGGTTACGGCTATAACGATGAAGGGCGCGATACGCTCGAACGGATTTATGCCGACGTCTTCGGTGCAGAAGCCGGACTTTGCCGCGCGCAAATTATCAGTGGGACCCATGCGATCGGGATTGCGTTGTTCGGGTTACTCTTGCCGGGCGACGAATTACTGTATATCACAGGCAAACCGTACGACACGCTCGAAGAAATCGTCGGCATCCGGGGTGACGGGCGGGGCTCGCTAAAAGAACTCGGTGTCACCTATGATGTCGTCGAGATGAAACAGGCGGAGACGATTGATATCGATGCCGTTCTCGCCCGGATCACAAGCAAGACGAAAGTCGTCGGGATTCAACGGTCGAAAGGTTATGCGACACGGCGCAGCTTACCGGTCGAAGAAATCGGTCACGCGATTGCGACGATTAAAGCCGCCCATCCGGACGTCATTGTCTTTGTTGACAACTGTTACGGCGAGTTCGTCGAGACGATGGAACCGACCCACGTCGGAGCCGACCTGATGGCAGGCTCACTGATTAAAAATCCGGGTGGTGGTCTCGCGAAAACAGGCGGCTACCTCGTCGGACGGACGGACTTGATCGAACGGGCATCGTTCCGAATGACGACTCCGGGCATCGGCGCGGAAGCGGGCCCGTCGCTCTACTCGCTCCAAGACATGTATCAAGGGTTCTACATGGCGCCGCACACGGTCAGCCAGGCATTGATGGGGGCGATGTTCACATCGAGCATGATGGAGCAGTTCGGTTTCGATACGGCACCGCATTACGCAGCAGAGCGGACGGATTTGATTCAATCGGTCTCGTTTCATGCTCCGGAACCGATGATTGCCTTTTGTCAGGCGATTCAAGCGGCGTCGCCGGTCAATGCTCATGCCTTACCGATTCCGGACTATATGCCGGGATATGCGGATGATGTCATCATGGCAGCAGGGACGTTCATCCAAGGGTCGTCAATCGAATTGTCGGCAGACGGACCGATTCGTGCGCCCTATACGGCTTACGTCCAAGGCGGCTTGACATTTAGTCACGTCAAAATCGCCATCATTTCTGCCGTCGACCATTTGATGGAAAAACAATTGCTTCCGCAAACGCGGGTTTAAAATAATTACAAACTGTGAAAAGACCTTTGATGACAGGTTGTCTGACTTGTAAGAAAGTTGTGTTAACTTTCCTGACATAGCTTGACAACTTGCCTCACAGAGGTTTATTCTCATGGAGTAAGGAAAAAGGAGGAACGACATGGCAGACGTAACACGACAGTCCAAGCCACTGTTTCCGATTGGAGTCGTTCAAGAGTTGACCGCGTTATCTGCCCGGCAGATCCGTTACTATGAAGAACAGGGACTGATCAAACCGGAACGGACGGAGACGAAACGCCGCCTCTACTCGTTCAACGATGTGGATCGTTTACTGTCGATCAAGGAATATTTGGATCAGGGACTGAATATCGCAGGGATTAAAATGATTTTTGACAATGATCTCATCAAACGAGAACGCGTTGCGGAGACGGTCGTCAAGACACGTCCGGAACTATCCGATGGAGAGTTGTATAAACTCCTGAAAAATCAACTGAAGGAAGCAGGTCAACCTGGAAAAACGTCGCTCATCCAAGGTGAGCTCGGGCGTTTCTTCAAGTAAGTACCTGTTACCATATATGAAAAACAGAATCGGAGAGGGGAACTGTTACATGACACGCCGCAACATTACACGAGAAGACATTATGAAAATCGCTAAAGCTGAGGACGTACGGTTTATTCGTCTACAATTCACAGATATCCTCGGTACAATCAAGAACGTTGAAATTCCAGTAAGTCAATTGGAGAAGGCACTTGATAATAAGATGATGTTCGATGGTTCGTCGATTGAAGGATTCGTCCGGATCGAAGAATCAGATATGTATCTCTTCCCAGACTTAAACACATGGGTTGTCTTCCCATGGACTGAAGATGGAACAGGTAAAGTCGCACGTCTCATTTGTGACATTCACAATCCAGATGGCACATCGTTCTCAGGTGATCCACGTGGTCAATTGAAACGCGTACTTAAAGAAATGGAAGAGCTTGGTTTCTCTTCATTCAACGTCGGACCAGAACCGGAATTCTTCCTCTTCAAGAAGGATGAAAACGGTCGCCCGACACTTGAATTAAACGACCAAGGTGGATACTTCGACCTCGCACCTGTCGATCTCGGTGAGAACTGCCGTAAAGAAATCGTCATCGAGCTCGAAAACATGGGCTTTGAAATCGAAGCATCACACCACGAAGTCGCACCGGGTCAACACGAAATCGACTTTAAATATGCGGATGCGATTACGACTGCCGATAACATCCAAACGTTTAAACTCGTCGTTAAGACGATTGCTGCGAAACATAACTTGCACGCGACATTCATGCCGAAACCGCTCTTCGGTGTCAACGGTTCAGGTATGCATGCGAACATGTCCCTCTTCAAAGGAAACGAAAACGTCTTCTTCGACGAAGAGAACAGCAACATGCAACTCTCTGACGATGCACGTGCTTTCACGGCGGGTATCCTCAAACACGCTCGTGCCTTCACAGCTGTCTGTAACCCGACAGTCAACTCGTACAAACGTCTTGTTCCTGGTTATGAAGCACCTTGCTACGTCGCATGGTCAGCCCGTAACCGTTCACCGCTCGTCCGAGTTCCTGCTGCACGTGGTCTTTCAACTCGAATCGAAGTTCGTTCAGTTGACCCGGCGGCTAACCCGTACCTTGCACTTGCGACATTGCTTGCGTCAGGTCTTGACGGAATCAAAAACAACTTGCAAGCACCTGCACCAATCGACCGTAACATCTACGTCATGGACAAACCAGAACGTGTTGCGAACGGCATCGATGATTTACCATCAACACTCAGCCATGCACTCGAAGTACTCAAAGCAGATGACGTCGTCATGCACGCACTCGGCGATCACATCGCGGAACACTTCGTTGAGCTCAAAGAAATCGAGTGGGATATGTTCCGGACACAAGTCACGGAATGGGAACGCGATCAGTACATGGTCTTGTTCTAAGTCTACTGGAAACGCCCGAATTTATTTCGGGCGTTTTTTAGCGTGTGGACAAAGCAACATAAAGTGATAAAAGCATCTCCCTTTTCCGTTGCTTTCCTCGGGCGAGGCGCAAGCCGTTGCTCCTTGATCCTCTCGGACAATGAGCAGGGTCTTGCCTGCCTCTGACAGTGCGTTAAAAACGCACTTTTTCCCGTAGGAGTCAACGGAAGAGAGATGCTTTTTAGACCGTCGTGCAGCCGTTTTGAAGATGAGACGAGACAGGAAAGTGCAACACGCAAGCATATCGGTATAAACCTTTCATTAGAGTTTATCTACAGCCTGAGAACGTCTGAATTTATTTCGGGCGTTTTTTGTGAGAATTCAATTGATGGATGCTTACATTTTTGTGATTTTATTAATTTTTTGATTTTCGAAAGGTGCATGCGCTTATTTAGGGAATAGAAAAATATACTAAGGAGGCGTTCCATATGAAGAAAGCCTATGAGGGAAAAGACGTGACTGTCTACTTTGATTCAGAAGTGTGCATTCATTCCGGTCACTGCGTCAAGAGCCTGCCTAGCGTCTTTGATGTCAAAAAACGACCATGGATTGAAGCGGACGGTGCGGAAGCAGAAGAAGTCATGCGTGTGATTGATGGCTGTCCAAGTGGTGCTTTATCTTATGAACGGAGGGAAGCAAATGGAACTGAAACGAGCGGAACGTAAAATCGAAGCCCATCAGGAAGGTGCAGTGATTGGAGAAATCACCTACAGCGACACGAACAAAGGCATGTGGATCATCGATCATACGTATGTCGATCCCGCTCACCGGAACCAGCAAATCGGCGAACAACTCGTTGCCGAAATCGTCAACTGGGCACGGGAAGTTAACGTCAAGCTACTGCCGTTATGTCCGTTTGCGAAAAAAGAGTTTGAACATCAATCGGATTATCAGAACGTACAAGCAAATACGTGAACACAAAAATCTCCCCCAGTCTCTCAAGACCAGAGGAGATTTTTTCGAGTCATTGTTTGTGATCCCTGACTTTCATTTTGCGAGAAACAACCATCGCACCGAAATAGGCGACGACGTACAACGCGACCAGTCCTTGTTTTAGCATATAGGGTATATCCATTTGACTCGCGATCAGAAAAATCGCGCACAGCAATATCAAATAGGATACAAACTGCTTATTCGGCACATCAGGACCTCCTTCACTATCCATTAATTTCTATTTTAAAGATAACACAAAGGATGCATCGAAACATGTTAAAGATGAATGAAGTGCTTACAGATACAATCGTAGAAATGCCATGGTGACGACACCGGTCACGACCGTCCAGGATAGACTTTTGCTGAAAATTGCCACCGCCATCGTCGGTAGTGCTGCGAAGACATGAAGCGTCGAAATCGTCGGAAACGCGTCGTCTTGCGCGATGAGTAGATTTTGAAAAAAGAGGGCACCAAGCAGGCAGACCGGAATGAAGGAGAGCCATTCCGTTACGAGGCGTGGTAACGTCAGTCCATGAAGGACAAGAAACGGTAAGACGCGTGGAATCCAAGTGACGAGTCCACAAGCTAAAAAAAGAGCGATTAATTCTGGACGGATTTCCATCGTGTGATCACGACTCCTATACTTGCACCACCGAGCGTCGCGCAAAGAACGGCGACTTCTGGAGAAAAGTAGCGCATGGTTATGTAAAGCAATAGTAAGACGATCAGTAAGAGGCAACTGTTCACGGCAATGCGGGAACGTTCTCCTTCGAACTGTAAGTACAATAAGCCGATGAACATCGCCGTCAGGGCAAAGTCGAGACCGAAGCGCTCAGGATCAGGGAACCAACTGCCGACGAGTGCTCCGAGAACAGTTGCGACGATCCAGCTGAGATACGCAGTCAGGTTCAAGCCGTGCATGAAAGACGGGGAAAGCGTTCCTTTTTGCGCAGTATTCATCGCGACAGCGAACGACTCATCTGTCAGTAATGTCCCGACGCCGATCCGATCACGGATATGCCGGGTCTCAACATGCGGTGCAAGCGTCAGACTCATCAATAAGTGCCTGAGATTGACGATGAACGTCGTCAGGATGATGGCAGAAGCGGGACTATTTAATAATAAAAGACTTGTGATGATGAACTGGGCGGCACCGGCGTAAATGAAGACGGACATGAATCCGACTTCAAGAGGGGATAAACCGGAGGCACGACCGACGATGCCGGCAGAAAAGCCGATTCCGAGATAACCGAGAACAGTTGGTAAACAGGCTTTGATTCCTGCTTGGAATGAAGAAGACACGATGCAATTCCTCCTTTTTTGACATGTAAGATGAGCATAGCATCCGTACTCAAAAATGGACACTAAGTGGTCAATATTTTCATATGTTTTCTTGACATAAGTTTGCTTGAATTGTGGTAAAGACTAAGTGGTAGTGCAAAAAATCGTTAGACGAAGGAGCGTTCAAGATGGATAAATTAATGCAAGATGCCAACCGATTCGTATCAGATATGGTGGAAGGTCTCGTTTTAGCTCATCCGGATTTATATGCGAAAGTCGACGGCGTCAATGTCGTAAAACGAAAAGAACCACTGAACGGAAAAGTTGCCCTCGTTTCGGGTGGCGGCAGTGGGCATGAGCCAGCCCATGCTGGTTTCATTGGTGACGGGATGTTAGCTGCAGCAGTTTGTGGAGAGGTCTTCACCTCACCGACACCAGATATGGTCCTTGAAGGGATCAAGGCAGCAGATGCTGGTAAAGGCGTACTTCTCGTCGTTAAAAACTATTCCGGGGACGTCATGAACTTTGATATGGCGAAGGAACTGGCAGAACTTGAAGAGATCGAAGTCGAGACGGTTGTCGTAAAGGATGACATCGCCATCAAAAAAGAAGAAGATCGCCGCGGTGTCGCGGGTACAGTCTTTGTCCATAAAATTGCCGGTGCGGCAGCGGCGGAAGGCAAGTCGCTTGCTGAAGTCAAAGCAATTGCCGAGAAAGTCATCGGAAGCGTGCGTTCGATTGGGATGGCACTTTCACCGTGTTACATGCCGGAAAGCGGAAAACCTGGTTTCGACTTACATGAAGATGAGATGGAAATCGGAATTGGAATCCATGGTGAAAAAGGAATCGACCGGAAACCGGTTGCGTCCGTTGAAGCAATCGTCACGGAACTGCTCGACCGACTGACAGCAGAAGTAACAGACAAAAAAGTCGCTGTCATGGTCAATGGTATGGGTGGAACGCCGGAATCGGAACTCTACATCACCTACAAGTATGTCGCGGAACAATTACAAGCAAAAGGCTACGACATCGTCCGTCCATACGTTGGAAACTATATGACATCGCTTGAGATGCACGGTTTCTCGATTACGTTACTTCCGGTCGACGACGAGCTCGTCGGTTACCTTGACGCAAAAACGAATGCAATCGGCTTTTGATCAGACTAAAAATCTTTAAAAGAAATAGAAGAGGTGGATTGAAATGAAGTTAACGACAGAACAGTTT
The DNA here is from genome assembly GCF_018618595.1 of Exiguobacterium sp. s133. NCBI lineage: Bacteria > Bacillati > Bacillota > Bacilli > Caryophanales > Exiguobacterium > Exiguobacterium sp. s133. The sequence goes on from NZ_JACSMK010000017.1 coordinate 27,374, forward strand.
CGTGAAAGCTTACTGAAGGCAGCAGCACAGATTGAAGCCCATAAAGATGAACTGACCGATCTTGATCGTGAAATCGGCGACGGTGATCACGGGATTAACATGTCACGTGGTTTTCAAGCCGTCCAAAAAGAACTAGAAGCACATGGTGAGTATGAAGATTTAGGTGATTTGTCAAAACAAGTTGGGATGACGTTAATCAAGACGGTCGGTGGGGCGTCTGGTCCGTTATACGGAACAGCGTTCGTCAAGTTCGCCGGAGCCTTTAAAGGGAAAAAAGAAGTGGAAGGGCAAGAACTGGCACAAGCTTTTGTTGAAGCGACGGAAGGCATCAAGATGCGTGGAAAGTCTGAATTCGGTCAGAAAACAATGGTCGACATTTGGACACCTTTCCATGAGGCCTTGAGCAAAGAGGCGGATTTAAACGCTGCACTCGAACAAGCGCTCCGTGATACAAAAGAACGTGTCGCGACGAAAGGGCGGGCTTCCTACTTTGGAGACGCGACAGTCGGCGTGCAAGATCCAGGTTCTTTATCGAGTGCACTCTTGTTACAAGAAATCGTGGAGGTGCTACATGGTTAATGTAATTCTCGTTTCACACAGTGAAAAACTGGCGACTGGTCTAAAGGAACTGCTTGCCGAAATGGCACCGGATACACCAATCCTGCTAGCGGCCGGTTTAGCGGATGGAAGCATCGGGACAGATGCTTCGCGCATTGAAGAGACGTTGAATGCGCTCGACGATGACGGTGTCATCTTGACGGATATCGGTTCTGCAACAATGAATACGGAGTTGGCCCTTGAACTGTATAGCGGTGATAAAACGGTCCAATTTGTCGAGGCGCCGCTCGTCGAAGGGGCATTCCTCGCGGCTGTTTTAAGTGGTCAATCGAAGTCACTGACTGAAGTCGTTGACGGATTGAAAAATGAATTCGCCTAAATGATTCGCGTAAGACCGATCTCCCTTCTAAGTCAGGTATCTGCCTGTTCGCTTAGAGGGGAGTTCTTTGGTGTGGATTGAGAAGTTGTATGAATTAAGAGGTCAAAGATAAAAAAAGAAGCGATTTCGAGTGATATCGAAATCGCTTCTTTTTAATAGAGTGGTGCAAAAGTCATCGTTGTTCGATTAGACGTTTGCGTTGGCTGCTTTTTTGTTCGGTGTGAATGCCATTGTCGCTTCGACCGCTTTTTGCCATCCGGCATAACGTTTTTCGCGATCGTCTTCTTTCATTTCAGGTGTGAATTGATGGTTGAGTTTCCACTGCTTTTTGATTTCAGCTTTATCTTTCCAATAGCCGACAGCGAGTCCAGCGAGGTAGGCTGCACCGAGTGCCGTCGTCTCATTGATTTCCGGGCGGTCAACTGGAACACCGAGAATATCCGATTGGAATTGCATCAAGAAGTCGTTGGCAACGGCACCACCGTCGACGCGTAACGTTTTCAGTTCGATGCCGGAATCTTGCTGCATCGCTGTCAAGACGTCGCGAGTTTGGTAAGCGAGTGACTCGAGTGTTGCGCGGACAAAGTGCTCTTTTTCCGTCCCGCGTGTCAATCCGAAGATGGCACCGCGAACGTCGCTATCCCAGTACGGTGCACCAAGACCAACGAAAGCAGGAACGACGTAGACACCGTCTGTTGAATCGACTTTCAAAGCGTAGCCTTCTGAGTCTTTTGCATTTTTCAACATTCGGAGACCGTCACGCAACCACTGGATTGCAGAACCGGCAACGAAGATTGAACCTTCGAGTGCGTATTCCACTTTGCCGTCGACGCCCCAAGCGATCGTCGTCAAGAGTCCGTGGTCTGAAGAAACGGCTTTTTCGCCCGTATTCATCAACATGAAGCAACCTGTACCGTATGTGTTTTTCCCTTCGCCCGGTTCAAAGCACGTTTGACCGAACAAGGCAGCTTGTTGGTCACCGGCGATGCCGGCGATTGGAACTTCGAAGCCGAAGAAGTGATACGGGACTGTGTTGTCGTAGACTTCACTTGATTGACGGACTTCTGGCAACATCGATTTAGGGACTGTCAGGATTTCAAGTAACTCGTCATCCCATTGTTGTTCGTAAATGTTGTACATGAGTGTCCGTGAGGCATTCGTGTAGTCTGTGATATGTGTTTTTCCACCTGAGAGCTTCCAGACGAGCCACGTATCGATTGTACCGAAGAGCAGTTCCCCGTTCTCTGCTTGCTCACGTGCACCATCGACGTTATCTAGAATCCATTTGACTTTTGTTCCTGAGAAGTAGGCATCGATGAGTAAGCCAGTTTTATCGCGGAATTTTTGATTGAGTCCTTGTTCTTTTAGCTCATCACAAATGTCGGCCGTTTGACGCGATTGCCAGACAAGGGCATGATAAACTGGTTTTCCCGTTTCCTTGTTCCAGACGACTGTCGTTTCACGTTGGTTCGTAATTCCGATGCTCGCGATTTGACTCGGTTTGATGTCAGCCGTTCCGAGTGCATCCGCCATGACTGCTAAAATCGAACCCCAGATTTCATTTGCATCATGCTCGACCCAGCCTGGTTGTGGGAAGTATTGTTTGAATTCACGTTGAGCAGAGTTGACGATTTGACCATCATGATCGAAAATGATGGCGCGTGAGCTTGTCGTTCCTTGGTCGAGTGCTAAAATATACTTGTTTTCCATCTGTGAGTCCCCCTTGAATAGTTAAGATACCTAATGCTCAATCAAAATAGCAGTTGATAGATGAAGACGGCGATTGCGCCTCCGATGATTGGTCCGACAATCGGAATCCATGAGTAACCCCAGTCTGATGATCCCTTACCCGGAATCGGTAAGATCGCGTGGGCGATACGTGGACCAAGGTCACGGGCAGGGTTGATTGCATAACCCGTCGTACCACCGAGCGAAAGACCGATGACGACTACGAGGAGACCGACGATCAATGGATTGAGTCCGTCTGCAAACGTATTCGCTCCAAGCGCCAAGATACCAAAGACGAGAACGAATGTCCCGATGATCTCAGATACTAAGTTTGATCCCGTATGACGGATTGCTGGACCTGTCGCGAAGACACCGAGTTTTGCGGCTTGATCTTCTGTCGCTTCAAAATGTTTCATGTAATGAAGCCAAACGAGTACTGCGCCAAGGAATGCTCCGACAAGTTGAGCAGCGATATAGATAGGTACATCTGCCCACGGTAAGTCAGAATTGAGCGCGAGCGACAAAGTAACCGCTGGGTTCAAGTGGGCACCACTGGATGCCGCGACGTAAACACCGGTCATAACGGCGAGACCCCAAGCGAGCGTGATGACAATCCAGCCACCATTTTCAGACTTGGTTTTCTTCAGAACGACACCGGCGACGACGCCATCCCCGAGTAGGACGAGAATCAATGTTCCCATCATCTCACTAATAAAATTACTCATGCAAAAACCCTCCCTTTGGATTAAAGCGAATAATACCTTTCTATTTAAACCTAACCCGAATTGATAACGTTTTCAATACAAATAATTGAAATATAGGAATCGAAATTTTCAATATTTAGGTTTAAAAAAATTAGAATTGGATAATAAAAAGACTTTTTCCATGATTGAATGGAAAAAGTCAGGATCGACGTTTTTTTCGTTTCTTTTTAGGGCGGAACCAACTACTCGTATGATCAAGGATGATATGAATCGTACTTGCGGTCATCACACCGATAATAAAAGCAGGCATGACGTCAATCAATGAGTCGACCGTGCTTGCTTGGATGATTTCACTATAGAAGGCTAAAAAGAGTAGCGGAATCAATAAAGCGGCACTGTAGAGTAGGCGGATGACATCTCCGATGATTAAGCCATGCGACCAGATGGAGCGGTGCGGCATAATTTTAACGTATGGCATCCAAAGGACACGCAAAGGGCCAAAACGATAGTAAGGTTCCGATTTTAAGTCTAAGTCGGGCGAAAGCCATAAGGTCCCGACGGCGATTCCGACAGCGGTCGGGAGCCAATCCGTTTGGTTCGTTGCGACCGAATAAACAACATATCCCGTTAGGGCAACGGAGTTGACCGTATCATGTACATTTCCAGAAGGCATGAAAAAAGACCAGCTTAGCTGGTCCCTCTCTTAGTGAATCGTCCGGTAAACGCCGATGACCTTGCCAAGAATCGACACGTTATCGAAATACATCGGGTCCATCGAGTCATTTTCTGGTTGAAGACGTACCTGTTGATCTTCTAAGAAGAACCGTTTGACTGTCGCTTCACTATCTTCGGTCATCGCAACGACAATCTCCCCGTTTTCTGCTGTGTTTTGTTGACGCACGATAACACGATCGCCATCAAGAATACCTGCATTAATCATCGATTCGCCATCAATCGTCAACATAAAGACGGTTTCATTTCCTACATAATGTGCAGGGAGTGGGAAATGCTCTTCTATGTTTTCAATCGCAGTGATCGGAAGTCCGGCAGTTACCTTGCCGATAACGGGGACATGGACGATCGCTTCGTTGATTTCTTCAGGTTTATCAAGCAATATTTCAATCGCGCGTGGTTTCGTCGGGTCACGGCGAATCAGTCCACGTTTTTCTAGACGATCCAAATGACCGTGTACCGTTGAGCTTGAAGCAAGACCAACAGCTTCACCAATTTCGCGAACTGAAGGTGGATAGCCCTTTAACTTCACTTCAGCGATGATGTAGTCAAGGATTTCTTGTTGACGTTTAGACATTTTCCGCATACGAATTGCCACCTCTTTCCGGATTGGTTTTTTTAGGATTTAGGAATATATGTTTCTAGAATTACTATAACATAGAACAAATGAGCGCACAAACAATTGTTCGATGTTTTTGTATTGACCGAACACTGGTTCTGTGTTTATTATAGATTATGCGAACAATTGTTCCGAGAACATTTATTCTAATAACCTATTTGGAGGGATTCATGATGATTCATTCTATTCGTACTCATGCCTTTTCAATTCTGTTTTATACGCTCAGTTTTGCTTTCATTCTTTTTCTTTTAACACCACGACCGGATGAAAAGGTCCACCGATTACTTACGGCGTCAGTCACGGTAGATGAGAACGTAACAGTCGAACAAGTAGCTGAAGTCTACAATGATGGTTCGATGACGAATCAAGAATACATCGACTGGCTGATCAAGAACAATGAGCTCGAAACAAAACATGTCATTTCGAAAGACAAAATCGTTGTACCAATCGCACAACAATGACAGAATATAAAAGTTGTTGAATGAACGAACAGGGGTGTGAGGTACGATGAAAGTAGTAATCTACTGTCGCGTCTCGACGGAAAAAGAAGCACAAGAGAGCTCACTGGAGCGGCAAAGAGCAGAACTGTCGGGACTCGCTTTAACAAAAGGATTTGAAATCATAGATATCATCGTCGAAAAAGAAAGTGGCTATGATGTAGAGCGAGAAGGGATGTTGACCGTTCTTGATTATGTAACGCGTCATCTGGTGGAAGCGGTGCTCGTGACGGACGATACACGAATCGGACGAGGAAACGCCAAAATCGCGATTTTGCATACGTTCAAAAAACATGATGTCCAGTTGATGACGATGGAGTCAGACGGTGAATACCAACTGGCAGATGCGGAAGCGATGGTCCTCGAAATCGTTTCACTCGTTGAGGAATACCAGCGTAAGCTCCACAATGCAAAAATCGCACGCGGCATGCGACGGGCTGTCGATAATGGTTTTAGACCCGAACAAAATCTCAATCGGCAAGGCGAGAATGCCGGCCGCAGTCGAAAGGAAGTCCCGATTGAAGAAATCGTTCGATTACGTGAACTTGGTTTGACGTTTGCTGACATCGCGACGACCTTACGCGGCATGGGGCATGATATTTCGAAAGCGACGGTCAATCGGCGTTATCTTGAATATAAAGAAGTTGTCCAGTCTTATGAATGAAAGCAGGTGTTGTGTCATCTTGACGCGACAAACTTGCTTTTTTTTTTCGGGTCTTTTACAGTAAGGTTACTATTAAAGTGCTCCGCGTTGAGTCAAAGAGAAAGAGGGATATTATGTTATCACAAGAACAACTCGATCGAATTAATGAACTTGCCAATAAATCAAAAGTCGAACCGTTAACGGAAGCTGAGACGGCGGAACAAAAAGAATTAAGAACGGCCTATTTAGAAGCATTTCGTGGTTCGTTCAAAAATCAAATGATGGGCATCAAAATCGTTGATGAAGAAGGAACGGATGTTACGCCTGAAAAATTGAAGCAAGCACAAGAAGAAGAACGCAATAAACAGTAAGCAAGTTTTGTATGAATGAAAGCTGCGTCGCTCAATCCGTGAGCGAGGTAGCTTTTTTAATGGGAAAATCAGTAATGTGTATCATGAAAGTCGCTTGAAAAGGGCAATAGAGAGCGCATTCATTTTAATGTGACATACTATTTAGAAAAGTTGTATCACATTTCTGTGTGTGCTAAAATGATATAGAATTTGTGAAAAAGAGAGAGGATGATTGTTTTGACGAACATGACAACAGTAGAATTACTAGCAGTAAATACGATTCGTACCTTATCAATTGATGCAGTACAAAAAGCGAACTCGGGCCACCCGGGAATGCCGATGGGTGCAGCACCGATGGCATTTACATTATGGGCGGATCATATGAACCACAACCCTAAAAATCCAGAATGGTTTAACCGTGACCGTTTTGTACTTTCAGCAGGACACGGTTCAATGCTTCTCTACTCACTCCTCCATTTATCAGGATACGACCTCGCGATGGATGACTTGAAGTCATTCCGTCAATGGAACTCAAAAACACCGGGTCACCCGGAATACCGTCACACAGCAGGTGTCGATGCGACGACTGGTCCACTCGGACAAGGCATCGCGATGGCTGTCGGGATGGCGATGGCAGAACGTCACCTCGAAGCGAAATACAACCGTGACGACCTAAACGTCGTGGACCACTTCACATACGGCATTTGCGGAGACGGTGATTTAATGGAAGGTGTCTCTGCAGAAGCGGCTTCACTCGCAGGACATTTAGGTCTTGGTAAACTCGTCGTCCTGTATGATTCAAACGATATCTCGCTTGATGGCGACTTGGACAAGTCATTCTCTGAAAACGTCCAACAACGTTTTGAAGCATACAACTGGCAAGTCATCCGTGTTGAAGATGGAACGGATATCGATTCGATTTCAAAAGCACTCGACGCGGCGAAAGCGGAAACAACAAAACCGACATTGATCGAAGTCAAAACGGTTATCGGATTCGGTTCGCCGAACAAATCAGGGAAATCGGCTTCACACGGTGCACCACTCGGCGATGCGGAAATCAAGTTGACGAAAGCAAGCTACGTTTGGGATCATGAAGAATTCTATGTACCGGAAGAAGTCAAAGACTTGTTCGAGGAGCGCATCGAAAAACGTGGCGCTGATACAGAAGCAGCATGGACGGAAAAAATGGAGCAATACAAAGCAGCACATCCGGAATTGCACGCTGAGCTTGTTCAAGCGATCAACAATGAATTGCCGAGCAACTGGGAAGCAGATCTTCCGACATATGATCTGACATCGAAAAAAGCAACACGTCAGACGAGTGGAGAAGTCTTAAACGCTCTTGCGAAAAACATCCCATCAATCTTCGGGGGATCAGCTGACTTAGCTGGTTCGAACAACACGATGCTAAAAGGCGAAGCTGACTTCGATATCGATCCAAGCGGCCGTAACATTTGGTTCGGTGTCCGTGAGTTCGCGATGGCAGCAGCTGTCAACGGAATGGCACTTCACGGTGGCGTCATCCCTTACGGTGCGACATTCTTCGTTTTCTCAGACTACTTGCGCCCGGCAGTCCGTCTTGCAGCATTGATGGGGATTCAATCAATCTTCGTCTTGACGCATGACTCGATCGCAGTGGGAGAAGATGGTCCGACACACGAGCCAGTCGAACACTTGATGAGTTTCCGTGCGATGCCGAACTTGACGGTCTATCGTCCGGCAGACGGAAAAGAAACGATTGCCGCTTGGAAAACAGCTGTTCAATCGAAAAACAAACCGACGTTGCTCGTTATGACACGTCAAGGTTTACCTGAACTTGAAGGCACGACAGTCGAAGGTGCTGAAAAGGGTGGTTATGTCATCGCAGGTGACGTAAACACAGCAGATACAATCTTGATGGGAACGGGTTCAGAAGTTCACTTGCTCGTCGAAGCACAAAAACAACTGGGTGAAAAGGTTGCGGTCGTTTCACTTCCATCATGGGAGTTGTTCGAAGCGCAAACAGCTGAGTACAAAGAATCTGTCTTACCAAAACGGATCACGAAACGTCTTGCGATCGAAGCAGGCGCGTCACTCGGTTGGTACAAGTACGTGGGAACAGAAGGACAAGTCATCGGAATCGATCGTTTCGGCGCATCGGCTCCAGGAGACCTTCTATTAAAAGAGTACGGCATGTCTGTCGAAAATATCTTGGAAACAGTCAAGCAACTCGGATAAGTGGAACAGGTGCGCGTTCATGCGCACCTTTTTCATGCATTATCTATGCAAACGGTTAGAATTATAGTATAGTAAAAAGCGACGTTTTAAGTTAGAGGAGGAAGCAACTTGGCTACATGGATTTGGATTTTAATTGCCCTTCTTTGCTTGGTAGCAGGTGTCGCCCTTGGTTTCTATATCGCTCGTCGATACATGATGAACTATTTGGAGCAAAACCCGCCAATCAACGAAGATATGATTAAGACATTGATGATGCAAATGGGTCAAAAGCCATCACAAAAGAAAGTCAACCAAGTGATGCGTTCAATGAGTGGTTCGATGAAATCACCTAAAAAATAAGCAGTTTCAAAAGGAGACCCTTGTGGTCTCCTTTCAGCGTGTAGACAAACTAGATGGAAGGTCACTTGAATGTGATTTCCCATCTTTTTTTTTGCTCTCTCTTTCCTTCCTAATTGTCTTCC
>NZ_JACSMK010000018.1:0-20328 GCF_018618595.1 Exiguobacterium sp. s133
GTCAACGAAACGTGACGCTTTTTAGGTAACACTATGACGGAAAGCCAGTCATGCAGACGGTTTAGGGCGCAATCCGTCTCGAATCGCTTTGAAGACGAGGCGAGACAGGGAAGCGCGACCGGATTGTCTTTCGTTATCGCATGTTCACGCTTCATAAGAGTTTGTCTACACGCTGATCGCGTGAAAATGCGCATTTTCCCATAGGAGTCAACGCAAAAGCGAAGCTTTTTGGGATTACACCGAAAAAAAGACATTTTAGAGCGTGTTTCGTCTTGAATCGCTTCATACACGTTCGTCTGTTCAACAACAGTTCTTGATGCTTAAAGCTGTACTGTATCAAGAAGTCCTTTCAATTCGTGTGAGAACGATTACATCAAACAAATTGACTCATTTCATTGATTGTTCACAAACAGAAGCGGATAATGAACAGTGAATTCGGTTTATACAAGGGGAAAAGGAATTATGTCTACAAAAATGCGCACACTTCTTTCATTGATTGGGCAAGTGATCCTGATCACTTGTTTTGCGACAATCGGTGAACTGATCAGTAAAAGCTTTGACTTAGCGTTACCGGGGAATATCGTCGGACTTTTGTTGCTCTATTTAGCGCTCAAGGCAAAGGTCGTCCAAGTCAAACACGTTGAACGGGGCGGCCGGCTGTTGCTGCTCATCATGCCGTTGTTCTTCGTTCCGGCATTGTCGGGAATCATGGACTATGCGGTATTCTTACGCCAGAACGGCTTACAGATCGTATTGATCGTCATCATGAGTAGCTTGCTGACGCTCGTCGGTTCTGCCTACATCGTCGATCGGCTTGCTCATCGAAAAGATGGGGTGACGCCACGTGATTAAGGCACTATTTTGGTTGATTCTGACGATTGTTATCTTTTTGATTGGATTTGCCGGGTATCGGCGGTATCCACGAGTCTGGACGTTACCGATTTTGACCGTGACGGCAACAATGATTTTGATTTTATCATTGACGGGTGTATCCCACGCGACCTATATGACTGGCGGACAGTATTTGACGAAAATGCTCGGTCCTGCCATCACCGCCTTCGCGATTCCGCTTTATACGGTCCGTCACCACGTTCGGCGTTTCTTGCCGGAAATCGGGCTAGGGGTCGTCATCGGGACGAGCATCGCCTTGACGTCAGATATCCTGTTCGGACTGTTGTTACATCTCGGACGAACGACGAATCTGGCACTGCTCCCGAAATCCGTCACGTTGCCCGTCGCCTTGTCGATTTCTGAGCGTTCGGGTGGAACGGCGACCTTAACCGCGACGTTCGTCCTGATGACAGGGCTCGTCGGTTCACTTGTCGGTCCACGCTTGATGACGGGATTAAAGATTCGTCACTTCGTCAGTCGGGGTGTCGGACTGGCTTCGATTGCCCATGTCATGGGTGCAACAAAATCGATGACACTCGACCAGCGGGAGGGTGCGGTCGGATTGCTGACGATGGTCTTGACAGCGATTTTTGCGAGTGTCCTGGCACCTTTCATCATTCAGTTTATTTATTAATATTTCTGTAAAGCTGTCCGACGGTTGAAACCGGCGGGACGGCTTTTTCGTATGTACATCATGCTAGGAAAAGGGGAGACGGGGAAATCATGATTATCTGGATTAACGGGACATTTGGAGTAGGAAAAACGACGGCGGCTAAGGGATTACAAAAAAGAATACCGGGATCTGATATCTTCGATCCGGAATCAGTCGGTCAGTTGTTGAGAGAACAATTACCGTCGACACGCACGTATAGCGATTTTCAAGATGAACCGTTGTGGCGGGAACTGACGCGGGTGATTCTCGAACGAAGCAATCAATCCGGCAATCGGACGATCATTGTACCGATGACTGTGACGAACCCGATCTATTTTGATGAAATCGTAGGTGAATTAAGACGACGGGGGCATCTCGTCCATCATGTTTCATTGATGGCTTCTACGACTACGGTCAAACGACGTTTACTTCGGCGATTTGAACGACCGGATTCCTGGGGAGGGCAGCAAGCAGATGCCCGCATTCAAGCATTGACTGATCCGCTTTTCAATCAACACATCCAGACTGATCGACTGACGAAGCAAGGGGTAGTTGATGCGATTGCGCTAAGTTGTGACCTGCATATAGCACCGCCATGTCGTAAACGTCTCTTTTGATGATTGATTCACCCGAATTCAGGGAATTAACAGGGAGGTACGAGATGGGTTAAAGACATCCCTGTATTTTTTGAAGATAAGTAGGGGGATTTTTTTATGAGAAACTGGATGACCGAAAAGATAGGAAGACAACTGATGGCGATTTTTTATGGGGTATTCGCGATTGGGGCATTGACGTCATTTGCGAGCTACCTATATATCGACGGCGCAGCAAGTCAGACGAAACGTCAAGTACTCGACCAATTAGAGAAAACACAATGGTTCTGGTTTTTGAACTTACTGATTTTCATTTTGTGTCTTGTGTTCATCGTCAGACCGATCATCAATCGGTTGACGGAACAGCTGCAAGAGCTGACGAAGAAAAGTCACCGTCTTGCAGAAGGGAAGTCGATTTCCTTAGAATATGACCGCCAATCGAATAACGAAGTCGGTCAATTAACTGACTCCTTTTACGAAATGGCCGATTCAATTTCGTCCCAACATACCGATCTATCACGACAAAATCAGGAGCTCGAACAAAAACAAGATGATTTGACCGGTAAGCAAAGAGAACTCGAACAGTCTTTGACGGCAACACGATCGAATGAATTGCACTTGAAAGATCGGAATGAATTGATTGAGACATTGGCTTCCAAAGAAAGTTTATTTGATTTTTCTTCCGTCATCAGTACGATTGTCCGTTTGACGAAAACGGAGTTCGGGGCATTACTGTTCATCAAGAATAATGAGATTACGTCGGTTGTACCAAAAGAGATGACCGATGAGCAGCAAGAGAGCTTAAAAACGGAATCGTTACTGTTGAAACGGGTCATGGTCTCAAAAGAAAGTGCACAATCGACGAAGCAAGTGACCGAAGATCGGTTGCTAGGTTACCCGTACTACATTCATGAAGCGGTCATTCCAATCATGGACCCGGCAAAAGATGAATTGATTGCTTGCCTTTATTTAGCACGATTTGATGAAGCGTTCACGGAACATGACATCACCGAACTGGCATCGTTCGCAAAACAGATTGCAATTTCACGGATGCGGATGACGTTATATGAACAGATGGACTATGAGCGGGCTGAAACGGCGCAACTGTTAAATTCTGTCCGAGAAGCGATATTATACGTCAAATATGAAGAACGAGTGATACTCGGTAACCGAGCATTGTTTGAAATCTTCCAGTCGCTTCAGATTGAGGAAGAAACAGATATGACGACGTTTCTTGAAGTGAATCCCGAGACGATGTTCGAACAGATGGATCAACGAGAGGCATTCGCAATGTATTTCGAGAAGGTCCTCGCTGGTCAGATTCCGACAGACATGTTTTCTTTATCGATTGACGACGGCACATACTTTATTCAAGTCTATGCTGAAGGAATCGTTCATGAGGGACAACCAATCGGGACAATCCTCGTCTTCCGGGATGTAACGCCTGAAACAGAAGTCGACCGAATGAAGTCCGAACTCGTTTCAACGGTCTCGCATGAACTACGGACACCCTTATCGTCCATTTATGGTTTTACCGAGCTGATGTTAAAACGGGATTTAGGTCCGGATCGGAGTAAACGGTATTTACAGACAATTCATGACGAATCAAAACGCCTGACTGATCTCGTCAGTGATTTCTTGAATGTACAACGAATGGAATCAGGCAAGCAGTCATACGAGAAAGAGGTATTTAATCTCCTCGATGTCGTCAAAGAGCAAATTCAGTTTCATCAGGCGACGACGGAACGGCACAACCTTCAACTCGATGCGGATCAAGGGCAGACATTCCTAGTAGAAGCCGATCGCAACAGCATGAAGCAACTCCTCGGTAATTTATTAAACAATGCCGTGAAGTACTCGCCGGACGGCGGTGATATCATCATTGGTTTACTCGAGCATGATGCAAACATCGAACTGAGTGTCCGTGATTTTGGTGTCGGGATTCCTGTCAGTTCGACGCCGCACCTGTTTAGTAAGTTTTATCGCGTCGACAACTCGGATAGTCGTAAAATTGGCGGAACGGGACTCGGATTGTCGATTTGTAAAGAAATCGTCCGCGAGCATGACGGAACGATTGAAGTCGAGTCCGTCTTAGGCGACGGGGCACTCTTTAAAGTCATGTTACCGAACGCAACTAAAAAGTAAGCAGGCTACCTGTCTCTTCAACAATTCATTTTGTTGGAGCGGCAGTTTTTTTGTAGGGGATGTTTAAAGTCATCGCGAATGACTAAACAGAAACGAGTAGCTGAAAGGGGATTAAACGATGCGAGAATGGTACGGTGCAGCAGCAGTTTGTGTCAATGAGGAAAATCAAGTATTGATGGTCAAAAGTTATGGTTCTGAGGCGTGGGCCGTCCCGTCCGGTGGAATCGAGCCGGGAGAGACGGCAGGCGAATGCTGTGTGCGGGAAGTCATGGAAGAGACCGGGTATCCGGTGAAGATCAAACAAAATCTGTTTACGAAACAGACCGTCATCCAAACGATTCAAGTCGAGACGACATATTTCGAAGTCACGTCCACTGGGAAGAGCCGTGGAATCAACGACCCGGACGAAACGATTGAACAGGTGGCGTGGATGTCGCGTGCGCAACTCGGAACAATTGAACATATGTATCCGGAAGATGTTCTGTTTTTGACGGAGTGGCTCGACGGTCGTGAGAATCCTCATAGTACGCCGAAAGTTCAAAAAGCGTGCCTGGAGCTGAAGAATACGTAAATTCTACAACCATTTCGTGAAAAGTTAGCACGTTTACTTGCAAAAAATCAAAAGTATGCAGGGATTGCTGCTGCCGAATCTTCCTAGATATAGTAGTCGTACAGACAGAAATAAAGCGATATCTAGGGAGTGATAGTGATGGAAGTGAACACCTTGTACCGACAAGTGATTGAGGAACCAACGACTAACCATGTCCAAGAAAATGCCAACATCGATGGCAAAGCACCACTCGCGAAGTTAAACCGGATCGCGAGTACGGCGGCGCGGGCGATGATGGAAGACTTGCTCGTGACGCCTCGTGTTAAACAAGCGTTGGCGGACAATATCCTCTATATCCATGACGCTGACTACTATGTCACGGGAACGACGACCTGTTCTCAAATTCCGTTAGGCTGCTTGCTGACGAACGGGTTCCAGATGAGTCACGGGTCGATTCGTCCGGCACAAGATATCCGTTCTGCGATGGCGCTCGCTGCGATCATTATGCAGGCGAATCAAAACATGCAGCATGGCGGGCAAGCCTTTCCGAATTTTGATACCGATTTAGCTCCCTTCGTCGAGAAAACATACGCACGTCAAATGAAGAAAATTAATCAGATTGCTCCGAGCTGGTCGAAGGCACGTCGCGCGAGATATGCGCGCCAAGAGACATACGAGATTACCTATCAAGCATGTGAAGCCTTCATCTATAATACGAATTCGATGCACTCACGTGGTGGCGGACAAGTCCCCTTCATCTCGATTAATTACGGGACGGATACTTCAGTTTACGGTCGGATGCTAACAAAAGCCTTACTTGAGGCGACACTGGCAGGTCTCGGAAAAGGGGAAACGCCCATCTTTCCGATTCAGATTTTTAAAGTCAAAGCAGGTGTGACGTTAAATCCGGGTGATCCGAATTACGATTTATTTCAGCTTGCGACAAAAGTCACGGGAAAACGGTTGTTTCCGAACTTTGCATTTTTAGATGCCCCGTTCAACGTCAGCAAGACAACAGAAGAAGTTGCCTACATGGGTTGCCGGACGCGTGTTTTCGAAAATCGTCAAGGAGAAGCTTCCGTGACGGGGCGGGGAAATCTGTCGTTTACGAGTGTGAACCTCGTTCGTCTCGCCTTGACGAGTCAAACGGTCGATCATATGTTTGCGACATTGACTGATTATACGAAACTTGCTTGCGAACAGCTGCTCGAGCGTTATCAGTACCAAGCGAATCGACGGGCGGAAGAATTTCAGTTTCTTTATCAACACGTCTGGCGCGACGGGGAGACGCTTCAACCGACCGATCGCGTTGAGCCGGTCCTGCGTCACGGGACGCTTTCGGTCGGATTCATTGGTCTCGCGGAAGCGCTCGTCGTTTTGACGGGACATGATCACGGCGATTCAGCGATTGCCCATAACATCGGCCGGGCGTTGATTCAGACGATGCGTAACGTTGTCGATCAATTCGGGGATGAGACGGGATTGAATTTTTCACTGATTGCGACACCGGCGGAAGGATTGTCTGGAAAATTCACGGCGCATGATGTCGCAAAGTTTGGTTTGATTGCCGGTGTGACGGATAAAACCTACTATACGAACTCGTTCCATCTTCCAGTGACGGCAGCTGTAACGATGCGTCAAAAGATTCGCCTCGAAGCGCCGTTTCATGCCCTTTGTAACGGAGGACATATCACCTATGTCGAGACGGATGGAGCGCTCGCAGAAAATCCGCAAGCCGTCGAGGATATCGTCCGGATGATGGTGGCAGAAGGCATTGGCTATGGCTCAATCAATCATCCAATCGATCGTTGTTTGACCTGTCGGACGGAACAGACAATCGAGCAGACGTGTCCGGTCTGTGGCGGAGAAGACATTGAACGGATTCGGCGGATTACGGGATATCTCGTCGGGACGATGGCACGCTGGAATGAAGCCAAACGGGCGGAAGAACAGGACCGGGTCTACCATGGTACGACTGCTATCCATCGTCGCTGATTCGGTCGTCGATGGTCCCGGCTTACGGACGGTCATCTTTTTCGCCGGATGTCCACATCGGTGCCGAGGCTGTCATAATCCATCGTCGTGGTCGCTTGCAGCAGGTACAACCTACTCGACTCCTGACGTCATCAAACGGGTCGAGGAAATCGGATCAAAACGAATTACGCTGTCGGGGGGTGAACCATTCGTGCAACGCGAGGCACTCGAACAGCTCGTCCTCTTATTGCGACCGGACTATGAGATTTATTTGTTCACCGGGTATCGGATTGAAGACTTAGTTAAAGATGAACGCGCGTGTCGAATCTTACGGCAACTGGATTGTCTGATTGACGGACCTTACATGGAGCAGCTCCATGATACGAGCCTTGCCATCCGTGGCAGTACGAACCAGCGGATTCTCTCCGCCAAACAGATTGAGGAGTATATCAAGAACAGATAGCGGACGGATTGCAGACAACAAAAAAACGCCGATGCTCCCATGTTTCATCCGGAGTCATCGGCGTTTTCATGTCTATTCTTTTCATTCATAACGGCAGGAAGCGAAAGCTACCGTTACGCATATTTTTTTTCGGCGACCGGTTTGACGACCGATAATGTTTCCGATGGACGCTTTTTAATGAAGAACGAAAGGATTAAGGCGAACAAGGCGAGCAATGTCGCGATGAAGAACGTATCGTTAATCCCTTCGACCATTGCTTGTGTCATGATCGTTTTCGGTGCTGTCGTCGGTGTTGCGTTCGCAGCAAGATCCGTTGCGTAACTCGCTGTCCGTGATGTCATGACGGAAATGAGTAAGCCGGAACCGATTGCTCCTGATACTTGCGATAACGTATTGTTGAGTGCCGTACCGTGCGGTGTCAAATGTTGTGGAATATGATTGAGACCGTTCGTCATGACGGGCATCATCACCATTGAGATTCCGAGGAAACGTAATGTGTACATGATGACGAGGAACGAATACGCTGTATCTGCCGTCAAACGACTGAAGAAGAACGTTGTTAAGACTGTCAACGACAATCCGATGATGGCAAGCACCCGGGCACCGAACCGGTCAAACAAGCGACCTGTGATCGGAGACATAAACGCCATGACGAGTGCACCGGGTAACATCAAGAGTCCAGAGTGGAACGGGGAAATCCCGCGAATCGTTTGGACATAAATCGGCATCAAGATCATCGCCGAGAACATCGACATGTTAAGGACCATCGAAATCCCTTGTGATAAAGCAAACATCGGATATTTAAAAATCCGGAATTCAAGCATCGGTTCGTCGAGACGTAATTGTCGTATAATGAATGAGACGAGACTGATGACGCCGACTGTTAAGGAGCCGATGACAGCGAATGATCCCCAACCGGCTGAACCGGCTGAACTGAATCCATACAACAAGCCCCCGAATCCAAAACTGGACAACACGAGTGACAGGCGATCGATGCGTAAACTGCTTGTGACGACTTCTTTTTTTAGTAAGAAGAAACCAAGAACAAGAACAAGTGCAGCAATCGGTGTCACGATGTGGAACAGCATCGGCCATTCGTAATGCTCAAGCACCCAACCGGACAGGGTCGGACCGATTGCCGGTGCAAATGTGATGACGAGTCCGAAAATCCCCATCGCTTGTCCGCGTTTCTCGATTGGGAAGCCGGTGATCAAGACGTTCATTAATAAAGGCATCATGATAGCAGAACCAGATGCTTGTAACATCCGTGAACCGAGTAAGACAGGGAAGAGCTCCGTTTGACCCGCGACGATGGTTCCAATCGTAAATAAGCTCATCGCCGTTAGAAACAGCTGGCGGGTTGAGAATTTTTGGACGAGAAAGGCAGACGTCGGAATCATGATGCCGTTGACGAGCATATAGCCCGTTGTCAGCCACTGGGCCGTACTGGTTTGAATATCGAGCGAAACCATAATGGAAGGTAAGGCGATATTTAATAGCGTCGAGTTGAGGACGGCAACGAACGCGCCTGCCATGAGGACAGCTAAAATAAGATAAAGTCGAGATGATTGCTTGGTTGATTGCATTTCGTTATGCTCCTTTTATACTACGTGTCTAATTTGTTATACTTCAATTCTACAACTTAGCTATCTTACCGCCTGAAGCAAAACATTACAAATTATTTGCTTTATACACTAAAATAAAAAAGATTGAGGTAAAATCGAATGTACTCAAAAAGATCTTTTACTAGAAGAGGGATTAGAAAATGAACCCAAAAAAGAAACAACTCCTGGATGCTGCATATCGTCTGTTCGTCGAAAAGGGATACCAGTCCACATCGATTCAAGATATTCTCGAGCACAGTAATGTCTCGAAAGGGACGTTCTATAACTACTTTTCATCGAAAAACGAATTGTTCATCGACGTATTTAACGTCGTCTTTGAAAAAATGCGTAATGTTCGAAAAGACATTTTGGTCGGACGCGACGTGTCGGATTATGAGACATTCATCCAACAAGGTAACTGTTACCTTGAACTGATGCAAAAATATAAGCTCTATACCTTGTTTGAAGAAGCTGTCGCTTCGAACGAAAAAGAACTGAAGGCGTTCATGGAAAAGAACCGATTACTTGAAATCGAATGGACCTATCACCGGATGCGTGATTTGTTTGGCGAGGAAAAAGCACCATACTTGCTTGACTTCGCCGTCCTTTATACAGGGATGCTCCAATACGCGATGTATTTTTTCCGTCAATCGGAAAAAAATACACAACCGGAGCGGGTCGTCCGTTACGTCTTTAATCGGTTGACACATTTCGTCGACGACGTCAGTCGAACGGAAGAACAATTGATTCCACCACGTTTCCTCTCCGTTTGGCTCGATCGTCCGCAAGATGAGGTCGTCATCCGGAAAGAACTGTTCGTAAAAACAAATGAACACATGAAACGGTTGATTGGCTTGTCGGCGATTTCAGACGCTTCAAGGGAAGCACATAACGAAGTGCTTGATTTTGTCTATGAAGAACTGCTCGAACGAAAAAAACCAAAAATTCATCTCCTCCGTCGTGCCCTCGATACGCTCGACGAGGATCCAATCTTCTGTGGACAGGACATCATGGCGACGTATAAAGAAATGGTCGATGAAATCGTGATGATCCGGACAAAATCACAATGAGTCTTGTTTGCGTCCCAAAAAGGTACTATGATAGGAAATAGACAAAAAAAGAAATGAGGAATTATATGTTTTCACAATGGAGAAAGGAATGGCTGCTGCAACCTAAAACAGACATTCTATCTGGAATCGTCGTCGCCTTGGCACTCGTTCCGGAAGCAATCGCCTTTTCCTTGATTGCTGGCGTTAACCCGATGGTCGGGCTGTATGCTTCCGTCATTATTGCGATCATCATCTCAATCGCCGGTGGTCGACCGGGAATGATTTCAGCTGCGACAGGTGCGATGGCACTCGTCGTCGTCCAACTCGTCAAAGATCATGGCGTCGACTATTTACTCGCTGCCGGGATTCTCGCCGGGGTCATTCAAATCGTGCTCGGTTTTTTAGGCGTTGCGAAATTACTTCGCTTCATTCCGCGTTCCGTCATGGTTGGTTTCGTTAACGCGTTAGCGATTTTAATTTTTTCGGCACAACTGCCGCAGTTCGAAGGACAAAACTGGATCATGTACGCAATGGTCGCAGCGTCGCTCGCCATCATCTTAATTTTCCCGCGCTTTACAAAAGTACTGCCGGCACCACTCGTCGCGATCACGATTATGACGATTTTGACGGTCGTCTTTTCACTTGATACGCGCGTCATCGGTGATATGGGACAAATTTCTGCGTCACTACCGAGCTTTTTCTTACCGAACGTTCCGTTTTCACTCGAGACGTTACAAATCATTTTCCCGTATGCCTTATCACTCGCTTTCGTTGGTTTGATCGAGTCACTCTTGACGGCACGAATCGTTGATGAGATGACGGATACGACATCAAACAAGGCGACGGAATCACGTGGACAAGGAATCGCAAACATCGTTGCTGGATTCTTTGGCGGGATGCCGGGCTGTGCGATGATCGGTCAATCGGTCATCAATGTCACATCAGGTGGACGTGGTCGTCTATCGACCTTTACAGCAGGAGCATTCTTGATGCTGCTGATGGTCACGATGAATGACTTATTAATGACGATTCCGATGGGGGCACTCGTCGGTGTCATGTTCTTTGTATCGTATGCGACCTTTGATTGGGGTTCATTCAAAATGTTGAAGAATTCACCGAAAAGTGACTCTGCTGTCATGCTCGCGACAGTCATCGTGACGGTCTTGACGGATGATTTATCGATGGGGGTACTCGTCGGAATCTTGCTTGCAGCGATTCTCTTTGCGTCAAAAATTTCGCGCATCAACATGACACGTCGTGTTGAAAACGATCAAGTCACGTATCAAATCAATGGACCGATTTTCTTTGCCTCGACGACGACATTTACTGAACAGTTTGATATCGTAGCCGATGCACAAATGAAACAAGTCGTCATTGACTTTACGAACGCCCATTTATTTGATGATTCCGCGACGGAAGCAATTGAAACGGTTGTCTTGAAATATCAGGCAGCAGGGACGAAAGTAGAACTCGTTGCATTAAATGAAGAATCACAAGCATTAATCGATCGGTTAGCGCACCGGATTGCATAATGAAGGACCGTCAGGATGAAAATCTTGACGGTTTTTTTGTATACATGACCGGGTGAACGGTATACTAAGAAAAAAGGGGGAGTTTTCATGAAATGGTTTCGATTTGAACAAGAAGGACGGGAACGGATTGGTGTGGAGTCGGACGGACACCGGTATGACGTGACGACACAAGCCTATACGGATTCATTGCTCGAAGTCATCACACGGGGGTTTGAGATGGATGTTGATTTAGACATCGCACCATTGATTACAGAAGATGTCCGCTTGCTCGCGCCGTACGTTCCGATGCGTAACGTCATTTGTGTCGGTAAAAATTATGCCGACCATATTAAAGAAATGGATACGGCAGGGGCAGGGAAATTTGTATTGTTCACGAAGGCGCCGAGTGCAATCGTCGGGCCGTTCGATTCCATTGAACGCCATGCTGATTTAACGAATCAGCTGGACTATGAAGGCGAACTCGCCATCATCATCGGGACGACGGGGCGTGATTTGACACCTGAAAATGCACTGGACCACGTTTTTGGCTACAGCATCGTCAATGATGTGACGGCGCGTGACCTTCAAAAAGAACACGTCCAGTTTTTCCGCGGGAAGTCGCTTGATGGTTTTTGTCCATTCGGTCCCGTTATCGTCACGAAGGATACGTTTGATCCGACTGACGTCCTGGTCGAGACGCGTGTCAACGGGCAAGTGCGTCAATCCGGTTCGACGAAGTTGATGATTCGTGACATCGTGACGATTTTGACGGAAGTCTCGCGCGGGATGACACTCGAAGCAGGAGATATCATTGCGACAGGGACACCAGCTGGCGTCGGTCATGGGATGAAACCCCCAGTATACTTACAGACAGGGGATATCGTCGATGTTTCGATTGAAGGAATCGGTCACCTTCGCAATGAAGTAAAGGCATAAAGCACAAACCTAACTGAAGTTGAAAGGCTGATTTACCTGTCTTTATAAACCGTTCACTCGTTGAACGGTTTTTTTGTGTAAACCGTCATATTGTGACCGTTTTTGATGTATAATTAGTATGAAATCGACATTACTGTCGAATAAAGTCGTAAAATGAATGTTTTTTAGAGAAATAAATAAAAAAATGAACGTTTTTGGTTGATTTTTAAATGTAAACGCTTTATATTAAAGATGCGGAGGGAAACCAATGTTAACGAAAAAACGTCATCAGCTGATTCTTGAGCTACTCGCTCGAGAAGAAGTCGTCAAAATGCAGACGATTGTCGAACGGACGGGAGCTAGTGAATCGACCATCCGTCGCGATTTATCACAACTGGAAACTGCTGGTCACTTACGCCGTGTTCACGGGGGAGCGACGGCAAACCATCTGCAGATTGATGAGCCGAGTTATGTCGAGAAAACAGATCGTTTCGTCGATGAGAAAAATCAAATTGCCCGAGCGGCGGCTGATTTAATCGAAGACGGCATGTATGTCTATCTCGATGCTGGAACGACGACGCTTGCCATCGTTCCTTATCTCGAACAGAAGGCGATTACGGTCGTGACGAACAGTCTTCCTCTTGCGAATACGTTACTCTACCACCGTATCCCGACGTTCGTCGTCGGAGGGCAACTCAAGCATTCGACGCAAGCACTGGTCGGCTACAATGCACGTGAAGGAATGTTGATTTACCACTTTGATGTCGCATTTCTGGGGATGAACGGCGTTCATCCGACGCAAGGGTTTACGACACCAGATCCGGAAGAGGCACTCGTAAAGAAGACAGCGATTGAGTTAGCGAAAAAATCGTATGTGTTGGTCGACGAAACCAAGTTGGATGAAATCAGTTTTAGTCGCGTTGCACCACTTCGTGCGGCGACGATTATCACGATGGCATCGAACGAACAAACAGCGAAATACAGTCAATATACAGAGGTGGTGAACGCGAAATGATTTATACACTGACACTCAACCCATCAATCGATTATTACGTATCGTTACCGGTATTTGAGGCAGGACAAGTCAATCGTGTCGAACAAGCAGAAAAAGTAGCAGGTGGAAAAGGAATCAACGTTTCACTCGTCTTAAAAAATTATGACGTCGAGACAGAAGCACTCGGTTTTTTAGGCGGAAGTACGGGACAATTCATTCGAAGTGAACTTGAAAAACAAGGCGTACTGACAGCTTTCACACCAATTGCTGACGAAACCCGGATTAACGTTAAAATTCGTGCCGATCAAGAATCGGAACTAAATGCAGCAGGTCCAGTTATTCAGGATGCAGAACTAGAGACGCTGCTCGCAACATTCGAAACAATGCAGTCAGGTGACATCGTCGTCTTCGCCGGAAGTATCCCAAGCAGTCTTCCACATGATTTATACAAAAAAATTGCACTCTTATTAAATGAACGCGGTGTTAAATTTGCCGTCGATACAACTAAAGAAGCAATGCTCGAAGTGCTGCCGCTCGGTCCATTCATGATTAAACCGAATCATCACGAACTCGGGGAAATCTTTGATGTCGATATCACATCAAAAGAAATGGCCGTCCCGTACGCCCAACAGCTTGTCGAACGAGGAGCGGAAAACGTCATTATTTCCTTTGCAGGTGACGGGGCAATGCTCGTCAACAAGCAAGGGGCTTACACGGCGAATACGCCAAAAGGAAAACTCGTCAACTCGGTCGGAGCAGGGGATTCACTCGTCGCAGGGTTCGTTGCGAGTCATGCACTCGGACGTCCGCCGGAAGAAGCATTCCGGTACGCCGTGACGACAGGAAGTGCTTCCGCGTATTCGTTCGGATTATGTACAAAAGCAGACATCGAACGGTTATTGACCGATGTCGAAGTCGTTGAACTCATTCAATCATAATAAAGGAGTGTGACTACTCATGAAAATTACAGATCTGTTAACACGCGATACGATTAAACTGGATTTACGTTCTGATACAAAAGCAAGCGTCATCGATGAGCTTGTTGAAGTACTTGATCGTGCTGGTAAACTAAACGACCGGGCTGCTTACCGTGAGGCGATTTTAGCACGTGAAGCACAAAGTACGACAGGGCTTGGTGAAGGGATTGCGATTCCTCACGCAAAAACGGCTGCCGTTAAATCACCGGCAATCGCGTTCGGTCGTTCGACAGGACTTGATTATGAAGCACTGGACGGACAACCAAGTCGCTTGTTCTTCATGATTGCAGCTGGAGAAAATGCGGACAATGCCCACCTTGAAACACTCTCGAAACTATCAGTCTACTTGATGGACAACAACTTCCGTGACACGATTCTCTCGGCTCGTTCGGAAGATGAAGTCATCGCGGCCATTGAAGCGAAGGAACGGGAAGAAGAAGGTCCTGTTGATGTGACACCGGAAACGGTCGATCAAAACGCACCTTACATCCTCGCTGTAACCGCTTGTCCGACAGGAATCGCCCACACGTATATGGCAGCAGATGCTCTCCGTCAAAAAGCGGAAGAGATGGGTGTCCGGATTAAAGTGGAAACGAACGGTTCGACAGGTGTTAAAAACGGTCTGACGGATGCTGACATCCAAGAAGCGACAGCAATCATCGTCGCTGCAGATAAAGCAGTCGAAATGGACCGCTTCAATGGCAAGCACGTCGTTGAAGTACCAGTCGCACAAGGAATCCGTAAACCAAAGGAACTGATTGATCGCGCCGTCAAACAGGACGCTCCTGTCTATAAAGGCAGCGGGTCAGGAAACAGCGGTACACCAGCACGTGGTGGATTCTACAAACACTTAATGAGTGGGGTTTCAGCGATGTTACCGCTCGTCGTCGCAGGTGGACTCTTAATCGCAATCAGCTTCTTCTGGGGAATCAACTCGTCAAACCCGGATGACCCGACGTATAACCAATTTGCAGGTCAATTGATGTCGATTGGTCAAGCCGCATTCGGTCTTTTAATTCCTGTCCTTGCTGGATTCATCGCGATGTCAATCGCTGATAAACCAGGTCTCGCACCAGGTTTGATTGCCGGTTTCCTCGCAAGCCAAGGGAATGCAGGTTTCCTCGGTGGTCTGATTGCCGGTTTCCTTGCAGGTTACGTAGTTCTAGTTCTTGTTAAAGCTTTGAAAGGTCTTCCGAAAGCTCTTGAAGGAATTAAACCAGTCCTGCTTTATCCATTGTTCGGTTCATTCATTACCGGTATGATCATGTTGCTCGTCATCAACGAACCGGTTGCAGCCTTCATGACATGGTTGACAGATTCACTTAACGGACTTAGTGGCGGTAACGCAATCCTCCTCGGTATGCTCGTCGCAGCGATGATGGCAATCGATATGGGTGGTCCGATCAACAAAACAGCATACGTCTTCGGTACGGCAGCACTTACAGCAGGGAACACGGAAGTCATGGCTGCGGTCATGGCAGGCGGTATGGTGCCACCACTTCTCGTCGCGTTCTCATCAACATTGTTTGCACGTAAGAAATTTACACCGCAGGAACGTGAAGCGGGTATCGCAGCTTACGCAATGGGTGCATCATTCGTTACGGAAGGTGCGATTCCATTCGCGGCAGCAGATCCACTTCGTGTCATCCCGTCAAGTGTCATCGGTTCAGCAATCGCTGGTGCACTTACAATCGTCTTCGGCGTCTTACTTCCGGCACCACACGGCGGCGTATTCGTCTTCCCGTTACTCGACGGCCCTTCAGGCACATTGATGGCAGCACTCAGCTACGCAGGTGCTATCTTAATCGGTGCACTTGTCGGAGCGGCAATTCTCTCACTTTGGAAGAAACCGCTCGTCGATCAAGAACTCGCGAAAAAAGAAATGACATCTGGAACAGTTACAAAAGCATCGTAATCAAAATGAAATCACCCTCAGTACGCTGGGGGTGATTTTTTTATTGCGTTTTCATGATATTAAAGGAAGAATAGAGGGCATACTTACATTATGAAGGAGGGATCAACTATGGGGGGTCAATCCTTACAAATTGGACCACGTACCATCAAAACAGGACTAGCCGTTATTTTGGCATTAGTTATTAGCAATCTCTTTAACTTAAGCCCGATTTTACCAGGGATTTCGGCAGCAACGACATTGTTGCCTTCTGTTTATCAAACATGGAAACAATTTTTAGAAGAGGCGGAGGCCAACCTGATCGGTGCCTTTTTAACGTTACTCGCCTTATGGATTCTCGGAGCGAATCCTGCGAACCCACTTGCAATCGGCATTGTCATCATGGCAGCCATTTCCATCCTGCTGGCGTTCGGATTCGGTCGGACGATTCCTCACGTCGTCTTGATGATCATCGTTATCTTGGAGAGTGTCGAAGGGGCGACAGAGCCGTTATGGCAAATCGTTTTGATACGGTATTTACTCGTGATGCTCGGGATTGCGTGTGCCCTCGGTGTCAATGCATTGATTTTCCCGCCACGGTACGGGAACGTTTATTATCAAAAAGCCTCAAAACTATTTGAGAAGCTGCTCGTCGTCACGCGGGCAATCGCTTTTGAAGGGAAGGTCGCTCCGTATCGCCCGGCAATCGATAAAATGAGTAAATCCCTACGCGAGACACAACAATTATTTAACTTGCACCGGGAGGAAGTACGAGGGACACGCCAAAAACATGTCCCGTTGCTTCGTAACATCATCATCTTACAACACATGCAGTCGTGCTTGGAACGGAGTGTCGCGACGGCGGAACGTTTCCGTGAGCGGGAACAGGCCCTGTCGAACATCGCCGATGACTTACGCAGTGAATTGTTCTACCACGTCATGCATATCGCCCAGCGGCAGGAGAAAGTCCTGTTGACGTATGATTTATTGTTGACGGAAGAACCGCTCGCGATGGAAGACTTAGTGAAAGAAAATATTGCCTTCGTTAAACATTCTTTTCTCGATCGTGATGAGCTCGAAGAAGAAGAAATCATGGAAATTTTACCGATTGTCGTCGCGATGAATGAATGGATTCAAGAACTTGAAGCTTTTGAAAAACGCCTTCATGGCGCGTTAAAACGGCATGCGACGTCATTATCGATTGAACAGAAATCGGTCCGGGACAAAACATTTAATCGGTTTAAACGTAAAAAAGCCATTGACGAAAGCCAAAAGTAAGCGTATAGTCCTTCTTAACAGCACTTTAGTTGCTAAAAGCGTAACAGCATAACAGAGCGAAAGACGTAGACGAGGACGAAACCGAAGTAGAAACAATCTCCCTGTTTCAGAGAGCACGTGGCGCTGCGAACGTGTACACAGATTGAATCGAATTACAGTTTCTGAGTCTCTTGCGAAGCAAGCGGAGAAAACCGTTATCCCGTAATGAAGTGATTCGTGCGAAGCATGGATTATCAGGGTGGTACCGCGGCTTTCGTCGTCCCTGTCGGACTTGATGTCCGACAGGGACTTTTTGTTGTTTAATTTAATCCAAGGGGGAACTTCATATGTCTACACCAATCATTCCAAGTCACTTACAACCACACGTCGCACCACAGCATTACGAAGATTACACACCAACGGATCATGCGGTCTGGCGCTACGTCATGCGCTTGAATTTAAATACATTGCAACATACGGCACACCCGGCGTACCTCGAAGGGCTTGCTGCTTCAGGAATCAGCCCTGAACGTATTCCTGATGTCCGCGAAATGACGGCGAACCTCAGTCGCGGTGGTTGGGGAACGGTCGCCGTCGACGGTTTGATTCCGGGTGTCGCCTTCTTCGACTTCCAAGGACACGGTCTCCTGCCGATCGCAACCGACATTCGGAAGGTCGATAACATTCTTTACACGCCGGCACCGGACATTCTGCATGAAGCGGCAGGACACGCACCAATTTTGATGAATCCGACGTACGCTGAATTTGTCCGCCGGTTCGGTGAAATCGGAGCACATGCCTTCAATCATAAAGCAGAACATGATGTCTTTAAGGCGCTGAAAAAATTAACGATTGTCAAAGAAAGTCCATTTTCAACACCGGAAGACATCGAGCAAGCTGAAATCGCACTCGCGGAAACACGGACCCATGTCACAGGGATTTCGGAAGCCAATGAAATTTCACGCCTCTTTTGGTGGACGGTCGAGTTTGGTTTAATCGGTGATCTTAACGACCCGCAAATTTACGGGGCAGGTCTTCTGTCCTCAGTCGGGGAAAGCCGCCACTGCTTGACGGATGCCGTCAAGAAACATCCGTTTTCACTCGAAAAGGCACTCGCAACAAAACATGACGTCACGAGCATGCAAAAAGAATTGTTCGTCTGTGAGTCCTTTGAACAACTGCGTGACGCGTTAGAAGAGTTTGCACAGACGATGTCTTACGTCCGTGGTGGACGCCACGGTCTCATCAAGGCGGTCGAGTCCGGTAACCTGTCGACGCTCGTCTTTGCATCCGGTCTTTCGCTCGTCGGTGTTCCGGCAGCACAAGAAACATTCGAAACACTTGATCTTGTTCGATTTACTGGGCCGACGGCACTCGCTGCGAATGGCGAAGTGTTAGACGGCCAATCCCAGACGGAGCACCCGAACGGATTTACACTCTTGCACGGAGAAGAATTGAACGCGGTTCTCGAGCAAGTCGAAGTCGGCGAGCAACTCGAGTGGATGGAAGGGACGTTACAATTGACGGGGCATATCGCAGCAATCGAGCAAGTGAATGGAAAACGTGCCATCGCTGTCCTGAAAGACGTTCGACTAACGAAAGACGGTGTGACGGAGCAATTCGACCAACTGGATCTCGTGATCGGTGCGATTACGTCAACTTTCCCGGGAACAGAAGTCGAAGCCTTAAAACCGATTCCGGAAACCGTTGAATTTGAACGGATCGAACGTCCATTGACGGCAGCTGATCCGATTTTCGAAGCCGTCCGGTCCATTCGTGAAGGTCAGGCGAGTCAGTCGCGTCTGTCACAGCTGATTGATCAGACACTTGTCCAGTTACCGGATGCTTGGTTACTCCGGCTTGAACTGCTTGAACTGGCAGATGAAGTCGACCAACCGCGTCTCCTTGACGATCTCGAGCGCCTGAAGCAGACGTCACCGGAACGCGACGAGTTGATCACGCGTGGCATCAAGATGCTTGATCTCGTTCATTCATGAAGCGGACGTTCGAGAAATCTGTCCAAACCTGTTAAAATGAATACGGTTCATGGATGAAACGTAAACATAGGGGAGTGGACAGTGTGAAACAACCAAATTATTTTCAAGACGTGAAACAGTTCCATCAAACATTTAATCACCCGGGAGCGGAACGACCAACCCCGCTCGAACTTGAGCGTGGCATCAAACGGGCAACTTGGACGACAGAAGAAGCAGCAGTCGAGTTTCTGCATCAATCGTCTCGGGATGAAGCGGAATTTTTAGCAGCAATCGATTCCCTCAAAGCAGGGATTGACCGGGCTGTTGAAAAATCATTAAAAGAAACCTATCCGACGACTTCCGTCGAACGCCTCGTAGGTCAAGGTGATGCATTGACGGACGCACTTTACTTCATCATGGGTAGCTTTGTCGAAGCAGGGCTCGAACCGGGACCTCTCTTTGAAATCGTTCAACGCGCGAACATGGCGAAACTCGGGCCAGACGGTCAACCGATCTTCCGAGAATCCGATCAAAAAGTCATGAAACCGGACGGTTGGTTGCCACCGGAACCGCAACTCGAGGCCGAAGTGTTACGGCAGATGGATGAAAAAGCATAAGGATGGACTACGATCGAACAAAAAGAACCACTTCCGCTTAGTTAGGGAAGTGGTTCTAGTGTATAGACGAAGTGATAGCGGGAGATAAACGCGTCTTTTTTCGTTGCTTTCCTCGGGCGAGGCGCAAGCCGTTGCTCCTTGCTCCTAGCGGACAACGAGCAGGGTCTTGCATGCCTCTGACTGATATGCTCCCCAAAAAGTAGACAGTTGAAATAAGAAAAACTGTTTACTTTTGAAAGGAGCTTTTTTCTATGTCCAAATTCAAGCGT
>NZ_JACSMK010000019.1:0-14598 GCF_018618595.1 Exiguobacterium sp. s133
AGAATACCAAGTCTGGAACGATAAGTCAACAACTTTTTAAAAGAATTTTTTTCGTTCGTTTCAAGCGTGCGTCCTCTTTAGGACATGAATTAATATACCACGATAGTTAGGGGATGACAACTGTTTTATTAAAATAGTTTCATTTTTTTCGATTTTTCTTTTTAAGAACAGATTAAAGGCTGCAAACCACTCGGGCTCACAGCCTTCACTCGTTCACTTCATCATGATTGAAACGCGTCTTCGTTTTGCTTCGCTTATATAGAAGAAATACAACGACTCGGCTAATTTCATTTGTGCTTCAAGATCACCATAATCATCATAACTAATCTCAAGTAGATGACGTTTCATCAAGTAGTCTTCTTTTGCTTTAGACAATTCTGTAAGGAGACGCTCATCGTATTCGTTTCGGATTTTTTTTCGAAACCAACTCATAGTTCGCGTCTTCCCTCCATCGCACGGGATAATGTAACTTCGTCCGCATACTCTAAATCTCCCCCAACAGGAAGACCATGTGCAATTCGTGTCACACGAATTCCCGTCGGTTTCAGTAAACGTGACAAGTACATCGCCGTTGCCTCTCCCTCAATGTTCGGATTCGTTGCTAAGATGATTTCCGTAATGGCTTCGTCTTCTTGAAGACGTGTCAAAAGACTCGATACGTTAATGTCTTCAGGTCCAATCCCTTCCATTGGACTAATCGCCCCGTGGAGTACATGGTACAACCCTTGATAATCTCGCATCTTCTCCATCGCAATCACATCTCGCGAATCCTGAACAACACAGACAACCGTCCGATTACGATGTTTATCCGAACAAACATAACACGGATCTTTGTCCGTTATGTTTCCACACACGCTACAATAAGAAATATCGCGCTTCGCGCTGACGAGTGCCTTCCCGAACATCAACACATCATCTTCTTCCATGTCTAAGACATGAAAAGCAAGACGAACAGCCGTTTTCGGTCCGATCCCCGGTAGCTTCGTAAAACTTTCAATCAAACGACTGATTGCTTCAGGATATTGCAATTGATTTCCTCCTACAGTTTAAAACATTCCCGGCATGTTCATACCTTGCGTAAATTTACCCATTTTACTTGAAACAAGTTCATCGACTTTTTTCAATGCATCATTCGTTGCAGCGAGGACGAGATCTTGAATCATTTCGACATCGTCAGGATCCACTACTTCTTCTTTGATGATGACGTCGATGATATTTTTATGACCATCAGCTACGACAGATACCATTTCACCGCCAGCTGTACCTGTCACTGTCAAATCCTTAAGTTCTTCCTGAGCTTTCGCCATATCCTTTTGCATCTTTTGCATTTGTTTCATCATATTGTTCATGTTTCCCATACCACGCATATTTGTTCCTCCTCAAGTAAGATTAGTCTTCAAATTCTACGATATCACCAAAACGACCAAGCGTCTCGGATAATAAGCGATCGCTTTCCGATTCTTCAGCGACCTCTTTCTCTTCTATATTACTACTATTTCGCTTTGCAACAAACTCTGCCTTTAATTCATTCCAGTCTTGATCAAGAATTGCGAGAATCTCCCGTTTGACGCCACATACTTCAAACAGGGCTTCTTCGATAACGAAACGCGTTCGTTCATTCGTCATGACTTGTTCGAAATGCCAGCCCTTCCCGTTATCAAACTCAATCAATAACGTATCTCCCGAACACAAGACGGGTTTACTTTCATGGACAAGCGAATAGATCGGACCATCTTGCTTTAAGATGAGTTTTAGAATAGCATCCCAGCGCTCTTGGATTTCAAGCAATTGTGCTTTTTCTGCTCGCATCAGCATTTGTCGAATCCGCTCTTTCGCGATCCGCACGGTCGGACGACCTTGCTTCCGTTTAGCTGGTTGCGCCGCGACTGTTTCTGCTGCCGGTACACCGTTCGCTTTCAACTGATGCATCTGTTCCTTCATTTCTCTTACTTCCTGTTGCAATGACTGGACGATTTGTCCCGTCGTACGCCCCTGTTCCGTAATTTGGATGAAGGCAATCTCGACTAAGACACGTGGATGATTCGTCAATCGCATCTGTTGTTGGCAATCATGCAGTTGTTCGATGACATGGAAACATGTTTCCGCTTCAATCATTTCGACGAACTGTTTGAATTCCTCTGTCGGACGGGCGCGTTCTAACAAATCGACTGCCGTCGGTGAGGCTTTTAGCAGGAGCGTATCCCGATAAAAGAAGACCAGGTCCTCGACGAATCGCTTCAGGTCTTTTCCTGCCCGTTGCATCTGCTCAAGTGTCTGCAATAATTGATCGACTTGATGATTATGAAGTGCGTTTGCAATCGCGAGCAACGCTTCGTCTTCTACGGCACCCGTTACTTCGAGTACGGCAGCATCCGTCAAATCCCCATTCGAGAAAGCGACTGCTTGGTCGAGTAAACTTAAGGCATCCCGCATTCCTCCGTCTGCTGCGCGTGCAATCAACCGTAACGCCGTCTCCGAGTAGGCAATTTCTTGATCGGATAAGATGAACTGCATCCGTTCGACTAGTTGGTCGACTTCATGGCGTTTGACATCAAAACGTTGGCAACGCGAAATGATGGTCGCCGGGATTTTATGGGGCTCTGTTGTCGCTAAGATGAAAATCGCATGTGCCGGTGGTTCTTCAAGCGTTTTTAATAATGCATTGAACGCTCCCGTCGATAGCATATGCACTTCATCGATGATATAAACTTTATAGGCTGCTTCTGAAGGCGGGTACTTCACCTTATCGCGGATTTCACGAATTTCGTCGACTCCGTTGTTTGAAGCCGCATCGATTTCGAACACATCCGGACTCGATCCTTCCGTAATCGCGAGACATGTCGGGCATTCATTACACGGTTCTTTTACAGGTGCGTGTTCACAGTTGATTGCTTTTGCGATGATTTTCGCAAGACTTGTCTTCCCCGTTCCGCGCGGGCCTGAAAATAGGTAGGCATGTGACATCCGTTCTTCCATCAATGCGTTTTGAATCGTCCGAGTGATATGTGCTTGCCCGACGACTTCATCAAAACGCTGCGGACGATACACGCGGTATAGTGCTTGATAGGCCAAATTTGCGCCTCCTCTTTTTTAAGATCCTTGTTCTATTCTACCTAAAAAAGTCTACAACCGAAACCGGCTGTAGACTTGTTTTATAAAAATTAAACTGCCGCGCACCATATTCTGAAATATGTTCAACATGCGTTACTCACGCAGCCTGCTCAGTTCAAGCACTCCTGCGGCACACAGAGAGCACCACTTAAGGCTGCTTCCTTCCGGACCTGACCTAGTTCATGGGTATCTGTTGCGCAGGACTCAAACGTCAACGCTACTTACGTAAGGCAGACCATACCAATCATATCCCTCGATATGGAATTCAGTCTCGCTATAGCGGATTGCGAGTGACAGGGAACCGCTACATCCCCACCTAGCACGGCAAATGATTTATCGTTTTTTAGTGGCACCCGTTCGAGTGCTTTTTCATTATACTGTTTCGTCTAAATTGTTGCAACCCATTGCACGTTTCTTTGCTTTCTTTTTCGCACGAAGTTCGCGAAAGAACGCCGTTAACAACTCACCACATTCTTTTTCTAATATACCACTCGTCAGACGTGAAACATGGTTAAAGCGCTCATCTTGGATGAGGTTCATCAAAGTTCCGCAACAACCACCTTTTGGATCAACGGCTCCGAAGATGACATGTTCAATCCGCGATAACATGATGGCTCCGGCACACATCGGACACGGTTCAAGCGTCACATACAGTTCGCACCCTTCCAGTCGCCAGTTCCCGAGCTTTTCACACGCTTGCTCGATGGCGAGTAATTCGGCGTGTGCCGTCGCCTGATGATTCGTTTCCCGGTGATTATACCCGGTCGCAATGACTTGATCGTCTTTGACGATGACACACCCAATCGGCACTTCGCCGATGGCTTCCGCCTTTTTCGCCTCACCAATCGCGAGCTCCATATAATATTCGTGTCGCTCCACTTCTACTCACTCCCTATCTTTACAAAAATTCTCCCTCTGAAACTTCGGCAGGGGTCCCTGCTTTGTGCTAAAATATAAATTGCACTTTGCTGAACGGAGGGTAATTGAATATGTTCATAACGGTTGAAGGACCGATTGGTGTAGGCAAAACTTCACTTGCGAACGCCATCAGTCATCATTTCTCATTTTCTATGTTACGCGAAATTGTCGAAGAAAATCCCTTTCTTGGAAAGTTCTATGAGGACATCGAAGAATGGAGTTTCCAAACAGAGATGTTCTTTTTATGCAATCGCTTTAAACAGCTCGATGATATCGAACGTCACTACCTAAGTAAACAACGCTCTGTCGTCGCTGATTATCATATCTTTAAAAACCTGATTTTTGCTCACCGCTCGCTCAAAGTAGAGCACATCGATAAATATGAACAAATTTATTCGATCTTAACGACGGATATGCCAAAACCGGATGCCGTCATCTACTTGAATGCGAGTATCGATACACTGATGAAACGCGTCGCCTTACGCGGACGTGAAGTTGAAGAACACATGTCACGCGATTATCTCGAGCAACTCGCAGCAGACTACGAAACGTTCGTCACGGAGTATCAAATCAAACACCCGGAAGTCAAAGTCATCCGTTTTAACGGAGATGAACTCGACTTCGTCAAACGCCCAGAAGACTTGGATTATGTCTTAACTAAAATCCGCAATGAATTATATGAAGGAGCGAACCACGCATGAACTCGAAGTTACGTGAAAAATACAATATTCCGGCAGATGCCGTCATTACGATCGGTGGAATGGTCGGAATCGGAAAATCGACGATCACGAATGGTCTAGCAGACGCACTCGGCTTCCGGACATCTCTTGAAAAAGTCGATACGAACCCTTATCTCGATAAATTCTACCACGATTTCGAGCGCTGGAGCTTCCACTTACAAATCTATTTCTTAGCGGAACGGTTTAAAGAACAAAAGAAAATCTTCCAATACGGTGGTGGTTTCATCCAAGACCGCTCCATCTACGAAGATACAGGCATTTTCGCGAAGATGCACTTCGAAAAAGGAACGATGTCACCAACGGACTACGAAACGTATTCCAGTTTGTTCGATGCGATGGTCATGACGCCATTTTTCCCGCATCCGGACTTGTTGATTTATCTGGAAGGATCGTTTGAACAGGTGCTCGACCGGATTCGTCTCCGCGGACGCGAGATGGAACAGCAAACACCAATCGAGTATTGGGAAGAGATGTACGAACGGTATACGAACTGGATCAATAACTTCACGATTTGCCCGGTCCTTCGTTTATCCATCGATGAATATGATCTTCTAAATGAACCGGAGTCGATTGAACGTATCCTCTCGAAAATCGATAAACAACTTGAAGTCGCCCGGATTGCAAAAACACGTTGATTCACACGCAAAAGCCCTTCGACAGTCGCCGAAGGGCTTTTGCGTGTAGACAAACTCTTATAAAGCGTGAACATGCGATAACGAAAGACAATCCGGTCGCGCTTCCCTGTCTCGCCTCGTCTTCAAAGCGGCAATCTTCCGCGCCGCTACAGCAAAGCTGCAGGGTCGCGACCGATTGCTTTTCGCGGTTCTAAGCGATTCGAGACGGATTGCGCCCTAAACCGTCTGCATGACTGGCTTTCCGTCATAGTGTTACCTAAAAAGCGTCACGTTTCGTTGACTCCTGCGGGGAACGCACGTTCAGAGGCAGACAAGACCCTGCTTCTTGTCCGTTAGGACGAAGGAGCAACGGCTTGCGCCTCGCCCGAGGAAAGCAACGAAAAAAGACGCTTGATCTCCCGATGGCACTTTGTCTACAGCCTGAGCCCCTCGACAGTCGTCGAAGGGCTTTTTTTAGCGTGCTGTTACTTGTTTGATTTGGTCGATGTGATGTAAGTCGTGCTGTTTCATCGCGCCAAGCAAGTCGACGATCATCATCGTTTTCCCGTTCGAAGTGAACGTATCCATCAAACGTTCTTCCGGAATCAAATCAACGGCCCGGCTTAATAGGTCACGGCTGACTAAGAATTCATCAATCGTTAAGATTCGTTGCTGCTCGCGACTCATCTTCGCCGCTTCTTCGTTGACTTCCTGACTGTTCGGCTTCACACGGAATGGTTCGTCCGCCAACATGAATGGAAGACGTTCTGCCACCATGAAGCGGTCCCACGGTGACAAGTGACCTACGATTTCAGCAATCGTCCATTTGCCTTCCGCATATGAGCTACGCCACGCGTCTTCCGGGATGTGTTCGAGTTCACGGACGAAGTTCATCGTTTCTTTATAGTGAGTGAGTAAGGTTTCTTTTGTATTGGTCATATCAAGTGCTCCTTCTTCCTTTTTACATGTAGGAAAACATAGCATGCGAACGGATCTTGGTGCAATAAAAAAGCACCTCACACGATGTGAGATGCTCGATATAAGCGGAGTCGGTGGGATTCGAACCCACGCGGGCCTTACGACCCCTAACGGATTTCGAGTCCGTCCCCTTCAGCCGGGCTTGGGTACGACTCCATGTTAAATTTATTTTTGGGTAAAAAAAAAGAAGTGGAGGAGGCGGTGGGATTCGAACCCACGCACGGCTTTCGCCGCCTGACGGTTTTCAAGACCGTTCTCTTAAACCACTTGAGTACGCCTCCAAGTTATATGTAGTTTTCAGGTAAAAAAAAAGAAATGGAGGAGGCGGTGGGATTCGAACCCACGCACGGCTTTCGCCGCCTGACGGTTTTCAAGACCGTTCTCTTAAACCACTTGAGTACGCCTCCGTACTTATAATCGAGCAAATTGTAACGTGCTTGCCTTCCTGACATAAATTATAATAGCATCTTGGTTTTACTCTGTAAAGACCTTTTCTAAAAAAACTTTTTAAAAGTATAAAGGGGGAAGGCTCCCCCTTTTCTACTTATGCTTGAATCACTTTGAGTCCACCCATGTATGGACGAAGTACTTCTGGAATAATAACTGAACCATCTGCTTGTTGATAGTTCTCTAAGATGGCTGCGACCGTCCGGCCAACAGCAAGCGCAGAACCGTTTAATGTATGCACGAATTCCGGTTTTGCATTCGCTTCCCGGCGGAAACGAATTTGTGCCCGGCGCGCCTGGAAATCTTCAAAGTTTGAACAAGAAGAAATCTCGCGGTAAACGCCTTGGCTCGGCATCCAGACTTCGATATCGTATTTCTTCGCTGCTGTGAATCCAAGATCCGCTGTACACATGCTGAGGACTTGATACGGTAATTTCAATCGTTTAAGCACTTCTTCGGCTTGACCAGTCAACAGTTCAAGTTGTTCATAAGACTCTTCCGGCTTAACGAAACGAACGAGCTCCACTTTGTTGAATTGGTGTTGACGAATCAGGCCTCGTGTATCACGGCCGGCAGATCCGGCTTCTGAGCGGAAACACTGGCTGTATGCTGCATAACCGATCGGTAATTGGCTTGCTGCCAAGATTTCATCCCGGTGCATGTTCGTCACCGGCACTTCCGCTGTCGGCACGAGGAAGTAGTTCGTCTCTTCGACTTTGAACGCATCTTCTTCAAATTTCGGAAGTTGACCTGTTCCTGTCATTGATTCGCGGTTGACCATGAGTGGCGGTAAAATTTCCGTATAGCCGTTTTCATCTTGATGCATGTCCATCATGAAGTTGATTAACGCACGTTCGAGACGTGCACCTGCCCCACGATAGAAAACGAAGCGACTTCCTGTGACTTTCCCTGCCCGTTCCACGTCGACGATTTTTAATTGCTCCATCAAATCCCAATGCGGGACGGCGTCGAAGTCAAAGGCCGGTTTATCACCCACTTCACGGATGACGACATTATCATCCTCTGAAGAACCGATCGGGACGCTGTCATGCGGAATGTTCGGGATACCAAGCAACAGTTGATTCAACGTCGCTTCGACTTCGCGCAACTCGTCGTCGATTCCTTTAATCTCATCTCCGACAGTTCGCATCGCGGCAATTGCCTCGTCGGCATTTTCTTTATTGCGTTTGAGTTCTGCAATTTTTTTCGTCGCGTCATTTCGTTCCGCTTTTAAGACCTCGGTCCGGGCAATCAGTTCACGACGTTTTTCGTCTAACGCGATGAACCGGTTCATGTCCGTTAAATCTTCTCCACGGTGTGCTAGTTTTTCTTGGATTGCGTCAAAATCCTGACGCAGACGTTTAATATCAATCATGTGTATTCCTCCTTTTTTTCAATAAAAAAAGGCAATCCATCCCTCTCCGGTATAAAAACCGAAGAGGGACGAATCACCTTGGATCCGCGTTGCCACCCTCATTGCTAGTCTTGCTAGCCAACTCAAAGACGCGATAACGGGCGTACCCGCACCTTGTTCGCAAGGTGTGCGATCCGGCTCGATTCAAGGCATCCTTCTGACTAGTTCACACCAACCACTAGCTCTCTTAACAGAATAAATTCCTTTACTTGGTCCGTTCATTGCATCGTTATGAGATTAGCTCTACTTTACACTATCCTGTTTGAGATTGACAAGACCCGGTTTACGAATCGCATCATCAATTTTATCGGACCAGGCAGCAATCGCCCGGAACAAACGGGTCTTGAAGCTCGCCAAAGCGATTCGCTCCGCACTATAGAGAAGTGATCTCGGCACATCAAACCCCGGCAAGTACATGCCTTCATCCTTCACTTGAACCGTTCCGACACTTGCGCCATTCTTGATTGGAGCATGGGTCAGATTAAACGTAAATACGGGTGGACGGGTTGCTGCGTTCTTCGGCACCGTCACGTAAAGCGATGCATCCGTGATGACGTCATAGTCTGTTTCTTCCGCACCACGAATCGGGAAGACGTCTTTAATCCGCTCGCCTTTTCCGTAATAAGTCAACGGCTCAAACGATGAGAAGCCATAATCGAGTAACTTTTTTGTTTCTGCAAACCGCGCTTGATCGGATGTCGTCCGCATGACGACTGTAATGATCGTCATGTTATCTTTCGTCGCGACACCGGCAAAACAATATCCGGCAAGATCAGTCGTCCCTGTCTTCATCCCACGCATCCCGGGATACGCGTACTTTTGATCTTTCAACATCTTATCGGAGTTTTGGAGTGTGATGCCATCCAGTTTCATCGAAGAACGACTCGTGACATCTAAGACATCGGGATAATCTTTAATAAAACGAATGACGAGTAGTGCAATGTCGGTCGCTGTCATCAAGTTCGTCCCCGGTAAGGCTGCATCGACTGCATCGAGTCCCGATGCATTTGAGTATTCTGTATTGTCCATCCCAAATGTATTCGCCGTCTCATTCATCAGCTTGACGAATTTTTGTTCT
Organism: Exiguobacterium sp. s133; assembly: GCF_018618595.1. Taxonomy (NCBI): domain Bacteria; kingdom Bacillati; phylum Bacillota; class Bacilli; order Caryophanales; genus Exiguobacterium; species Exiguobacterium sp. s133. The sequence goes on from NZ_JACSMK010000019.1 coordinate 9,301, forward strand.
GTTCCGGCAACGACTTCAGCAAGTAATACAGCCGCATCATTAGCTGACTTGATGAACGCTGCATCATAGAGCTCACGAACGGTATATGTACGATTGCTTAACGGCACCCGTGCCAATCCTGGTGTGCCTGCTAATTTGAGTACTTTTTGGCTTGGTTGAACTTTTTTGTTCCAGCTTAGTTTCTTTTGTTCGATTTGACGTCGGACTAAGTAAAGTGTCATCAATTTCGTCATCGAAGCCGGAGGTAAAGCCAAATCGGCTTGTTCTTCTAACAATACTTTACCGGTCACAGCATCGACCATGATGTAGGATTCTGCCTTGATCGTCGGTACCTCGGCATAACTCGTCACTGGGAGTAGACTCGTCGTCAGTAAAAGGACGCTCAAGAAGAGTATGAAAAGTCGTTTCATCGTTCCTCTCCTTCAATTCATTTATACCCTCAGTGTAGCATAAAAAAAGTATCCCACAGCTTGAACTGAAGGATACTTTTTTTGTCGTTAGATGACGTGAACCGAACGTTGCTGTTTTACTTTTTCAATAAAGTAACGATGCAAACAGGTATCGTTCGTTAATTCCGGATGAAACGAACAGGCGAGATGCATGTCTGTTTCGACGACGACGATCTCGTCGTCAATGCGAGCGAGAACGCGGGTCGCTTGATCGATTCGTTCGACATAAGGGGCTCGAATAAAGACAGCTTCAATGTCCGCCCCGATTCCGTCGACGGCTAGCATCGTTTCAAAACTGTCCACTTGGCGACCGAACGCATTTCGTTTCACTTTCATCGGGATTGCCCCGAGGTGAACATCTCCTTGTTCAAGTTCCGTCGCTAATAAAATCATCCCGGCGCACGTCCCGAACATCGGTAACGTCTTTATTTTTTGTCGAAGGGGCACAAGCAAGGCGTAGCGATCAATCAACCGGCGCATCGCTGTCGACTCACCACCGGGCAAGACAAGTCCGGCGATTCCTTCTAAATCTTCCGCCGATTTGATGATTCGTGTTTTTACACCGAGCGATGCCAACATCTCAAGGTGTTCCCTGACTGCCCCTTGTAGACCAAGTACCCCGATTACCATCCCCGTGGTGCCATCCGTTCCTCAAACGGCATCGACGTGACATCAATCCCCTTCATCGCTGTTCCGAGACCTTTCGAGAGATACGCAATTCGTTCGAAGTCATCCCGGTACGTCACGGCTTCGACGATCGCTTTCGCAAATTTTTCCGGTTGCTCCGATTTAAAAATGCCTGAACCAACGAAAACACCGTCAGCTCCAAGATGCATCATCAGCGCAGCATCTGCCGGCGTCGCGATTCCACCGGCAGCAAAGTTAACAACGGGTAGACGCCCTTCTTGCTGAATCATCCGTAAGACTTCGTAAGGTGCACCCCACTCCTTCGCCCGTGTCATCAACTCATCCGGATTCGTATGTAAAATCTGGTTGAGTTCAGCTTGAATTTTTCGCATATGCCGGACGGCTTCGACGACGTTACCCGTTCCCGGTTCGCCTTTTGTCCGAATCATCGCCGCACCTTCCGCAATTCGGCGAGCCGCCTCTCCTAAATCGCGTGCCCCACAAACGAACGGTACCGTAAACGTCGACTTCAACAGATGGTACTCTTCATCAGCCGGTGTCAGGACTTCACTCTCATCAATGAAATCGACCCCCATCGACTCAAGGATCCGTGCTTCGACGATATGGCCGATTCGGCATTTCGCCATGACAGGAATCGTGACGGCATTTACGACCTCTTCCGTGATGGTCGGATCTGCCATTCGTGCCACACCTCCATCTCGGCGAATATCAGACGGGACACGTTCGAGTGCCATGACGGCGACGGCACCGGCTGCCTCTGCGATTTTCGCTTGCTCGGCATTGACGACGTCCATGATGACGCCCCCTTTTTGCATCTCAGCCATTCCTCTTTTGACACGATCCGTTCCTTGTTGCCGTTCCATCATTCTAAATTCCCCCTTGAACAATTTGATTGATAGCTCCTTACTTACGTTTTAGTATAGTCTCGATTGACTATTTTAAAAGTATCAGTTTATGATGAAATGAACAGGTCAGTTTTAGGAGGTACTTCAATGGATATGTTATCGTTCGAGTTAATACGAGAGGGCAATAAGCCGTTATACGAGCAATTGTATCAACAGATTCGTCAAGAAATCATCGATGGACGTCTAGAGTATGGTGTCAAATTACCGTCAAAACGAAAACTCGGTCAGTTCTTGAACTTGAGTCAAACGACGATTGAGCTCGCCTATCAACAACTCGTCGCCGAAGGCTATGTCGAGTCAGTTTCAAGAAAAGGGTATTTTGTCTTAGCACACGAAGAGCTTGCTTATGTAAAGAAAATACCACTAGCAACGAAGCAACGCCTTTCTCCGTCCACCTATATCCGTCATGATTTCCATCCGAGTAAAATCGATGGATCATCTTTTCCTTTTTCACGTTGGCGAAAACATGCGAAGGATGTCATCGATGAACATAATCAATCTCTTGTTTCACTCGGACACCCGCAAGGCGATCTCGCCTTACGTGTTGAAATTGCGACCTACCTATATCACTCAAGAGGTGTCATCTGTTCGCCTGAACAAATCATCATTGGGTCTGGGGTCGAACAACTTTTGGCCCAACTGATTTTCCTGCTAGGACAACACGTCACCTACGGAATCGAAGATCCCGGTTATCATGCGACCCGACTCATTCTTGAGAATCATGGACGAACAGCAATCCCGATTCCGGTCGATCAAAGTGGTGTCAAAGTCTCGACTTTAAGTCAGACCGATGTGGATATCATGTATGTGACACCTGCCCACCAATTTCCATCCGGAAGCATCTTATCCGTCAATCGGCGCCGGCAATTGGTGAACTGGGCTGCTGAATCCCCGACACGTTACATCATTGAGGATGACTACGACAGTGAGTTTCGTTATAGTGGCAAGTCGATTCCGTCACTCCACAGCATCGATAGTGAACGAGTACTTTATTTGAGCACCTTCTCCAAGTCGCTCATGCCTTCACTGCGGATTGGCTACATGGTCCTTCCGCCTTCTTTGCTTGAGCGCTATCAGACCGAACTCTCCTATTACACATGCAGTGTCTCACGTTTTGATCAAACGATTTTGACACGTTTTATGAAAGAAGGCGACTTCGAGAAACATTTGAATCGGATGCGAAAGATCTATCGGCGTAAGTTAGACATCGTCGTCAATTCGTTACGTGCTATCTCATCCCTGCGCTTGACCGGCGAAAGTGCGGGTTTGCATGTCGTCGTTTCTGTTGCGAACGGGATGACGGAAGAAGAATTAGTCAGGCGAGCACACGACGCTTCAATTCAGGTCTATGGTTTATCCCAGTATGCACAACTTCCGTTAGAAGCAATGCACCCACAAATCGTGTTAGGTTTTGCAAGTCTATCGGAATCAGATCTTGAAGAGGGGCTTGGGGAGTTGTTACAGTCTTGGCAGTTGTAACAGCAGTCTTTCGGACTGTGAACAAAACCAGCTTGAACGTGTCCGTGATTTTCATATAGGCTATGTCGTGAAACACCTTGAGCCGCCTAACATCATTAATCTATAAACAAAAAAAGGCCCCGCATCATCTGCAGGGCTTTCTTTTTATTGGCGTGTATAGTTCGATGCTTCTTTTGTGATTTGAATGTCATGTGGGTGACTTTCTTGTAAGCCAGCACCCGTCATGCGGATGAATTGTGTGTCTTCTCGCAATTCTTCTAATGAAGCTGCTCCACAATATCCCATTCCTGAACGAATCCCACCAACGAGTTGATAGACAGAATCACCGAGTTTTCCACGGTAAGCGACACGACCTTCAATTCCTTCTGGAACGAATTTCTTATCTGCTTCTTGGAAGTAGCGATCTTGACTACCACGTTTCATTGATGCTTCAGAACCCATACCACGGTATGTCTTAAATTGACGACCTTGGTAGATCTCCATTTCGCCCGGGCTTTCTTCAACACCAGCAAGCAGACTACCTAACATGACCGCATGACCGCCAGCTGCAAGTGCTTTGACGATATCGCCCGAGTACTTAATTCCGCCGTCGGCAATGATGGAGACACCATGCTTACGGGCCTCTGTCGCACAATCAAAGACTGCAGTGATTTGTGGAACCCCCACTCCCGCAACGACACGTGTCGTACAAATTGAACCAGGTCCAATCCCTACCTTGACGACCGATGCACCAGCTTCAATTAAATCGCGTGTTGCTTCTGCTGTTGCAACGTTCCCTGCGATGATTGGAAGATTTGGATATTCATCACGAAGCTCACGTACTTTTAAGAGTACGCCTTCAGAGTGACCGTGTGCCGTATCGACGACGAGTGCATCGACGCCTGCATCAACAAGAAAACGTGCGCGAAGAGATGCATCTTTCGTGACACCGACAGCTGCAGCGACGAGAAGACGTCCGAATTGATCTTTTGCTGCATGTGGATATTGTTCGACTTTTTCAATATCCTTTGTTGTAATTAAGCCTTTTAATACACCGTTCTCATCAACGAGTGGTAACTTTTCAATGCGATGTTTGTGGAGAATTTGTTCTGCTTCTTCAAGTGACGTACCAACTGTAGCAGTGACGAGTTCTTCTGTCGTCATGACCGTCTCAATTACCGTCGAATAGTCTTTAACAAAACGAAGATCACGATTTGTTAAAATACCAACGAGTTTCCGTTCTGTTTCGTTGTTAACGATCGGAACACCAGAAATACGATATTTACTCATTAAATATTCAGCATCGTATACTTGGCGTTCAGGTGTAAGATAAAACGGATTCGTGATGACACCATTTTCAGAACGTTTGACGCGATCGACATGTTCTGCTTGGTCTTCCATCGACATGTTTTTGTGGACGACACCTAGACCGCCTTGACGTGCCATGGCAATCGCCATTGGTGCTTCCGTCACAGTATCCATTCCTGCACTGATCAACGGGATGTTCAGTGTAATCCCTTCGCATAAGGATACAGATAGATCGACGTCACGTGGTAAGACACTTGAACGACGTGGTACAAGCAAAACGTCATCAAACGTCAAGCCCTCTTTAGCAAATTTATTCTCCCACATGTTTATCCACTCGCTTTCTCTTTGATAAAAGAATATTGATGTTATGGTAACAAGGAGAAACAGTCATGTCAATGACTCCAGTAATAATCAGAACAGTCTGAAGTTTCACACAACACAAAAAGACCGACCTGCAAGATGCAGATCGGTCCTTTTCAATTGCCTGGCAACGTCCTATCCTCACAGGGGGAAGCCCCCAACTACTTTCG
>NZ_JACSMK010000020.1:0-6626 GCF_018618595.1 Exiguobacterium sp. s133
GATGCGGATGCCGATGCTGACGCGGATGCCGATGCCGATGCGGACGCCGATGCTGACGCTGATGCGGATGCCGATGCCGATGCGGATGCTGACGCGGACGCCGACGCTGATGCTGATGCTGATGCGGATGCTGACGCCGATGCTGATGCTGATGCGGATGCTGACGCCGATGCTGACGCCGATGCTGACGCCGATGCGGATGCCGATGCCGATGCGGACGCCGATGCTGACGCTGATGCGGATGCCGATGCCGATGCGGATGCTGACGCCGATGCTGACGCTGACGCTGATGCGGATGCTGATGCGGATGCCGACGCTGATGCCGACGCTGATGCTGACGCCGATGCGGATGCCGATGCGGACGCCGATGCCGATGCGGATGCCGATGCTGACGCGGATGCCGATGCCGATGCGGACGCCGATGCTGACGCTGATGCGGATGCCGATGCCGATGCGGATGCCGATGCGGATGCCGACGCCGATGCGGATGCTGATGCGGATGCGGACGCTGACGCCGATGCGGATGCTGATGCCGACGCCGACGCTGATGCTGACGCGGATGCTGATGCGGATGCCGACGCTGATGCCGACGCCGACGCTGATGCTGACGCGGATGCTGATGCGGATGCCGACGCTGATGCCGACGCTGATGCTGACGCCGATGCGGATGCCGATGCGGACGCCGATGCGGACGCCGATGCGGACGCCGATGCCGACGCCGATGCGGATGCTGATGCCGATGCCGACGCTGATGCTGACGCGGATGCGGATGCCGATGCTGACGCCGATGCTGACGCTGACGCTGACGCTGATGCCGACGCCGATGCGGACGCGGATGCTGACGCTGATGCGGATGCGGATGCGGATGCCGACGCCGATGCGGATGCCGATGCGGACGCTGACGCGGATGCGGATGCTGACGCGGATGCTGACGCGGATGCGGATGCGGATGCCGATGCGGATGCGGATGCCGATGCGGATGCGGATGCGGATGCCGATGCGGATGCGGATGCGGATGCTGACGCCGACGCCGATGCGGATGCTGATGCGGATGCGGACGCTGATGCGGACGCTGATGCCGACGCGGATGCGGATGCGGATGCGGATGCGGATGCGGATGCGGATGCCGACGCGGATGCCGATGCCGACGCTGACGCCGATGCGGATGCTGATGCCGATGCCGATAAAGACGGGGATAAAGATCAAGACCATGTTGTTGTTCCAGCACCAACAAACAAACCAACCCGTCCAATCAATACGGGAGTGATCAGTAAACCGACGATGCCGTCGAACTTAGGGGTTGTACAGAAAAAAGCGTCTGTACTTTCGAAACCGGTAACCCGACCGATTGCAAGTAAGCTTCCGAACACATCAGAAAATCTTTTCCTTGTTTCAATGATGGGTATGTTGGCGGTAGTAACCGGATTGTTTGCAAAACTATTCCGTCGCCGTCCCCAGCAATAAGCAGACCGATTAAATAACAGTCATTGTAGCGGAGGGGAAACTCTCTGCTGCAATTTTCATTATTTTTGAAGGGGTGACTTCGGATGGGATTGATGAACCGGATAGAACGAATCGAAGAACGAGTTTTCGTGCTAATGAAAGAAGATCAGGCAACTTACTTTTTAAATCAACGCCTCACCGTTTTTCTATCAGTCGGGACGAAGAAACGCCGTGCACGGGTCCATACATTTCGTGGGAAACGAATGGCGAGTATCTTTCAAAAAATCAAAAACTTCTTACTTGAACATCCCGTCGACTACGACTGGATTAAAGTAGATATTGCAAAGAATTTTCATTTTTGTTCATTCGCAGAATTAAACGATCAACTTCGTGCAACACGTAAGAATTATTTTCGAAGAGGCATCGCTTTTGATGCTCGCTTCACGTGTGCTTTTTTAGAAGAAGAACTAAATGGGAATGCGATGTTGACGCCGGACAAGGACACGCCGGAACTCCGGGTGAATTTGAAGAACATGACACGATATGTTGAACAGCAGCGTCGAAAAATACCCTGCTTCATCTTTACGGATGAAACGAGCTGTATCTTGTTTGAGACGACGAGCGTCTTCAGTGAAGAGGAGCCGATCGTCATCGAAACGACAGGGACAGTGGAAAAAATCAGAGCCTCTCCACGCACCACTCCCTTTGAAATCAAAACGGTCGTCACGCAAGCGAGTGATTACTTAGCTCGCCAAGTTCAGGCGGATGGCCGCTTCATATATGGTTACTTTTCATGTTTTGACAAAACGATTCAATTTTACAACAGCTTACGGCATGCGAGTACACTTTACTCGATGATTGAAGCGTATGCAGTCCGACCGGACGTGACACTTCAACACGCAATCGATCGCGCGAAAAACTATCTCATCGAGCACTTGATCGTTCAACCGAACGAATCGGCCTATGTCGTCGATTGGGAGCAGGATGCGGAAATTAAGCTCGGCGCCAATGCCGCGGCAATCTTAGCGTTGACGAAATACATGACGACGTTCAAGTCGCGTCGCGAACTAGCGCTGTGCCGCGCCCTTGCGAACGGAATTGTAGGGTTGCAGCAGCCGGCAGGCAACTTCAACCATGTGTTATCGTATCCGTCGCTTGCACTGAAAGAGGCGTTTCGGATTATCTATTACGAAGGTGAAGCGACGTTTGCGCTGCTTCGTCTATACGAGCTCGATCGACAAGAACAGTGGTTGACGAGTGTGACGCAAGCGTTCGACTACTTTATCGCGCACGATTACTGGAAGCAACATGACCACTGGCTCAGCTACAGCGTCAATGAACTGACGAAGTATGTCCCGGATGAACGGTACTATCGGTTCGGACTTCAAAATGTCGAACAAAAGCTTGATTTCATTCATCACCGCGAGACGACGTATCCGACGTTTCTTGAGTTGATGCTGGCGGCCCGCGAGATGATCGGCCGGATGCAAGCGGACGGGCAGACGGACTTATTGACGACGTTTCCGCTCGACTGGCTCGAAGCGACGATTGAACGCCGGATGCAGTATCAATTGACTGGTTTTTACTACCCGGAAGTCGCGATGTATATGAAAGTACCGGAGCGCATACTCGGTAGTTTCTACATCCGTCACCACTCCTTCCGCGTCCGGATTGATGATGTCGAGCATAATATCTCCGGGTACTGTCGTGCACTCGAACAAATCCGTCAGAAGGAGGTCGTAAAAGGATGAGACGACACGTCTCGACACTCTTGCTCATCATCGGTGTTCTCCTGTTAGGTTACGTCGGATATCAGAAATTCACGATTGATCGAACGTTGTCCACCGAACTGGAAAAGGCGAAAGCCGTTGTCGTGGAGGCGGAGGAACAGAAGAAGACGGCTGAACCAGAGGCAACGGACACGGAGGCGGTGCCGGTCACGTTTAAAGAAGGCGAGACGCTTGGTTTCTTAAGCATTAAATCGCTCGACATGGAATTACCGCTCCTCGAAGGGGTAACGGACAAAACGCTTGCGAAAGGAGTCGGGCACCACCCGGACACGGCTTTTCCTGGACAGGGTGACCGAATCTTCATCGCCGGGCATAACGATACGACGTTTTCAAAAATCAGTGAGCTCGAACCGGGTGATGAGGTCGAACTCTATTTGGCGGATGGATCATACCGCTATGTCATGCGGTCGAGTGAAATCGTCGACGATGAAGATACACGCGTCTTGGCAGCGACAGGAACGGAGTCGCTCGTCATCTCGACCTGTTACCCGTTTTATAACATTGCGAACAGTACGGAACGCTATTTGATTTTCTTAGAACCGATTGAGTAGGGGGAGACGGACATGACAAGAATCGGCATATTACGCTTGAACGATAAACCACAATTTCGTGATAAAATCGCCTGTGTCGTCGCAGCATCGATGGGGATTGAAGCGTTTTTCTTCCGGCCGCAGGATATCGACTTTGAGAAGCGGATGATTCGGGGGATGCACTTTTTGGATGACCGCTGGCATAACGGCTTGTGCGAATTTCCGGATGTCGTCTACAATCACTTACCGTTGACGGACGAGCAAAAAGACATCTTTTCGCGCTTGGCCGACGAGATTCCGTTTACGACACACCGGATCGGCAACAAAAACGTCGTCCTGAAAAAACTTGCGGCTGACGGAACGTTCAAACAATATTTGATTCCGATGCACCGGATTCGTGCGGGGAAGGATTTGATCGCTCTACTGGAACGGTACGGGAAAATTATTTTCAAACCGGCTAACGGCAAGCAAGGGCAACGGATTTATACGATTGAACAGGTCGGCCCGGATCAGTATACGTTCGATTATCTTTTACAAAGTGACACCTGTTCGACAGGACAATTGATCGACCGTATCGAAGAAGAGATTAAACGGAACCCGATGATTGTCCAACCGTTCATCGCTTCGGAAACCATCCACGGACATTCCTATTGTATGCGGATCCATGTCGCAAAAGGGGCGAATGGAACGTGGAAGCTCGTCAAGTTCTTTCCTTTCGTCAGTAACAACAAGCAAGAGTCCGTTAGTCACTTGAGTCACGGTGCCTTTTCGACGACACGTATGGATATCTTCATGAAGCAAAACTATCCGGAGCAACACGAAGAAATCTCCCGGCAGATTGTGTTGTTCGCCCGTCGCTTCCCGGCATATTTCGAGTCGTTTTATGATTACCCGCTCGATGCGCTCGGCATCGATGTCGGGATTGGAGCGGACGGGAAGATTTATCTGTATGAAGTAAACAGTCTGCCGGGGACGCGTTACGTTGAATTCCAGGCAGAATATTTAGCGATTCAGTACTGCGATTTTTTAGCGAAGCAACCGTACACCGCCAGCAATGGATTGAAGGCGGGCTGGATGAAACAGCGGGTGCGCGCTTAGAGAAGAGGTGACGTGTGAAGACGTTCTTGTTTTATTTGATGACGGCGGCGCTCGTCGTCATCATCCTTGCGAAATTCATGGTCCCGTTGCTCGGTTTTTTCGAGGCGGACGAACCGAAGCCGCAGACGGACCGGACGAGCCTGCGTCTCACGGAAGCCCAGCTAAAACAATTTGATCGGGAAGACCGGATTGGCGTCAGTTACGAGATGGCCGGACTCTCGCTCAAGACGCTTGCCGTCAAGCGGATGGACGCGACCCGTCAAACACCGCTCTTGCTTGTAAACGTTCAAAAAGAAAAAGTCCTACAGGTCGGTGGTGAGGCGAATCGTCTGCTCGCGATTACCGTCAAAATCAAAAATCAATCCGCCGATTCGATTGAGATCGCCCCGAAGCTCGGAGAATACGAAACAGATGGGCGTATCGTGACGATCGCCGATCAGTTTAATGCATTAAATGGAACGTATCAGAGTGGGGAAGAACGAATCGGAATTGTCTTCATTCCGACGACGGAAACGAAAATCAGACCGGGGCGGCTCCATGTATTTTATGAGACGGCGTCCGGGGATAAACAATTACGGATTTCCCTGGACGAAAGTACAGACTAAAAAGATCTTACGCTCGAATTGAACGTAAGATCTTTTTGTTGTGTTTATTTTTGCGTGACACTAAACGCTTCTGGTGACTCGATGCCTGCTTTATTGACGGCCGTAATGATGAAGCGACCTGTCGCATCTTCCGGAAGCGGGAACGCTTTCCGTTCAATCGATTCCGTTGAACCGAGTTTTTTCCGTTTTCCATCTTGTTCTTGATAGATGTTATACGTCACGACTTCATCGTCTTTTGAAGCATACCAGTTCACGAAGCCACCGCTGATGCGGACGTTGGTGGCTGGTTTTGGTGGTGTGTTGACGGGATCGGATGCTTTCTCATCAAGCTCGGTGAACACGACGAGACGGTTGTCGTACGTCCCTGCATTTTGGTCGTACGTACCGATACACGTAATTAAGTTCAAGTTACGGGTGTCGGCAGCACCGAAGATTTTTTCGAGTGGGGCATCGAGATGGTCGTACTCGACGAGTTTCTTGACGCGGAAGACGAGCAGGCGTCCAGATTCATCTTTGATTTTAATAGCGTCACCTTTTTTAAGTTCATGCAGCTTGTAGAAGACGGCAGGACCGGTTTTTGTATCCGTATGTCCGTCGATGACGGCATTACCGATGTCACCTGGTCGTGGTCCGAATTTATACCACCCGACTTGTTGTTCATTTTTCGGAGTCCCCATCGCTCCTTTTTTATCGAGACCGACTTGTTCGATGTTCGTTTTAACGTCGAGGGCGTCGATCGTCAATGTCTTCGGAAGTTCGACTTCATTGGTTGAGAGGGTCTTAAATTCTTTTTTAAAGATTTCGGATGGTTTGAGTGGATCCTCCTGTGTCCCGGAAGAAGCCGCGGATTGTGAATCAGCCGTACCTTGCGTGATGTTCGTTTCTGTGTCGCTCGTGTTTCCGAATAATAAGAAAATCAGTGTGCCGACTGAAGCGAGCATCAGGACGATACTGATCGGGAATAACCATTTTTTCAAAACACGTCACTCCTTTCCGAGAGGAAGACCTCTCTATGTAAGAAAAAGGATAGTGCCGAGGGCGCTATCCTTTTTAGTATACCCGATTTCTTATGCGTTTTGACGTTTGCGTGCCACGACGATTCCAGCTGCACCGAGTGCAAGACCGAAGAGTGCGAGTGCACCTGTTGTTGCGTTGTTGCT
>NZ_JACSMK010000003.1:0-382975 GCF_018618595.1 Exiguobacterium sp. s133
CAGATTTTTGGATCTGATACGTACTCCCGTCTTCATTCCCGTGTAGTTGTTCGATAGACAAGCTGCTGATCATTTTCACAGAGATAGCAGTCGTAATACGCATCATTATAAAAGGCATTCGTTTTGAACATACCTTTCACCCCTTTGGGGCGAGTGTAGGGGAAGACTGGCAAAATACACTGTCTGAGAAGTAAATGTACGATGGGGGCGGTTTTATAGGCGGAGTCTGCGACGACTGCAAACGGGACGGTAAAACGGTGGATGATGAGCTCGAGCAAGGGATTTAAAATGATACTATCGTGAATATTACCTGGTGTGACAATTGTCCCGAGTACAAAGCCATTCCGATCACACGCTGTATAAAAGGAATAGGCGAACTGCTTTTCACGCTCCCCCTTCACGTAATATCCTGACTCAGAATCCGTGGTACTCTCCTTCGTCAAACGTCGATCATTCTCGTCCTTCTTCTTGGGGGTAAAACGCTTTTTTTCCGTGCGCCTCACGATCATCATTGATTTCTTGTTCCAGTTCATCATGATAAAAACGTGCTGCACGACGAACATGTTTCTTTTTATATTTAAGCTTATTCGCATTTGCTTTGACGTGTGTCGAATCGATAAACAGGACCACTGGGTCCACGAATCCAGCATCGACGCCTTGGGTCAGAATTTTGTAGAAGATATCTTCAAAAATCGTCGTGTCTTGGAAGCGTCGGACATAGTTTTTTCCGAAGGTTGAAAAATGAGGAACCTTTTCATCCAATCCAAGTCCTAGGAACCAACGATAGGCGACGTTCGTTTCGATTTCTTGGATCGTCTTCCGCATAGAAGGAATACCGAATAAATATTGAAGAAGAGCCATCTTGATTAAGAGAACAGAATCCACGCTAGGTCCTCCGTTATTTTCACAGTACAACTTTTCAACCAATGGATAGATGAATTGAGAGTCCATCACCTGATCGACCTTGCGGACCAAGTGGTCCGCAGGAACCAATTGTTCGAGTGTGACCGTGATGTTTTCAGAACGATGGGGTTGATTTCGTTTTCCCATCATGGGAAACCCTCCTTCGTGGTATATTTCTTTTACTTTATAATATGAAAGAAAGCTAAAAAAGCCTCGATTTCCGATCTAATCGCTTTCTAGTGGAAAGCAAACAGGAGCGACCCTGCAGCGAAGCGATGTTTGCCACAGGAAGACGATTAGGGAGGAAAGAGAGAGCAAAAAAAAGATGGGAGATCACATTCAAGTGACCTTCCATCTAGTTTGTCTACACGCTGAAACCCTCATTTCAAGAGGAAATAAGGGTTAACGTTTCTTTTTGAGTAATTTGAAAATTTTTCGTTTTACCCTCACATTGGATTTAAAATGACACCTGCATTATTCTCTTTGAACAGTGACTTATGGATTTCTAGAATTTCTTCTTTTTTTAACTCGATTGTATATTGTTTAGCTCCCTCAAATGAGTACCCTTTAAGTATACTACGTTTTTTAGATAAGATTTGTATCAGTGGCTTTTCAATCATGCTACTTTGTGATTCATATGTAAGCATATACTTACCTGCAGGTATCTGATTGCCAATTTCATAGTAGCCAGAATTCGAGATTTCATATTTTCCCGTATCGTCAGTTTTTAAAGGCTTCCGCTTAGAGGGTGTAAGTATAAAGGTTCCCTTCAAAGGAATTGACTCACCGTCACTAAATGAAATTCCCATCCACTTGTCATTGTTGCTCATTTTTTTCTGCATAAACATGGCGTCATCAGTAGTAGATTGAACATCGTATTGACCTTCGGGAAAATCTTCTCCGACTTTATACTCACCAGACTTTAAAGTAACTTGCTGCAGTGCATCTTGCTCTTTATGTGTGAAAAAGTTAGATACATATGGATACGTAATAGAGGCGATACACACGCACATTAGTAGTACAAATATCACTTTCTTATTCTTATTCATTTACGATTCGTCCCTGGTCGACTACAATACGTCCTTCATCCATATAAATTACGTGGTCACATATTTTTTCGATGTCTTCTTTTTGATGACTCGACACGAGAATAGTTGCGCCTCTTTGCTTTTCACGAACCAATAACTCTTGAATCAAGTTGACACCACTCTGATCGATAGCATTGGTCGGTTCATCTAACAAGATAATGTCCGGCTTTTCAAAAATTGCTTGTGCAATGTTCAATCTTTGTTTCATTCCTAAAGAATACTTCTTCACCTTCAACTTTGATGTCGGATCTAAACCTACTGCTTCGATTGCCTCAATCATATCTTGTTCGGTCGCTACTTTTCTAATTTTCGCGAGAATTTTTAAATTTGTCATTGCATCATACTGTGGTAACAGTTCCATGTTTTCAATAATGATGCCTAAACTTGGTGGAAACGATATTTCCTCATGAAGTACTTCGTCGTTAATCTTTACTGTGCCGGCAGTAGGTACGATTAATCCGGCAATAGATCGGAGTAACATCGTTTTACCCGAGCCGTTTCTTCCAAATACGCCATAAATTTGACCTGGTAAAAATTCAACAGTGATGTCTTTCAAGACAGCTTTTCTTTTTATCTCTTTACTTACATTCTCTACTTTAATCATTATCTTCACCTACATTATGTCTAATTTTTTAAATCGTTGAATTGACAGCCATACCAATAAAATTTCTAGTAACATGATACCAATCATTCCATATGAACTATTGACGATGTTACTCGAGAGGAAATCCCAGTCATTTAAACCGTTGCGCAACCCCATTGCATAGTTCGATAAAAAGAAATAGTTTGAAAGCATAGCTGTCTTTTGAAACTCGGCGCTCAGTAAGGTTGGAACAAGAATATAAATGCTTACGATGAGCTGAGCGATTTCCGATTTAAAAAAAAGCTCCATGTACATTTGTATCGAAAACATTACGACTAAGCTGCCAACATAGATTACCATCATATACGTATATGTATCGACCGATAAATCATAAGTATTGACTTTAAACAATCGAAATATAAGAAATTGAAAAGAGATAAAGAATACTAAAGACAAGAACATGGACAGGAATTGCTTCATCATGAACATATTCTTGCTATATCTTCTAGTAATATAGGGGATTCCTTTAAATCGAATTGCTTCTCTTAGGTTTCCTGAAAAATAGAAACTCATGACGATTACCGGGAAGTACCAATAGAGTAAGTACTGGTACGTCAACATTCTACTCGATGTCAATGGTACCCCATCCAAGAAAGGAAATCGGGACATCTCTAAGCTCGAAAACTTTAAGAAGATCATTTGAACAATAATCGAAAGAAGTACTAATACAAATAAACGTTTGTTTTTTATCATTATTTGTACATATCCTTTCTAACAAAGGCAGCAAGACCGAGACTAGAGGCAAATGCAGCAAAGAAAAATTGTCGGATAAAGATAAGCGCAATATCTAAGACGCCCCATTCTCCCTCAAGCATTTTGTTGTACATTGATAAATCTTTTAGCGGACCCCATATTTGACTTAACAATAATTTTTCCATAAAGAAAAGCAGACCAATAGTAAAGACTACGATGAAGAAGGACTTGGTCGAGGAATTTACAAGATCTTTTACCAATTCATACAGAATCCCCACGAAGCTATAGAATAAGAAAAGACTGATCGTGTTTAAAAAGACAATCTTCAAAAAATGATTACTTTCTAAGACTTCACTCGGAAAATGTTGATAGGACATTCCTAAATTGATCACGGAGTGCGTAAGTGAAAAGAGAAACGCAGTGAGCAAAATCTGTCTAACTCTTAGGAAGAAGTATTGTTGACGAGACTTGAACCGTGTAATAGACCATTTAGCTTCTCGCGAAAAGAAACTATTCAGTAATATCAAAAACGGTGCTACATAGAATAAGGAATATGCTTGGATCGAACTAAATCCGAAAGCACTGTTGTTGGCAATTAATAAGATATCGTCATATGTAAGGTCACCTGTCTTTAAATAGGGGTTACTTAAACTAGCCTTCGTTTGAGTATTCCAAATAAAGATTAAAAACAGGACCACACCCACTACTGCACTGATTTTTTTAGTCTTCATTGAATTTTACTCCATACACATAAATAGTCAGCGGGAACAGACATAAAACTAATAAAGACAGGAAAAAGATATTCGTCAAGTCAGCAAATCCATACTCAGTAAAGGGTTGAAGCAACAATAAGATAGAGTCTTTCTTTAAAACGAGTAAGAACCAGACAAAGAATGTTGCAGCGTATGCTATTTTTTTATCCAAGAAAAACAAACTAATACTCGTTCCAAGCATTCCTACTAATCCTGCAATGAGTGAAAAGAAGAAAATGTATAAAAGAGCTGTGGTTAATGGGTTAGCGATACTAAAATTAAACAGCGGATTGTCATCAAACTTGAGTTCAGTTTTACCGCCCGATAATGTGCCACCCCAAAAAACAATATGTACTAACACCAAATTCAGCATTAAAGAAGTCAAAATCGTACAGAAAGAAGTTACGAAAGAAATAAATAATTTTTGAGCAAAGTAAGCTTTTCGACCAATTTTACTAATCAGTATTTTTCGATATCCTGTTTTATAGTCTTGAATCGCATTGTCTCCACCTAATAACAGTAAGTAAATAGGCAAAAACCATAATAAAATAATTTGAGGTGCATGACCAATACTTGACCCAGTTAAAAAAGAAGCAAATACAGGCTGATAAACTTCATCCGACAACTGTTGTTGTCTCGTCAATAAAAAGATTTCAACCATTGGAATGCATACAATGATCAAGAATAAGATTCTACTCATACGATTTTTATAAAGATTCAACAACTGACTTTTAATCATAAAACCATCGTCCCTTCTTTCACTTTAAAAAATGAATAAATCAGTTTCTTCGTCCCAATAACCGCTTACAGTATAAGTGTTAGAAGTATAGTTATTATTTTCTGCTGCTAAACAAACATACGATTTACTCGCTGTTTGTTTAGCAGATCGATAATAACTACCCCCGCCTTGTTGAACATCAACTGTGTTGGAAACTTGAGTTCCTGATTTATCTAACCAGTATGTAGCGATTTTTCCTGTTCCTTCAGAAGTGTAACTCATGTTTACTTTCCACTTGTTAGCTGTATTTTCCGTTTGACGGTATCATTTGCCATTATAAGCATTACCATAATTGGATTTTAAAGTAATTCTGTATCCAATGTTATCATTAGAAGCCAATGCAACTGATGATGTTCCTAGAACACCAAGTCCTAGTGCTAAAGCCATTCTTGAGTTTACTAATTTCTTTTGTACTTTCATAGTTCTTTTTCCTTCTAGAAATTATATTGGTAATTAAATGAAAATATATCACATATTTCACTTATATTATTTTACATTAAGAAATTTATTTTATCATTTTAAAGGATTTTATTACTTAAATTCCCTTTATGAAAATATTTAAAATTTATTTTTCAATAAAACATTAATTTGAACATAATTATTTTATAAAAAAATAAAAAAAACTAATATTTATCAATTAAAATTACAACTTGAAAATATTTACTTACATTTCGGATTTAACAAATTGTGTAGTGCTTAAATCCTTTAATTTTCTCTCAAGAGCTTTTGAGAGTTACAGATAGTTTTACTTATATCAAATAGATTTACTGTCCACCTTTTAAAATTAAGCCTTTTATCTTACTTTTGTCAGGTGAATATTTATTTCCATCGAGTGATTGAACATTTTGAACAACACGATGTATAGCGTTTCAAATAAAATAAATAAGTTTTATACTGATTCATAATTGATTTTGTTGTTTATAAAACCTTAAATATTAATGACTTTCTTTTCTTGTTTCCTTCTAATAAAAAAGTGATGTTCTCGATTTCGAAAACACCACTTTTTTTATGTTTTATTTAAAAACGAAAGATTGACTAAAATGAACGGTTTTTTCTTCCTATTGCCGCAAAGACCATCAAGGGATTTGAAGATAAAATCGTCTTCAGTGGCTTTACATATTTTTGTAGAAGATACAGGAACACACTCATGATACAAATGGATAGATGAATTGAAAGTCCATCATCTGATCGACCTTGCGGACCAAGTGGTCCGCAGGAACCAATTGTTCGAGTGTGACCGTGATGTTTTCAGAACGATGGGGTTGATTTCGTTTTCCCATCATGGGAAACCCTCCTTCGTGGTATATTTCTTTTACTTTATAATATGAAAGAAAGCTAAAAAAGCCTCGATTTCCGATCTAATCGCTTCCTAGTGGAAAGCAAACAGGAGCGACTCTGCAGCGAAGCGAAGCGGCGCGATGTTTGCCACAGGAAGACGATTAGGGAGGAAAGAGAGAGCAAAAAAAGATGGGAGATCACATTCAAGTGACCTTCCATCTAGTTTGTCTACACGCTGAAATGCCTGACATCCGAAGAACGGGTGTCAGGCATTTTTTAGAGATGCGTATGATCGGCGACGACGGCATATTCCGTCACGGCATTCGAGAGGACAAGTGGTTTGACTTCAGAAGTCCCCTCGTCTCGTTTTTTATGGACGCCTTTATATGCTTGGCTCGCTTGCCAAGCGTGGAAATCTGCTTGTTTTCCCCATGTCGTCATGATCGTCACGACATCGTGTTCGTCCTGACTAATATCGACGAGCACTTGCATCCGGATAAATCCTTCCATCTGTTCAATCCCTTTTGTCGTCTTAAAGCGCGCCGCAACTTGATCGGACTTCCCTTTGACGACGCGTAGTTGATTCATTACAATCCACATACCGATTCCTCCCTTGTTCACTGCAACTAGTATACCGAACGAGAAGACGAGTGCCCACTCTTGATGCTTCAGTCGATGCTGTTCGACAGGAAGCGGAACCGTTCTGCGCCTGAGGCGTCCACCGCGTGGAGATCAAAGAACAGTGATTTCGGAAAAGCTTGTGGGAGCTTTTGCACCGTATGGAACCGTTCCTTCGTTGCGACGTCAAATGTACGCGTCATCGCTTCGATGGCACGGGTCTCTTCTGCCCCGTTCGTGACTGCAACCTTGAATGGTGCTACCGTCAAATGATCAATCAGGCGACGGTGATTTTCACCGACGACAATCAGGAAACGGCCGGCGTCCGTATCGATGACATCCGCTTCCGCCCACTCTTGTCCGTCGTGTACGGTACGGCGTGTGACGTGAGTGACGGCATACGTTGCCTCGTTGCGCCGTAACACAATCAAATAGCGCGTCGTCTTCGTCTCAGCATAAGCGATCGCTTGCGTGTCGCTTAATGTTTCTGTCCAGTAGACCTCTTTCGTCGTAAGCTGAATGGTCGCATTTTTGTTGAAACCGGCGACGACCGCTTGCGGTGTCAGTTCTGGGACCGAATCCTGGAACGCAGCGAAATGGTTGTCGTGTTGTAAAAATAAGAAACAACCGATCCCGACGAGGAAACTACTGATGAGCCAAACAAGTTGTTTCTTCATGCAATTCTCTCCTTGTGTAAGCGACGGTCCGTTCAACCGATTGATGGTTTCGTCTAGTTCTTTAGCATAACAAAGACCTGCTCGTCGCAACAAGAGCAGGTCTTATTTCCCGATGGAAAATCCATCAAAGTGTCGTCCGCCATGTTGTGTTAGCCACGTCTCGATCAACTGAATGACCGGTTGTTTCTCATCATGACGGAAATAACGTTCGAAAGCATCCGTGAATCGGTCAGCATCTGCTTGACTGAGGGCGGCGAGTTCACGCGGCAACCATTTTCCTTGACCGAGCCAGCGTCCGGATGCCGTTAAGTGAAAGGCAGCTGCTTGATCGAAAAGACGTGTTGCGATGGCAAGTCCTTCCGTCCGGTCGACTACCCCGATAAAATCATCGAGCAGATCCGTCAAAAAATAGCGATTCTGATTTAATTGTTCAACCGTCCATCGCGTTGGTCCGGCAAGCAATTGGCGCGACGCTTCCGTTTTCAACCGGTCGACGAGTGGATGCACCCGGACCGGCACCGCTTCCGCGACCATCCGTTGCAGCGACGGACGACGACGCGCACGGTCAGCGTCGAAAAAATCACCAATCGTCGCTTCCGTATAAATGAATGCTTCGACGGGGTATCCTTCATACAGAAACGACTCCCGGTAGGTGCGTGCTCCTGTTGGCATGAGGACGATCAGGTCGATATCAGACGTCGCTGTCGCCCGTCCACGGACATGACTGCCGGCGATCATTGCGGCTAAGGATTCAGGGAATCGTTCAGCCACCAGTTCATTCGTAAGTGTAAGAATTTCTGGATTCATGTCACTCCATGACCCGATCTTGGAATAAGGCGTTATCACTGGCGAAAACGGCCAATTCATCCCCCGGTACAGCGACGATTGAGGCCGTCGCTTCGGCGTTCAACCGTAAATCGACCGTCCAGGATTCGTAATACGTGTCCGAGCCGTTGACGACGAGTGTCTTCCCGGAACTGAACGTCAGAAAAAGGTGCGGAATCGTTTTTCCGATGCGTACACCGGTAATCCGTTCTGTATGTAAGGTGACGATCAAGTGTAACATCTCTTCTTTCGTCATATGACGGACGACCCAATCTTTTGACGATTCGACGTCCCCGTAATAGAGGCGATCGGTTTCAATCCGTAACGAAATTTCCGGGTTCATCGTATCGTAGAGATTAATGAAATCCAGGCTGACGAAACTAGCCAAGTGAATCGTCGAGAGCTGTGTTCCGGTTAAGTAGGTCGTTAAAAGTTTTCTCGCAAGTTGATGGTCTTCTTTGTTCATCTGTACACACCTCTTCATGTAAGTTTTAAGTCAGTTCAAGATGATTTCCAGTCCATACATCACCGTCATGAGTCCGGTCATCGCGAGCAGCAGACACACTAACACGATTTGCAGGATGCCGGTATACACGTGTCGCATTTGACTGAGTAGTACGATCGAACAGGCCGACAGCAAAATTCCCAAGTAAAACAGCCAACTGAACGGATCGGCGACGGCGATTCGGAAATAGCCGCTCAGGACGATACTCGAGACAATCAAATAGAGGATCGAAGAGCTGACGACGACAGGGCTCGATCGACGCAATACATGATTCAAGAGCGTACCTCCTCTTAAAAAGAATCTTTCTTCCAACAAATTTACCACATATTAGTAAGTCACGGGAGTCCTAAAGAAAAAAGGAATCCTATCGGTAACGATAGAACCCCTCTTCAGACCGACTCAGTCTGCTTTCTTTAAGATGTTGAGTAACCATTTTTGCAGGTCTTTTCCACCTTCGTAAAAAGAGCTGTCACGTAATTCGAACGTGTGCCCGCCTTGCTTGATTGCTTCGTTAAACGTATCACCAAGATCGCGGTTTTCCCACTTGCGTTCATCATTCAAATATTTAAAGCCGAAATTACATTCGACATTAAAAATGATATGGAATGGTTCTTTAAATGAATTGACGGCCCGAATCATCTCGAGCAGAATCATCCGCTTCGGTGTCGATTGTTTGATGGTGTCGATCGTCGTCGTCCGACGCCCGTGAAACTCGACGACGCGGACGGCACGTCCCTGGTCTGCTTTAAAATCATAACTTGTCCGGATGGAGACGATAATTTCTCTCATGCTTTCTGTCATACGCTCTCACTGCCTTTCTCTCGCTTTCGAGTATACCACCCCACTCCACCTTCCTTGAAGAAAAAATTTTAGTATTCCGTCCTGAGACGGATTGAATACTACCATATTTTGTATTAAAATGAAGTAAATGACGAAAGGAGCCTTGTTTTGAAACCGTTATTTTCCATTATCCTGACTGTTTGTTTAGTCTTCACAGGGTGTTACTGTTCCCTTGAAGCACGAACAGACGACCCGCACTTCAAATCACGGACACGTTCGATTTCGACGTATCATACATTCGCTATTGAATTTTCACATGGACTCCGCGCTGATCAAGTTTCGAACCGAACCGTTACCGTCACGGATTCGACGGGGGAACGGATGCAAAATGAACTCGTTGTCATCGATGGGAAAGAGTTGCGGATTAAACCGCCTCGCTCTGGGTATCGGAAAGGACGACAATACATTATACATATCCGTGACTCGATTGATGCCCGGAAACAATTGAAAACAACGACTGTCCGCGAACGGATTTTTACTGTTGATCGTTAACAGTGAGATTCGTTTTTCTTATGTATTTTATTAAAAAATCGGATTGATCAAGCGTTATTTGCTTTCGGACAAATTAAAAGATGACGGGGATGTCCGTCATCTTGATTACGCTACAGCCTATTGCCCTATTATAGTATATGCTCTCGTCTTATCGGCCTAATAGGCACTCCATCCCCCGTCTGCAACGACGATTGCCCCATTGATGAAACTCGCGTCGTCTGATGCAAGAAACAAAGCGAGCTGTGCGATTTCGTCAGGTTGTCCGGTTCTGGGGTTCAAGCCCATCCCGAGCATCGTCCGTCCCATCCCGAACTCACTGATGTTCGTCATCGATTGTCCGATGTTCGTCTCGACGGCACCGGGCGCGATTCCGTTACAGCGAATCCCTTCTTGTGCATACATGAACGCCGTGTTTTTTGTCAGACCGACGACGGCGTGTTTGGAGGCGGCGTACGCAGCACCGGCACGCGCTCCGTTTAGTCCACCGATTGAGATGTTGTTGATGATGTTTCCGGAACCTTGTGCACGAAATAAGGGAATCGCGAGCCGCATCGTCTGCATGACGGCAGTCGTATTGATGGCGAGAACGCGGTCCCAGCGTTCATCGGTCAGCTCGTCGACCCCTTCCATCCCGTCCATGATTCCGGCATTGTTGACAAGGATATCGAGTTGTCCGTAAGCCGCTAACGTCTCGTCAAACAGTTGTTTAATCGCTTCAGCAGACGTGACATCCGTTTTGATGGCGGTCGCCGTCCCGCCGGCTGCTTCAATCGCCGCGACTACTGCGTTTGCCCCGTCCAGCTGAATGTCAGACACGATGACACGTGCTCCTTCTGCTGCAAACCGCTCCGCGATGCTCTTGCCCATTCCGGACGCCGCCCCCGTCACGATGGCAACTTTGTTTTCGAGTCTCATGTTTTTTCATCCTCTCTGCTTAAACACGACGATCTTACTCGTCTTTACCCGTTTCGACGTGTCATTTCACTTCAATCACGAAAGCCGAGTTCCCGTCCCCTTGCTCCCAATCAGCAAGGACATGATACACATAGATTCCGCGCGCATCAGGTGCTTTGAGTTGTTCGTCTTGCAGCGTAACTGTCTGTCTTGTCTCTGCATCTTGCCACTGTTCGATTTTTAAATCGTCCGGCGTAGGACCGTCATGAAAGGCAATCGTAATCGGTGACTCCGGTCGGACCACGGTCGGCTTCAATTTTTCTGTCATTTCGAGCGGGTTCGTGTAGATATAGTCGACACATTGTCCCCGTATGAGACCATGCCAGCAATAGGACCCTTGCTGCGTCGGGATCGTTTGGTTTCCGACCGACACGTCAGGAAGCGGCGGTTGATTTCGGAATGGTTCGATGATGAAAATCAATCCAATCACAAGTAAGATGACGATTAAACGAATCGTCCGTCGTTTCATACGAACCAGCTCCTTTTTTTCATAAGTGTCTTCCGTAGGTTTGTCCTGCAGCAAAACAGGCAATAACTCAACAGTGAGCATAAATCAGTGAAGCAACTACTACAGGAGGTTATCAATCATGGCTGAAAACAAAGTCGTCATCATTACAGGTGCATCAAGCGGTATCGGGGAAGCAACAGCGAAGTTACTTGCGAAGAACGGTGCAAAACTTGTCCTCGCAGCACGTCGTGAAGATCGGTTGCAAGCATTAAAAGAAGAAATCGAGCAGCTCGGTGGTCAAGCGGTCTATCAAGTGACGGACGTGACAAAGACGGAGCAACTCGAACAACTCGCGAAACTGGCACAGGAGACGTACGGATCAGTCGACGTCCTCGTCAACAATGCCGGTCTGATGCCGTTGTCGCAACTCCATAAAAACAAGCAGGATGAATGGGATACGATGGTTGACGTCAACATCAAAGGCGTTCTTTACGGAATCGGGGCTGTCCTTCCGTACATGCGAAAACAAAAATCAGGGCATATCATCAACATCTCGTCCGTCGCAGGTCACGAAGTCATGCCGTCAAGCGCTGTCTACAGTGGAACGAAGTTTGCCGTGCGTGCGATTACGGAAGGTCTCCGGAAGGAAGAGTCGGTCGATAATAACATTCGCGCGACAATCATTTCACCGGGAGCCGTCGATACGGAGCTAAAAGACCACATTACGGATGAAGACATCAAACAAGGGATCGGCAACATGCAGGCGATTGATGCCGACGCGATTGCTCGGGCAATCAACTATGCGGTCAGTGAACCGGATGATGTTTCGATCAATGAAATCCTGATCCGTCCGACATCACAAAAATAAGGAGTATACAAGAACGGCCGACACATCGTCGGCCGTTTTTTAGTGCTGTATCATCTGTTCGGCGATCAACCGGTACGATTTGAGCCGTTTGTCTTGGTCGTAAGCATTGTTGATTAACAAAAATTGATTCGTCCCGTACCGGGTTGCCAACTGTTCGAGTGCTGCTTCAACTTCCGTCGCCGTTCCGACGATAGTCCGGCGCCGGTCGTGTTGGATCCGTTTTAATTGTTCCGGGTTCCAGTCCTTCGTCCCGACGGTATCAAACGACGGGACGATCGAGTTTCCGAGCCGGATCCCTTGAATCCAGGCATCTTGTGTCGTCGCCAACTGTTCTGCTTCTGTTGTCGTTTCGGCACAGATCGCAAACACACAGACGATGACCGTCGGCTCCTTGAACTGCGCACTCGGAATGAACTGCTCGCGGTATGTCCGTAATGTCTCTTCCCAGCGGTCCGGATTGATGAAATGACCGAAGACAAGCCCCATCCCCCGCTCTGCCGCGAGCCTTGCGCTGTTCGGTGACAGGCCGAGCAAATAGAGGGGAGCCGTTTGCGTGAGGCGCGGCGTCGTCTTGACGATCCGAAACGGATGCTTTGCGGACAACGAATCAGTTAAAAAACCGGACAATTCATCCATCAAGCGTGGGAACTCAGAATACTTATTCGCTTCCCCGTCCGTCAAGGCACTTCGTGTCCGCTCACTTCCGCCTGGAGAGCTTCCGATACCAAGTTCAATCCGTCCCGGATAAAAGGCTTCGAGCGTCGAAAAATTTTCCGCGACTTTTAACGGGCGGTACTGCGGTAACAGGACGCCACCCGTCCCGAGCTTAATCGTTTTTGTATCACTCCCCATCCGGGCAATGAATAATTCAGGCGCTGCGCTAAGTAAACCGTTCGTATTATGGTGTTCGGCGAACCAGTAACGCTCATAACCAAGCTGTTCTGCTGCTTCGACGAGTCGTTTCGTTCGAATCATCGTGTGTTCGATCGTATCCCCTTCGTGGAGCGGGACTTGATCGAGTATGCCAAGTCGCATCATGCGTCGCCTCCTTTACTGATAAGTGTAAAGGGTCAGCCGTCCGAAAACAAAATCGGTGCTCCGTCAGACCGTGACGAGTCGCGAATCTTCGATGACAAGTCCGTCCTTCATCTCGATTTTTCGATTGGCGCGGTCAGCAAGCTCCGGGTCATGGGTGACGAACAAAACGCCACATCCTTTTTCAGCGTTCAACCGTTTTAAAAGTTGAAAGATGATTTCCCCGGTTTCCGTATCGAGGTTCCCCGTCGGTTCATCCGCGAGGAGCCACTTCGGCTCATGGACGAGTGCCCGGGCGACGGCGACACGCTGCTGTTGTCCGCCGGAGAGCTGGGACGGCAACGAGCTGGCTTTTTCTGCAAGACCGACTTGGTCGAGTAAGGCAAGTGCCCGCTCCTTCTTATCATAGGAAACTTTGCGTCCGAACAATGGAGCCATCACATTTTCAAGTGCCGTCAACGTCGGAATCAAATGAAACTGTTGGAAGATAAATCCGACGTTCTCGAACCGGAAATCAGACAGTTCTTTGCTCTTCAACTGATTGATCGGGCGGTCGCCATACAATAGCTGCCCTGTCGTCGGTCGATCAAGTGTCCCGATCAGACTGAGTAACGTCGATTTCCCTGATCCAGACGGTCCGATGATTGAGATGAAATCACCTGCGTCGAGCGTCAGATTGACGGCGTCAAGTGCCTTCGTTTCGATACCGTCCCCTGAAAATGATTTACCGATGTCCTGACACTGAAATGTATCCTTCATCTGATTTCCTCCTTAAATTCATCTTGTCCTGAATGGAATTCGTGATATATTTGGAAAATCCTGCAAAACAAAAACGACCTTTAAAAAAAGATCGTTTTACGTCGAGACAGAGGGACGTTTAACCCGTTTTGCACAGACTTCATACGGAATCACATAAAACAGACAGGCGATGACGGCAAAGCGAACGATTCCGAGCACGTTCAGTTGGATATCGATGGATGATTGACCAAACGCTTGATAACCACCGATAAACAAGAGAATGGCGAAGGTCAACGTCGTCAGATAAATCAGGAGACGTAACGGTAAAGGGTACCGCCCGGCAATCCATAACATGGGAATCCCGAACAAAAATGAAAAAAGTGTCACGGCAAACGTTCCAAATTGATAAAGAAATTCATTTTCTAAGTTGTTTAACAGCGCATAACCCGTAAAACATAAAAACGATAAAAGGACACTCACAGCAGAGTAACTGACTAAGCGCATCGTTTATCCTCCTTTGAATCCGTTTACAAATCCAGACACGACCACCATCATCTCGGAATGAGACGATGGACGACATCAGCTAACGTTTCTGCTGCGAGTTCTGCTTCTAACGCCTGTTGAGCCCGGCTGAACGTCGTCTCGAGCGCGCCTTGAATCTCGCGGCCGATCGGACAATTCGGATTCGGGGACTCATGCATCATGAATAAGTCTTCTTTCGGCTCAACAGCACGATAGACCATCAGCAATGTGATGTCTTCCGGCTTTAGTGTCAGGATTGCACCGGTCCGTCCCGCCTGTGTCTTGAGCAGTCCTGCTTTTCGCAGGAGACCGGTCAGGCGACGGATGACGACAGGGTTCGTATTGACACTCCCGGCAATGATTTCGGAAGACATCGGTTGTTCTTCACTTGAACTGATTAAAGCGAGTATATGCACTGCGACCGCTAGTCGACTATTGATCATTGTTTTCACCACCAATATCTTCAGTTTAGTGAGGGGATGTTTTTTTGTCAATTTCCTTGACAGAATAAATTTTTGTAACTAAAATGATTACAAGTGTCATGCTACATAAACTTAAAAGGAGGAGATGTGAGATGAAAGTTGCGATCATCGGTGCAAGTGGGAAAGCAGGACGAACTATTTTACGGGAACTGGCAGAACGGGGACATGCCTTGACGGCAATCGTCCGAAATGTAACCCGGACGACGCACGACTCCGTCCTCGAAAAAGATGCGTTTGCATTGACGAAGGACGACCTGTCGGGATTCGATGTCGTCATCAATGCCTTTGGCGCGGCGCCTGGAGATGAGATTCAGCACGTCGAACTCGGTCGCCATTTGATGGAGGCATTGTCAGGAACGGCAACGCGTTTAATCGTCGTCGGTGGCGCCGGCAGCCTGTTCGTCGACCAGGAACAAACGACACGTTTGGCAGATACACCGGATTTCCCGGAAGCATACCTTCCGACGGCGAAAAGTCAGACGCTTAACCTGATTGATTTGGAACAGGCGACCGACTTACATTGGACGTTCGTCAGTCCGGCAGCCTTCTTCGATCCGGAAGGTGAACGGACAGGAACGTACCAACTCGCTTCAGACGTCTTGACCGTTAATGCAGCAGGTGACAGTTACATCAGTTACGCCGATTATGCCGTCGCCATTGCGGATGAGGTCGAACACAATCGCCATGATAAAGAGCGCATTTCAGTTGTCTCGAAGTAACAGATAACGCCCGATGTCCTGTTCAAAAGGACGTCGGGCGCTTTTTCTGTCATGCTTGGTTTAATTCTTTACTTCAAAGGAGTTACGTAATGCCCAAATCGTGGTACCTAACTCCTCCAGTAAGGCATGTGCCCGTTTTTCGATTTTTTCCGGGAGCGCATCTTGACTGAAGTATGCCAAGTCAAAACTTTCGTCATCATTGATTTGTAATGTCCCCGTGACTTCGTGCGCGTGGAACAGGTTGATCACACTATCCGTCTCGTCTCCGTTCGGATATGTGAACTGGTAGCGTGGTCCGGAAAAGACACCAATGAGTTTGACCTTGTCCGTCACAAGTCCCGTTTCTTCATATAATTCCCGGATTGCGACTTCTTCTAATGTTTCCCCGAGTTCCATCGAGCCGCCCGGTAATCCCCAATCGTTTGTATCGGAACGGTGTTGGAACAAAAGTTGTCCTTGTTCATTGATGACGAGGATTGTCGCACCGACGCTGATAATCGGTCGACTGCCGATGAATTTTCTTAATTCTGTTATGTATCCCATTAGTTGTCCTCCTTCGTTACAATTGCTTCCAATTTCACTGTACCCTCTTTTGTAAAATACTGTATGATATGAAAGTTAGTTCATTTTACCAAAGGAGTGGATTTTAGTGAAGTCGTTTCCTGAAGAACTAGACCTGTTGTCCTTATTTTCAGTAAAACCGGATGAACCGGTTCCACTCTTCTATTACGACGAATCGACGTACCGCTTTCAAAATGCCGTCGAACAGTTCATCGTTCGTCTGACACCGGCAAGCGGTCAGTTTTCCCTTCAAGTCAATCAGCGTTCCGACGGTCGACTGCTGTCGAGTATGTCCTTACAGGCATTATCGTCATTTGAAATCATTCAAGACGACCGGGAAGCTGCACGGATTTTACTGACCTTGGAACAAGACGAAGTCGTCCAAACCATCGAAATCGACGTTCGTCCGAAGTTTCGTCTCATCTTTCAAGAACAATTAACGCGTTAAAAGGAGCAGATCATGTCGTATTTCGTATTATTGGGGACTTTTTTGCTGGCGACGCTCCTCCATGAACTCGGACACGTCGCAGGTGCCAAGCTCGTCCGGATACAGGTCCGCACCCTGTCAGTTGGGTTCGGTCCCGTTCTCGCGCGGGCGACATACCGTGGCGTCACCTACCAGCTTTGTTTGCTGTTACTCGGAGGGTATGTCTTACCGGCTGACGCTGCTGTCAATCGCGGTAGACGGATCGTCTTCGTCGCTTCGGGACTAATCATGAGCATCGTCCTCGTCCCGCTTGCTTGTCTCTCGGTCCTGCAAATCATGAATCCGGCACAATCTCTAGTGGCCGGGTGGTATCACCTGATAACACCGTGGGTCACGTATCCGGTTCACTTCCTGTTTGATAGTCTGCCGTCTCTTTTGCCGGACGGTCCTTACACCGTGACGGTCCTGCTTCAGTTACTCGCTGCGACGAGTCTCTTTCTCGGATTGACGAACTGTCTTCCGCTGATCATGCTCGACGGCGGACAACTGCTTTTGCTGCTGTTTGAAGGTTGGTTTCCCATGTTGCGGCAACAAGAGCGCAGATTACTCAAAATCAGTTATGTCCTGCTCGGCCTATTGATTGCCGTCCCGATTCTCATTGTATTCGTCAAACACATCGAGACGACGTATCCGATTCTGTTGGTCGGTGCCTTCATACTTTACCGCGTCGTCAAACTGTCTCCGGGCATGCGCCTTTAAAATCAAAAAACAGACCACTTTGTGTGCAACGGCAACAAAGTGGTCTGTTTTTTGTATAGAGAATATCCCCTCGTCCGGTCATTTGACGATCATGACGGGGCTTTTAACGCGTTTCGCGACTTTATGGCTGACGCTGCCGAGGACCATTTCCTGAAGCGAGTTCAACCCGCGGCTACCGATGATCGTCATATCCGTCGGCTGCTGATTCGCATGCTCGACAATGGCCGGCCCCGGTTCCCCGCGGAGGATTGTAACGTAATAGGACACCCCTGCCGCTTCGAGCTTTTCTTCGACCGGTCCGAGCTTTCGTCGCCGTGCGACTTCTAGCGCCCCGCTCCCCTCCGAATGCAAGACTTCTTCGCGTGCTTTCGCGAAGTCTGCGACGAAGACGACCTCAATCTTGCTCGATTCGTTCAAGCGTGCGAGTTTAATCGCCTCTTCCGCTGCACGGACAGAATGGTCAGAACCGTCGACGGCTAATAGAATATGATTGTACATACAAATCACTCCTTCAGGTTAATGGGGTGAGGACTTCGAATCCGGTCGGTTATGAATCGCCAAGCGATCGACGAGACGTTTACTTTCCGGATTCAATCCAAGGATCGTGATACTATTCTGATTCGACATCAAGCGTAACATTACCTTGTCGATGGCACCGACTCCTGAATCATCCCAGATTTGTGTCGATGAGAAATCGATGATGATCGCAGTATCGTGGACCTCATAATCAAAAGATGCGATGAAGTGATCGACGGAAGCGAAGAAGAGTGGTCCCTGGACGGTATAAATCGTCTGATCCTTCTCCTGTCGTTTGACGACGTTGATTTTTGAGACTTTCGCGACAAAGAACAAGGCGCTCAAGATGACTCCAGTGATGACTCCGATTGATAAATCATGTGTTGCGACGACCGTGATGACCGTCGTCAACATAACGATTGCATCGGCTTTCGGCGCCTTTCGGATATAGGTGAAGGACGACCAATCAAATGTTCCGATTGAAACCATGATCATAATCCCGACAAGAACCGGCATCGGAATTTGAATGACCCAGTTGCCGAGGACGATGATTAAGAACATTAAGAACAGTCCCGCGACGAGCGTCGAAAGTCGACCACGTCCCCCGGATTTAACATTGATGACGGATTGTCCGATCATCGCACATCCAGCCATTCCTCCGAAAAAACCGGTGACGAAGTTCGCGATCCCCTGCCCCCGTGCTTCGCGGTTCTTTTCGCTCTCCGTCCCCGTCATGTCGTCGACAATCGTTGCTGTCAGCAACGATTCGAGCAATCCGACGATCGACAAGGCGAGTGCGTACGGGAAGATGATGCCGAGCGTCTCGAATGTGAACGGAACGTCCGGTAAGAAGAACGATGGCAATGACCGCTCGATCGTTCCAAGATCTCCGACCGTCCGTAAGTCGAAGCCGAAGTAAATCGTCAGTCCCGTCAAGACGATGATGGCAACGAGTGGTGCCGGAACCGCGTTGAACAAGCGCGGCAACAAATAGATGATGGCGAGTGTGATGCCGACAATGACATACGTCAACGTTGAAATCCCGACGAAGTGCGGGACTTGTGCCATAAAAATCAAGATTGCCAGTGCGTTGACGAAACCAATCATGACGGCTCTCGGGATGAACCGCATGAAGCGGGCAACCTTCAAGATACCGAATACGAGTTGAATGACACCGGTTAAAATCGTTGCCGCTAATAGATAATCCAGTCCGTGTTCCTTGACGAGCGGGACCATCAGGAGTGCCATCGCACCGGTCGCTGCCGATATCATTCCCGGACGTCCGCCGACGAAAGCGATGATGACGGCGATACAGAACGAGGCATACAAGCCAACCATCGGATCGACACCGGCAATGATCGAGAAGGCGATCGCTTCCGGAATCAATGCGAGGGCGACGACGATTCCCGCTAAAATATCACCGCGGATGTTTGAGAACCACTGTTCCCGGAGTGTCAAATTCATCAATTTCGTTCCACCTTTCCTTTCACCCCTACAGGGTTTCCCGTATACTAAGGATGACCCGAATGGGTGGTTTCGTTGAATGTCCGTTAAGCGTACCACTTAAAGTATCATAATGGAACTGTTTTGGGACGATTGATTTTACGACTAGTGTACGATGTGAGGAGAATTTTATGATTATCAGTTATATGCGTCCGTTTTATGAAGATCCGGAATGTATCCTTCAAATGGAAGCCGTTCAAGCCTTCAAACCCGAACGCCAAGTCATCGAAGAACACGCTTCGTCCAAACGACGGGAAGCGCTCGAACAGTTAATCGCTTCACTGGCGACGGGGGATGTGGTTGTCGTCTCGCAACTTTATGTCTTGGCTGACTCATCGCGCCATTTGATTGAATTGCTTGAACAAATCGAACAAAAGCAAGCATACCTCGTGACGATCCGGGAACAAATCGATACCCGCGAACCGCTCACGCACTCGTTTCGAGAACTCGTCGAACATCTTGTCGCCCTGCAAAGCGATGTCGTCAGTATGACGACACGACAAGGGTTGACGAAAGCGAAGGCGGACGGGAAACAGACGGGCCGCCCGCGTAAAGCAGATGCCAATGTCAAACGGGCGATTGAAATGTATCAAAGCAAACAGTACAACCTCGCTGAAATCCGTCAGGAAACGGGGATTAGCAAAAGTACGCTCTACCGCTATTTGGAGCAATGATGCGAGACCTGTTAATCAAATCCGTGTTTCCTTCCGAAGTGACAGGAAACACGGATTTTTCATATTTTACAGTGAAAGTGGGTATACTGACTGTAACGAATAGATGAAGAATGGAGGTACTCCCCATGACTGCAACGGAAGAAGAACAGACAGTACTGAAACAACTCGAAACCCGCTTCAAGGAACAGATGCACCGGCATCCGAATGTCGACTGGGGTAATGTCGAAAGACGCTTACAGGAACAGCCTGATGCCTTAGCGGTTCTCAAACGAATGGAACAGACCGGTGGTGAACCGGATCTCGTCACGGACCCGGACGCACCCGATGACTTAACCTTTTTTGATTGCGTCAAGGAAAGTCCGACGGGTCGCCGCAGTTGCTGTTATGACCAGGCTGCCCGCGAGAAGCGTAAAAAAAATTCACCTGCGACGAGTGCGCTCGAACAGGCAACGGAGATGGGGGTCAGCTTATTGACAGAAGCGCAATACCGAATGCTGCAAGCACTCGAACCGATTGACCTCAAAACGTCGAGTTGGGTTGCAACGCCATCATCGATTCGTGACCAAGGTGGTGCGCTTTATTGCGATCGCCGGTATGATACGGTATTCGTCTATCACAATGGAGCGGATTCCTATTATGCGAGTCGTGGCTTTCGCGGCTGCTTGACGCTGTGACGTGAAACAGAGATAAACCAAGAGTTACTCCGTGCTTACGTTGGAGTGTGTCTTGGTTTTTTGTTTACCGTCTAGTCAAGGTGTGGTCACTTGCATCAATCGCTCGTTCAAGGAGTTGGACCTGTTGATGCATCGTATCTCCATGACGTTTTAACTGTTCCTGCCGCGCGATGTTCACATTCATTTGATCACCCAGCGTCTTGCCGTACGTTTGTAACGTCAGTAAGGTGTGCTGGATGGTCTTGAGGTGCGAGGCGACTGCTGGATTCACCGTATTGACCGCATGGCGTTCCAGCTCGACGTGTCGTAATGCTTCTTCAATCCGGGATGAACCGGAAAATAGCTGGGTCATCCCGTCCGTCGCTTGACCTAACTGTTGGAACGTGTCATTGATGTGGGTCGTCATCTGGCTTAAATCGCCTTCCATCGTCGTGACACTCGCTGTCAATTCGTCGTTGGCTTGATTGATGCTCCGAATCAAGTGCGTCACGTCAAGCGATAGCAGTTCGACTTCTTTTGCGACGATTGCGAAACCACGCCCCGCTTCACCGGCGCGCGAGGCTTCTATCAAGGCATTAAGCGATAACCGTCGTGTCGCCTCAGCGACGCGTTGAATCTGCTGAATGGAGTGGTTCATCGAATCATTTTTCTCACGTGTGCTGTGTAGTGACCGCAAGACGACGTCGGACGACGTATGTAACGTCTGCGTTCTGATTTTCAACGCATCAAGAATGGTTTCTTCCTGTGCGATCTCCGACTGGAACTGGACGAGCGTCCGTTGACTCTCTTGTAGTGATTGATTCATCCGTTCTAACGCTAACGAGGAGGTGTGCAGGAGTTGATCCGTTTCTTCGACGACAGATTCCACTTCCCGTGAATGGGTGGTCAAGGAAGTGGCGACTTCTGAGATGGCGGTCACCGACTCCTCGGTTGCCGATAGCTGAGTCATGAATTCCGGTTGCATCCGTTTGAGCTGGTTACTCGTGTTGCCCAGTTCATCCGTCAAGCTTGTGATTTGGTTCATCAATTGATTGTACTGGAACACTAACTGTTCGACTTCAAACGTGGTGGTCTTAAGTGAAAGCGGCCGATAGTTCCGTTTCGCGTGGGCCTCTTCAATCTTCAGCGAGAGGACGGATAACGGGGCCAGCTGTTGTTTAATCCGGAAGCGGATCAGCAGACTGACGAAAAACAGGACCGCGAGGCTTAAGGTCCCGAGTTCGAATGCCAGTGCCTTGGCCGGACCAATCAGTTGATCCCGGTCGACCGATAAGAAGACGATCGTATCGAGTTCCTGAATCGCTTTTACCAGGATGAACCGGTCTCCATGTGTTACCGTCGTGACGGTTTTCGTGTTTAAGTCGCGCCGGACGGTGGTTTGCTCGGTGTTCGTTAATGCAATTGCCGGGAAAACCTGATCTTTCGTACGGAACGTTTCGAACGCAGCTTCATAATCATCTTGCGCAAGATCCGCCAACTGTTGATTTTTCGTCCGTTTCACCGCTTGATCCCGCGCTTTATTCGCTTCCGGATAGGTCAGCGCAATCGCTTTGACGCTTGTATCGAGCATCGTCAACTCCCGTTCGAGCCGTTCCGTCACTGACTTCGTCGATGTCTGATATACTTCATAGACGCTCAGTAAACTAATCGTCAGTAAGCCGATTCCGACTAACGGAATTAACCACCCGTTCAATTGTTCACTCAGCAATGGTTTTCTTTTTCTAGGTCTCATGGCGTATCATCTCCTCGTCGAGTCTATCGGAGATGTCGACCGTTTCATTTATGAAGGGCGTGTAACGATTCGGTAAACTTCTGGTGCGGGCTGCCGCTACACGACTTCGAAAGGAGAAATGACATGACAAACTGGCAAATCTGGATGGACCATTATGGGTATCTCGGTGTCTTTCTCGCCCTGTTCGCCCACTTTATCCCGACCGAACTGATCATGAGTTATGCCGGCTTTTTAGTGGCGACGAATCAGCTCTCCTACGTTTTGATGCTTGCGACGGGCGTCATCGGATTCGTCCTGTCGCAACTCGTTTTGTATGGTCTCGGCTACTTCGGCGGTGAACGGCTGCTGCATGTGCTGACGAAGTGGCTTCACGTACGTCCGGACCGTTTGCAACGCGCCGAACACAACTTACGCCAGTATGGTGGCTGGTACCTGCTCTTGTCCCCGCTCTGGAAAACGGTTTTTGCGTTTGGTGCCGGGACGGTCCGGATTCGCTTGACGACATTTTTACTTTCAACGGCACTGTCCTTTACGGTCTGGTCCTTGCTCTTCATGACGAGCGGTTACTATCTAAAGGAACGCTGGGATCTCGTTGCCACATTTGCCATGAAACACGTCTCCTGGATGGTCTTGTTCGTCGTGCTTTCTGTGCTCGTGATTCGTTGCTGGAGCAGGAAAAGAGATTGATTGAAGAAATCAAGGACCGCATGACTCGTCTGACTTTACTTGATACTTCCTTCGATTCGAATCGAGATTTGTTTAATCAAGATTGCGACGAATAAGATGAACGGGAAGAATTGAAGTGGGAACAAAAATAATAACAACGTCGCCGTGACGAAAGGTTGTTTCAAAATGACGGTACAGCTCGCAGCAACGGCGACGGCGACGAGTAACCCGGGTGTATACGGAAACAAGACGGCAAACGCGAAGCCGATGGAGGTACTTGAGAAAATCGCCGGAAAGATTTTCCCGCCCCGCCATCCGAATGAAAAACAGATATTCGTCAGCAAAGCTTTTCCGAGCGCAAGCAAGACTAAAAAGAGAATGGATTGATCGAGCGCTTCTTTTGAAAAGTCTAATAGTTCATGTTCACCGGAAAATAAAAAATACGGTGACCAGATACCAAACAAACCGATGGCGAGTCCGGCGCTGATTGCGAGTCCGAGCGGTGATGGATATTTGATTGCAAGCTGGTCCGTCCATCGACCAAGAAGAAGAAACACTGCTCCGAAACCTGCCCCGATGAGGATTGCCGGGACTATGAAGTAAAGGACTTCCCGCGTCCAATTGACTTTTGGGGTACTGATACCGAATACGGAAGCACTCGGGAAGAGGCGGTTCAACAACGTAAACGCTAAAATCCCGCACGCTGTCGTAATCCCGTACAAGAGGGCTTTCGTCAGTTTTGATTGAAAACGACGTTCTGCGATTCCCTCTTCGATCGCTTCACTGACACCGACGAACGGTGCATAAAATATCGTCGCTAACATCGCCCCGATCCCGAGTTCAAGCAATTGTTCCTTTTTATGAATCGTCCACGTCATCCGGTCGCCGATCCACGTCATCAATCCTCCCAAAATACTGACGAGTGCCGCTTCCGGACCAAGACTTGCCCCGAACGTTAAGACAAGTAATGCCGCGCTACTGTTTTTGATAATCGCCCCTTCATACGTAACCCGTCCGGTTTCCTGAAATTCACGTAACGTTTCGTGCATCGTCTTCGGATAATCCCCGATGTATTTCTGAAACAGTCCAATCAACACCCCACCCGTCGCTCCCATCCAAATCGGGTACCAGGTGCTGTCAAACGTTTCCGGTAATGTCGTCCACACAAGATGAATCAATGCGTTGACGACGCCTAAAAAAAGTGACGCGACTACACCGACGAGAATCCCGAGTAAGCAACTGTAGAAGATAAAAACCAGATTGAACTTCACATCATTCCCCTCCTCCTTTAGACCTCATTTCGGCTTCCGTTTCGTTTGATGAAATTCTTTTAACGCCCGATTGAAGTTGGCAATGACGGCACTGAGGACCCCGATGCCAAGCAACACGTAGACCATCGAAAAGATTTTTCCGAGTGGCGTGATCGGATGAACGTCACCATAGCCGACCGTCGTCAATGTCATGACCGCTAAGTAGACGGAATCGAGATACGTCAATTTTTCGACGCTATGATAGAAGAACATTCCGACCGCGAGTAAGAAGACGACGGAAAACATGACAGCTTTCTGTTCTTCTTGGCGAAACAGGATTCGGACGACATGAAACATGTTTCGCATCAATATGAAAAAGGCAATCATCGAATCAGTCCTTTAATTGGAATGGAAGTTCATCAAGATTGAATGACCGGTTGCTGAACCAGTTGGATTGACGCAACCGTTCTTCGAGATAACGGTTCAGGACGGCTGCTGCTTGTTCGCCCGTCAAGGCGTTGATGTCCGGGACCTGATTGATCACCAAGTTTGTATCCGCTAATCCATAGTCCGGTAAGCTCGATTCGATTGCCGTCACCTCTTCTTGAGACAGGCGTTTCCCGGTGACCGTCACCGTCAATTGTTCTTTTTGTTCATCATAGGACTGGTCAATCACCACGTTTTCTGCGAACTGCTCATCGATTAACGACGTGATCCCGGTACTGATGACACTTTCCTGGACTAACGTCACGGCAGAAAAAATACTGGGGATCGTAATCAGGATGGACAGGACGGCAAGTGCAATGTTAATGCGAGGGTTTTGACGTTTATTAGCATTCACTGCAGAA
Organism: Exiguobacterium sp. s133; assembly: GCF_018618595.1. Classification (NCBI taxonomy): domain Bacteria; kingdom Bacillati; phylum Bacillota; class Bacilli; order Caryophanales; genus Exiguobacterium; species Exiguobacterium sp. s133. The sequence continues at coordinate 25,469 of NZ_JACSMK010000003.1, forward strand.
GCGATGCCCATGAACCGAATACCGATGAACGTCGCAATCGTGATGAAGCCGCAATTGATGACGAATAAATAACTCGACCCTAAAAAATAGTCCAAATTCATCGTCGCAATCGAATAGCCGACCGTACAAAGAGGCGGCATTAAAGCGGTCGCAATCGCGACACCGGGGACGATGTTATTGCTTACTTTTTTTCGCGCACCGATGATGCCTGCCGTCCCGCCGGCAAACGCAATCACGACATCCCAAATCGTCGGTGACGTTCTTGCAATGATCTCATTACTTGCATACGTGATGGGTGAAATGGAAAAGTATAACGTTGCCACAATCAGACTGACGGACACTTGGACAATCAATAATTTCGTCGCACGTTTGAGGAGTGTTAAATCGGATACGGATAATGCAAATCCGACACCTAAAATAGGGGTCATCAACGGCGAGACGAGCATCGCGCCGATGATGATTGGAATGGAGTTCATGTTCAGACCGATTGAGGCAATGAAGATTGAACACATGAGAATAACGGAGTCGCTCGGTGTTACTTTTAAATCGGCATACATCTTATCTTTAAATTCACTCGGCGAATAATGATGATCCATTATTTAATCAACTCCTTTAAAACAAAAGGACAGCTGTCGTGAACGATGCATGATGTTGATCCATTTAATTAATGGTGATGCGAATGAGGTGCGGCACGCCCCTCGAGTTCACAAAGTAAGGCATCACTATGCTCGTGATTGGCAGTCTCGATTTGAATCGTCGCATGATGGATATGTTGATCTTCAAGCTTATGCTTGATTTCCTGAAGTAACGCCTCCCCTTCAGCAATCGACATGTCCCCGTCCGTGACGACGTGACACGACAGGGCATTCAATCCACTCGTGATCGCCCAGACATGTAAGTCATGGACGTCGTTGACACCCTCTGTCCCTTGAATCGTCGCGGTGATTTCTTCGAGATTGACGTTCTCAGGGACACCTTCCATCAAAATATTGACGGCTGATTTCGTCACGAAGTAACCACTTCGTAAGACGAGCAGCGCTACGATGATACTTGCGAGCGGATCGGCCCAGTTCCAACCGAAAAACATGATGAGCAAGGCTGCTGCAATCGCACCAATCGAGCCGAGTGTGTCACTCAAGACATGGAGATAGGCACCTTTCATGTTCAGGTTTTCTTTGACGTCGCCTCCGCGTAGCATGATCCAAGCGACAAGCAGATTGACGAGAAGACCGATGACACTGACGATCAGCATCCCTGTCGAGGCAATCGACGTCGGCTCTGTAAAACGACGAATCGCTTCATAAAAGATATAGAGCGAAATCGCGATTAAAGCGACACCGTTGATGACGGCAGCCAGGATTTCGAAACGTCTGTAACCGAATGTCTTACTGCCGCTCGCTGCCCGTTCCCCGAGCTTAAACGCGACGAGCGAAATCGCGAGTGACGCCGAGTCACTTAACATATGTCCGGCGTCAGCGAGAAGTGCCAAACTATTCGTCAAGTATCCGCCAATCACTTCAACGATCATAAATAGTGTGATGATGGAAAAAGCAATCAATAATACACGTTTGTTTCCAGTGTGTGCATGGTCGTGCCCGTGGTCATGTCCCATTTCATTCTCTCCTTTAAGTGTTGTCTGCAATTCGGACAGTCGATCGTCCGTAGATGCACGCGGAAAGGATGAAGCAGCTTCTTGTTTAAAGCAGATCGCAACCCGTTCAATTCCTCGTATATTGCAAGTAGTTCCTATCCACTCGATACCCGAAAAAGACAGGAACAATTCATCCGGTTCAAAAAAAGGAATTACAGTTCTGGATGGAAGCAGAACGGAAACCTAAAAAATCGTCGTGTAAAAAAGTAAAATAATTCAAAAAACATGGTATTATATAGGTTATATAGAATACAAGAAGGTGAATCCGCATGCTTGTTTTAGGAATGAGTATTGGTATTATCATGGCATTAATCTTTACCAAACTTCAAAAACCCGATGAAGCTTCTCAATTATCAGTTGAACTGATCGGACATCATACGAAAGATGTTATTTACGTTTACGAAGTGAAACCGATCCAACGCTTTCGGTACATCAGCCCGTCGCTTGATGAACATATTGGTGATGGCGTCGTCGATGCGAGCTACGCCGATCCGGCTGTTTGTTTTGACCGTATTCATCCGGATGACTTTGATATTTTGATTGCAAAGATATCAGGTACGGGAAATTATGATACCGCCTTTTTACAACGGTGGCGGACGAATGATGGACGATATGTCTGGTTTGAGGAGTATACAACTCCGATTTATGAAAATGATGAACTTGTCGCAATCCAAGGAATCATACGTAATGTTGAACAAGCGATAACTGAAAAAAATGAATTAGAGAAACGGTGCAGGACCGATGCTTTGACAGGACTTTATAACCGTTATCAATTTGATAATATGATATCGGAACTTATGCCGTGTCAAAACGTTCCACTCGCTATCTTATTATTTGATTTAAACGACTTAAAGATTCAAAATGATCATCACGGTCATGCTGCCGGAGATGAATTGCTCAAATTGACCGCGTTCGCTCTAAAGCAGCATAGCCAAAACGTTTACCGCATTGGCGGTGACGAGTTTGCCATTATCGAATCACACTTGACGCTTGAAGAAATCGAAACACTAAGAGCAGGCATTCATGCTGAAATGGACAAGATGCATATCGCTCTCGCTTCGGGCTTCGCGAACGGAATGGCACAAGATGTCGAGCAGCTCATCATGCAAGCTGATGCTGCCATGTACATTGATAAATCAACAAAAAAAATCCGTACATCTTCCACACTTTAAAACGCGGAAGATGTACGGACTTTTTATATAAGCGAATGAATGGTGCTTCGCCTTACCGACTGATTTCGTCATGCTCAGGAGCACCGTCTGAACGAATCAATTTCTCTAGAATCTGAACAAGCCTTGAACGTTTGACCTGACTGGATGCATCTTGATGCGGATTTACGAACTGGCAACTATCGTTATCGTAATATTTTCCAGAAGCATTTTTGAACTCGTCTGAAAGTGCGGCGTCCACTAAAATTTTTGCGCCAATTTTCACATCATGACCTTCAATGCCAAATGCAGACTTGACCATTTTACTTCCTAATAGTGATTTAGGGTTAATAGCGATAAAGGCAGGTGCTTGCTGTTTCGCCATTTCGATGGTCCACATTGTAAGTGCTAACTTGCTTTGAGCGTATGCATCCCCGTCAGGCAATACTTTTTTTCCGAGAAGGGCATCGACCTCTACTTCTTGTTGAGCTGCTGACGAAACGTTAATGACGCGACTACTTGAAGACATCAATGGCAGAAGCGCTTTTGTCAGCGTATAAGGAGCAATTGTATTTACGGCAAACCGAATGTCTAAACCTTCAGCAGTAACCGTTTCGGGTGCACCGTAGACGCCGGCATTGTTAATGAGCACATCGATTCCGGAAACCTCATGAGAGAGTTGCTCCGCCAATCGCTTAACCTCGATTAACCTAGACAAATCTGCTACAAAAGGTACGATTGTCGAGTTTTTCAAAGTTTTACACACAGCGGTTAACTTCTTTTCGTTCCGTCCGTGTAACAATATCGTATGACCTTGTTCGGCTAGCATCTTTGCTGTCTCAAGTCCGATTCCGTCTGTAGCACCGGTGATTAGGATATTCATCAGAATTCTTCGATGATTTCAGATTGCTCGAGTCGCGATTTTGGTAAGGATGCATTAAAATCAGAAGCAGCCCGATAGCCTAATGAAACGACGACACTTGAAGTGAAGCCTTGCTCGCGTAAGTTAAATTCTTCATCTAATACTTTCATGTCTAGTCCTTCCATTGGGACAGCATCGATTCCTAAATCCGCGACGCCGAGAAGGAATGACCCTAAGTTCAAGTACACCTGCTTTTCCGTCCAGTGTTGAAGATCTTTAAAGTCGTATTTGTGTAAATCAACGAAAATTTTTCGCCCCCCATGATTTGCCTGCTTAAATTCTTCTTCAGCAAACCGGCCATCCGCATCTTCTTTTTCCGTCAGATGAAGTAAATATTCGTCTGAAATGTCGCTTTTCGCGGCAAAGATCACGACAGCTGCTGCACCGGTGATTTTTGATTCGTTGAATCCGAAAAAGCCTTGTGCCGCCTTTGCAATCCGTTCTTTCCCTGCTTCACTTGATGCGATGACAAAGTGCCACGGTTGGACATTTGTTGACGAAGGTGCTAGTTGAAGGAGTGATTTAATTGTTGCCATATCTTCTTGTGAAATTTGTTTTTCCTGATCAAACTCTTTTGTAGAGTAGCGTGTTTGTAATGTGTTGATCAATGTCATATTGCCACGTCCTTTGTATGTTTAATGTGTAAAGTACTTCGTCAGTATATATCCCAGAAAATCGGCAAACAAGTACTGACATTTTTATCCGTACGGACATTAAAGTACAAAAAACGTGAACCGTTCACCCCTTAGTAAAAGGCGCACAGTTCACGTTTTTATGTTTTTTACTCGTATTCCTCGCTAAAAGAAATTTCACCATACTCATACGTTTCGTGGTAGGTTTTTCCCCAAGTGCCCAACTCTTTCAAAATCGGCAGTAATGCTTGTCCCAAGTCCTCTAACGCATATTCGACTTTCAATGGCAATTCGTCATATACTGTTCTTTTTACAAGCCCCGCATCTACCAGCTCTTTTAGTTGTCTTGAAAGGACACGTTCATTCACATTCGGTATTTTTCGTTTCAATTCGCCGAACCGGAGGATTTTTGCTCCGCCGATATGATAAATAATCAAAGGCTTCCATTTACCGCCCATGACATCTAAAGAAAGTTCAACATTACAATAAAAGTGCTTCTTGTTTTGATTCACCATCTTAATCTCCTTTCTATCATTCCCTTTTTGAGTTTATGCTTTTTGAATGAAAGAAACTAGGAAAATGCTGATTGATGGTAATACCAACTTGATTCGAAAGGATTTTTAAACAACTGTTTACAGCTTGATTGATGTAGCTAGTAATTTCTTGATTGTGATTTTTATAAATTTCCAGCTTCTCGGTTTCTAATGAGGCATCAAGTTGAAAATCCAATGCCAACTCGTCAATTAAAGTAGGCAGATAAGTCTGATCATAGCCTTCGATTTCAAACAAAGGAACCGTTAGCGGAGAGAGTTTGAGTTCATATAATTTAATAATCCGACCATTTAAACGGTTGAAATCCCTGTAAGATTTTTCTAAATCCGCCTGCCATTGCTCGCGTGAGACGTACGCGACCTTCTCGAGGTAAAACGCTAACCATACCTGATCGGATATCAAATGACAGAGGTAACCGAGGTAAAACGGTTCCGCTAATCGTGTTTCATATGTATGCAAAAAGCGGTCCAGGTTAATCCGGTTCTTCCCGTTCTCATCCAGGTCCTTAAAGTGGGTTTTCCCTTTCGGCACGCCCATCAGACCGTGGATATCCGGTGCAATCCCGCCTAACAGAAAATCACTCCGGGGCTCCGGTTTCAGCTTGTCCGCGAGCAATGACGCAATACAATAATGCATGATCCGCGATCCCATATGTCTTCGCTCCTTTTAGTTTAATCGTTCGCGCGTTCATCGATTCGGCGGACGGCATCAAGGACGGCGTCCGGTCGGTCCAGATGAATCGCATGACTTGCCTGCTCCACAAACTGCAGCTCGCTTTGAGTCGACAGGTCGCCCTGTTCGCAAATCAATTGTTCCCATGTGTCCTCAAGTAACCGTAGCTCCGCTTCCGGCAACCCCTCTTCGATTCCGCTGTTCACGGCCAGTTCCTTGTCGCGTCCGAGCACAATAAGTGGAAGATTAGCGAGACGACCGCGTCGTTCCAACGTAACAGCGTCGTTCTGCCACTGTTCGATGGCGGTGGCCATTTCGCCGTACAGCAACGGATCGGTTTGGAAATCGAGCAGCTCTCGTTGGACGCTTACCGGTAACTGCCGTTGCTCGTGTGTCAGTTCTGGTCGAATGGCCTCGCATAAGGCGTGACGTGTCATTTCCGCGTAACTTCGGCACTTGTCAAGCCAGACCTGATCCGTCGACAGTTCATCGAGGACCGGTAACGTCAAGGAATCGAGTTGCCGTAAGCGAACGGATGTCGAGTCGACGAGAACGAGTCCACGGACGGTTTCCGGGTAATCATGCGCCATCTGTTGGGCACACAGCCCGCCGTAAGAGTGTCCGACAAGCAGGACCGGCTCCGTGACGTCTAAAGTTTTCAGTAATTCCTGCAATTGCAAAGCGACCGCAACTGTCCCGGTTTGAGTTGTGTTCATCAGTTCATGGCGGTGAAATGAAATCACGCGAAATGTTTGTTTTAATGATTCAATGACTGGATACCATTCATGATAGGTGCAGCCAAGACCGGGCAGAATGACGAGTGGTCGTCCCGGCGTTTTCGTATCGAAATGGGACATGTATATCCTCCGTTTTCTACAGTATAAACATTTTTTCCTATAGTCGTCATTTTTCCATTATAATGAAATTATGTTTTGATTTTATTATAAGAATGGCGGTAATTGAAATTAAAAATATTCAAGCTGTTATCTTTGATTTAGACGGTACCCTTCTGAATCGTCAGTTGTCCTTACAAAGATTCATCACGGGACAATACCAGCGTTTTTTTAACGACTTACAGCCTGTTTCACTGCCGGACTATTCGCGTCGCTTCATCACATTAGACAATGATGGTTACGTTTCAAAAGATGTTGTCTATCAACAATTACTTCAAGAGTTCGAGATCACGACGGTAACGTGGCGTCAATTATTCGACGATTACCTCGTTTTCTTTCCAGACCATTGCATCGCGTATCCTGATACGACGGTCATGTTAAACAACTTAAATAAACAAGGTTATCTGATTGGCCTCATTTCAAACGGCGCATCTGACTTCCAGCGCGCCAATTTAGAAGCTTTAGGGATTGTACATTATTTCAATCACATCCTCATTTCGGAAGACATTGGAATCAAAAAGCCGGACCCGCTTATTTTTAACTACTTTTTAGAAAAGTGTGCCCTTGACGCACATGCGACCGTCTACATCGGCGACCATCCCGTAAACGACGTTTACGGTGCGCAGCAAGTCGGGATGAACGTGATTTGGAAAAGAAACGGATCCACGCGTCGGCCCCCGTGTACGGACTGGATCGACGACTGGTCCGAATTAGGCACATTGCTTCAGAATGACCAACAAAAAGGAGTTTTTACCATGTCAGAACTGCAATACCAAATCCGCCCCTACGCGGACCACGATTTCGAGGCGATTCAACGGTTGAATGCGGCTGAAGGCTGGAGTAATCTCGTCGCCCGTGCTGACGAAACAAAACGCGCCTTTGCGGCGTCTAACGTTGCTTACGTCGTCGTCATCGACGGCACCGTTTCCGGCTACATCCGTGGCATGACGGATACGGCGATCACGCTCTACATCTGTGAGCTGTTGATCGCGGACAGTGCCCGCGGGCAGGGACTCGGACAAGCCTTGCTCGGACACGTCCACGCCCTCTATCCGGCGACACGGCTCGAGATTCTCGCGAGCGCCTCCTCCCACTCGTTTTACGAACAACTCGGCTATCGTCCGTTTTATGGTTTTCGAAAGACGATCGATGCCACCGTCACAACGCCTCCCACATCGCTTTGAAGACGACCGGGTCGACCTTAAAGAAGACACCCAGTTGGTGATAGACGACGTAGCCGCCTGCAATCAGCCGCAGCGACACTGTGATCCCGTCCGCTTGCGTCACGCGTAAGACCTTCATTGTTTTGTAATCCGTGACTTCTGGCGGTACTTCTTCGCGTGTCATCGCACGGCCCTCGTACAAGGCATCAATGAAAGCCCGGTACCGACTGTCCGCTGTCATCGGTTGTGCCGTTTCGTCGTCGTTCCACTGGTCAAATGTTTGATAGGCGAGGCGTCTGACCGGCGCGTCGAGGTTTAAATCCCGGAAAAAATCGTTGCCTGTTTTCAGCACGAAGCCCGTCTGGCGCTCGAGTAGCCAGACTTTTTTTATGCCTTCTTCCTCCCCTACAGCGAACAGGCGCACGGACGGCTTATAGCCGTCGACCCGATACAAAGTGACCGGTCCGAGGTTCGAGCCACTTTCCAGTGTTTCAGGGGTAGTATCACCCGTTTCCTCAAGTGTTGCCGTCACGCGCCCCAGTTTCTTCCCTTGCAGGGCACGGACGTCATCCGTCAGCGGTGTCTCCATCGCAAGATAAAGCTCATTTTGATAGACGAGCCCGAGGAGCATACTGCCTGCGGTCGAACTGCCCTCCACTTGTTCGTCCTGCGCCCAGTTCGGGACGACGACGGCACCGTCTGTCCGTACGATTTCTGCCGCAGGCGGTGTCTCTTCCAGTAGCATGCCGCCACCGACCGCCAAAAGGAGTGCTGCTGCAACCAGTCCTGTCGCGGTCTTACGTCCGACGAAGCGCGGACGGCGTGCCTGCTGAACGCCGGCGAGCAAATGACTGCGAACCTGTCCGCGGGGCACATCGATTGAATCCACTGCGCGTTTGACCTGCTCTTTCATTCCGCCCCGCCCCCTTTCACCTGTTTGGCCTGAACCTTTTGAATGGCCCGGTAGAGTGTACTTTTGACCGTGCTGACCGGTATTTGCAGAAGATCGGCGACGTGCTGCAGTGTGTAGTCCTCGTAATACCGTAAGAACAGGATCGTCCGTTCCGCTACCGTGAGCACTTCGAGCAGCTCCTGCAAGTAAAGATCATTGACGAGTCGCTCCTCGAAAATAACTGGTTCGGCGACATCCGTTGCCGCCGTCGCATAATCGACCCGGATTCCTTGGGTTTTCTTTAGCATGTCGAGCGCACAATTGATCGCGATCCGCGTCAACCAGGTTTTGGCGATCGTCGCGTCCAATAAAGTATGGCGGTGTTTCCAGGCGCGATAGGCAACTTCCTGCACATTTTCGAGTGCATCCTGGTCATTTTTTAAGTACAGGTAGGACATCTTGTAAAGATAGGTATCATGACGCGTCAAAAACATCAGAAACGTTTCATCGTCAAACGCGGGTTGCCGCTTGTTTCGCCGACCGATCATCGCCCGTTCTCCCCTTTCTGTCTGTCACTACCTGTTAGACTGCGTAACCGACGGATTTCGTTTCAACGATTTAAATTTTTTTCACTCAAGTTGATTCATTCTCCGCTTCATGGACACCCGGCCAGTTCTTTCCCCACTGTTTTTCCGTCAGCCGTTGCCGGTAAATCACTTGCCGTGCCGTCGCCTGGAACAGCGGCGTCGGCCGCAGCCGTTGTTGCAACAAATCACCAACACCGTAGGCCGTGAAAAATTCGAGCTGGTCCGCTTGTAGCGTCAGACCGATCGCCGTCACCGTCTCCGGAAACTGTGCCATTGCGTCGCGGGACGACCGGTATGGCGGTAAGTCATTTTTGGTATGCATCCGTGCCTGATTTTTGACGGACCAGGGGTAGTCCGGCAACTGTTCGTTCAGTCGGGCTTCCAGCATTTGGTCAGTCGCTTCCGTCGTGTCGGATGCGTCAAAATAGATGACGTCGATGTCCGCCACCGCTGTCGCTTCCTTTTGCTCTAAAACATCCCAAACCTTTGCCCGGACATACCCGGCACAAATCCACCAGTCCGGTAAGTCGAGTGTCGCGACCGCCTCAAGAAGTATTCTTGTCTCCCGGTCCCGTTCAAACATCTGGACGATATCTGTTTCCGTCTTCATTTGCACCATCGCTCCTTTTTAATCGAACCACGTCACGCCATGCTGCTTGATGAAGGCAAGTTCTTGCTCATAATGCGTCGCATGCCCCTCCTCAATCATCCACTGAAACGCCTCCTCCCCGTGGGCTGCTTTACGGTGAATCGTCAACAGGAGGGCTTCAATCCGTAGCAGTAACGTATCAAACAATTGCTCTTTTAATTCCGGCATCCCGTAAGCCGCTAAAAAGATGTCGATGCGGCGTTTGATCCGGTCCGGTCCCGTAACGGGGTCATAATCGACTTGTCGCCCGTGTTCATCGTGATGATGGCGGCTGAGCGGGACGAACGTATACAACGTGTAGGCGATGTCCCAAATCCGTGGTCCGGGTGCCGCTAAATCAAAGTCGATGACGCCGATTGGTTTTTTGTCCTTAAAAATGACATTGTAGACGGCAAAATCATTGTGACAGATGACTGCATACGGCAGCGGCGTATTGTCGAGCGGCTCCCATGACGCGGGTACTTCGAAGTCTGCCGTGGCATCATGAAACTGACGGAGTAACCGGGCCGTCTCTTCTAACACGGCCTCCGACCACATGTAGGCTTTGAGGGGATAGTTTCCCGCCTCCCCGTCAAGATACGACAGGATTTCCCGATTTTGCGGATCGATTCCGAGAAACCGTGGACTTGCCGGATACTCTTTTTTCTCGAGATGCACGAGCAGCCGGTGAATCCGCGGACTGTCCGGCTTTTGTTCCCGCCGGACCGTGTCGCCTGCGCGACTGACGGCAGAAACGTTTCCCCCTGTTAACGGTTGTTCCTGTTCGCTTTTCTTTGACAAGATGTAACCTCCCTATCGTTTCGAATCAAACTTGGGTAAGAAGACGATGATACCTGCACCAATCAAACACATGATGACATCACTGAACGTAACCGACGCTACATCAAAATCAAGCATCGTCCTGACAAGCTGCCAGACGAGCACGAGCGTGATTGCTAAAGGAACGGTCCGTTTCATCCAGCGGGGTATGCGAATCCATTCTTGTAATAACCGTGCTCCCCATTTCTTCAACACGTCACCTGCTTTCACGATTGGTTAATCCCATATTTTCCCTATCCAATTTCAGTATAGCATTATCGGAAGGCGTGATACACTGGTTAAAAAGACTTGTCAGAGAGGGTGGATGCTCGGTGAAAGCAATGACGATTGAAAAATATGGAAACGTACCACTCGAACTAACGGAACAGCCTCTTCCCGTTGTCTCCGCACATGATGTCTTAGTCGAAATTCATGCCGCGAGCATCAATCCGGTTGACTTTAAGATTCGGGACGGCAAGGTCAAACTGTTGATTCCCTTCCAGTTCCCGTTGATTCTCGGCAACGATTTTGCCGGCATCGTCACGAGGGTCGGTTCCGCGGTAACACAGTTTCAAGTCGGCGACGCCGTTTACGGACGCGCCGAAAAACAGCGGATCGGGACGTTCGCGGAATTCATCGCCATTCATGAAGACCTACTCGCACGAAAACCGGAGGCGTTATCGTTTGAAGAGGCGGCGTCGATCCCGCTCGTCGGTTTGACGTCCTATCAGGCACTTCACGACGTCTTACAAGCGACACCGGGTCAAAAAATCTTGATCCAGGCCGGTGCCGGGGGTGTCGGGACGTTCGCCATCCAACTGGCGAAGGCGATGGGACTGTATGTTGCGACGACTACCAGTCCTGCCGGTCATGATTTGGTCAAAGCACTCGGTGCCGACGAAATCATCGACTACCGGACCGTTGCGTTCGATGAGGTCTTACATGACTTCGACGGCGTCTACGATACGATTGGCGACGACACGCTCAGACGGGCCTTTAAAATCGTACGGCCCGGTGGACAAATCGTCTCGATTTCCGGATTGCCGAATGGTCGGTTCGGTAAAGCGTACGGTTCCGGATTTTTAAAAACGATGTTATTTCGTCTCTTGACGGTCCGTGAGGCCTTTCTCGAGCGAAAATACCGCGTCACATACACGTTTTTGTTCATGAAACCGAGCGGACGACAACTGCAGCACATCACGGAATGGATTGAGACGGGGCAAATCAAACCGGTCATCGATCGCGTCTATCCGTTTGAAGCGGCACAGGAGGCACTCGCCTATTCGGAATCCGGTCATGCGAAAGGGAAAGTCATCTTGAAGGTGAAGTAAGCGAATTAAATGTTTTTGACAACCCATGCTGAAAGGAGCAGACGGATGCAGTTTTATATTGGATCAAGCTTTGCAAATATCACGAACGTCCGGATATTACAACACAAACTGATCGATCGCGGATTTACGCTGACGTATGATTGGACCCAAAATGAACGGGCGACGAGTAAAGCGGCACTGCAAACGATTGGTCATGCTGAAAAACAGGCCATCACGCTCTCGGACTGCGTCATCATTTTACTGCCGGCAGGGAAAGGAAGCCACATCGAGCTCGGAATCGCCTTAGGACAAGACAAGCCGATTTTTCTCCATTGTGTTGATCAGACATACGACCGGTTCGAGACGACGAGTACGTTCTATCATTTGCCGGAAATCATCCCCTGCAGCGGGACGCTTGAAGAATTGACTGAATTGATCGTCCATCATTGCCAGCGGATGTCTGCTCGTGGATTGTAGAGGGTTCTCCTCTGCAATCTTTTTTTTGTATCGGTAACTACTACATATGGATTTTTTTGTAAGTTTCACTAGCTATTTTTTGCTATTACCGCTATGATTTATTTAACGGTTAACTTTTATTAACCGGTTTACTTTATGAGAAGAGGTGTTGGAAATGATGCAAAAATCGATTTTGATTTTAGAGCACTATGAACAGCTGAAGGTCATCAGTGACCCGATGCGGACAAAGATGTTGATGCACTTGATTGAACAACCGCATACGGGTCACCAGTTAGCTCAAAAACTGGATGTCTCCCGGGCAAAAATCCTGTACCACTTACGTGAACTCGAAAAGTACCAGCTGATTGCATTGGTGAAAGAAGAGATTCAGGGCGGAAACGTCTTGAAATATTATCAATCCGTCGCACGCGGCTTTATCCCGGCGGATCATTTGCTTAATTTAGTCGAGACACAACAAGCGACACGTCAGTCTTATCTTGAAGTCCTCGACCGCGCGAAAACACGTGTCCTCACTGCGCCGGACGACTCCTTTCAACCGCGTTCTTCCGATGTCGAAGCGTGGACCAGTTTGTCCGTCCAAAAAGAAGTCGCGACGACACCACAAAAATTTTTAGAATTCACGAAAAAATACCGTCAGCTCCTGGCTGAGTTAGAAGATCAACTTGAAACGAAAGACAACAACAAACTTTTTTATATCATGGCGACCGGGTTTGAAATCGACGAGGCATTATTCGAGGAAAAATAACAGAAGGAGGAACGCTGATGTATGAACGCACGGTGAAAGAAAATCGCTCCTTTTTTCGAAACCGCTCCTTTATTAGTCTTTGGCTAGCGAGTACATGTTCTTTTCTTGCACTATCGACTTACCTCTTTGCTGAACAATGGTATATCTTACGGGTGCTGCAGCAAGAGGCTTACCTCGGTATCGTCCTGATGTTGACGCTTCTTCCGCGAATTTTTCTCATGTTGATCGGCGGCGTGATCGCGGACCGCTTCAAAAAGGCGATGATCATGCGCTTTTCCAGTCTATTCCGGTTAGGTTTCGTCATCGCCCTTTTGTTTGTCTATCAAAATGACGCCTTAGGAATCGTCCAGTTGTCACTGTTCGCGTTTCTATTCGGTTGCATCGATGCGTTTTTTTCACCCGCCAGCTCAGCACTCCTTCCGTTACTCCTGTCATCCGAAGACTTCACACGGGCAAATGCCGTTGTCCAAACGTCGAACCAACTCGCCTTATTTTCCGGACCGCTTCTCGGCGGGATTCTTTTAACGACCTACTCGTTCACTCTTTTATTTGTTGTCGTCGGCTGTTTTTTGTCCGTGACGTTCCTTTGTTCCTTATTCATTAGCGAACGCCGTGTTGAACACCGACGTTCAACGTCTGCAACGGCTGAACTTGTCGAAGGCGTCCGTTATGTTTTTTCTGAACCTTATTTACGAAAGATCCTGTTCATCTTAATCATCATCAACTTTTTCTTTTTCGGTCCACTCTTAATGGGGATCCCGTTATTAGTCGATGGTGTGCTGCACGGGCAAGCCCTCGATTTAAGTTATCTGCAAGGAGCGTATCAAATCGGCATGTTGCTCGGTGCTGCCTTGATAGGACTGCGCAATATCAAAAGTCAGTCGATCCGCTTACTGCTTCTACTGATTGGCGGATTAGGCATCGGGTTAGCCGCACTGGGTCAAATCTCAACGGTCTTTCAAGGTGTCGTCCTGTTGCTTACAATGGGGTTACTGTCCGCTGTCATCAACGTCTTACTCTTGACGACCATTCAAGCGACGAGCCAACAGCCGATGATGGGACGTGTCATGAGTTTAGTGAATGCGGCGTCGAACGGCTTAGTCCCGCTGTCGTATGCGTTAATCTCACTTTCGCTCTACTTCCATTTCACCATCACATGGATTCTCTTGTATTGCGGCATCATGATCGTGACCACTTCCTGTTTTTTCTTCATCCGTTCAATGAAAAAAGATTGATGAAGCTTAAAGATTTTACGTACAGATGCCGTTTTGTCGAGACGGAATACGCTTTAATACGTTTAGATGACGCATCTTTTTTTGGCATCTTCTAAATAAGGACAGATGCTTTTATCGCTCAATATGACTTTGGCTACATATTGAACTATATGTACGAATTGATGATTTCAGTTGGAAAAACCGCTTAAATTGGATAAAATTAGAAATAGAAACATAGGACAATAACTCATTCGGCAATGCCCATACATTTTAGTAATTCAGAACATGAGAGGATACAACAGATGCTAACATTACAAAACATTTCGAAAACGTTTGATGATCGGCTTGTCTTATCAGATATGTCGTTCACGATTCCACGGGGAAAAGTAGTCGGCTTGATTGGTCCGAACGGTGCCGGGAAAACAACACTGATTCGAATCATGAACGGTGTGATCTCCCCGACGCATGGCACGGTCCGTTATGATGATCAGCCGATTGAAGTCCTTCGCACGAAAGCTGGCATCGTCACCGAAAGTGCGGGATTGTACCCTGACATGACGGCACTTGAAAATTTAACTTTTTACGCGTCTTTATACGGTGTCAGAAATAAAGATTATTTGCTTGAACTGCTAAACCAGTTTGATTTGACCCATGTCCGCGATGTCTATGTCCATACGTTTAGTACCGGTATGAAAAAAAGACTCGCGCTCGCTAAAGCAATGCTGCATGACCCGGAAATTTTATTTTTGGATGAACCGACGAATGGACTGGACCCCGACGGCATTCGCCAGGTCCTGGATATGATTCGGTCCGTGAATCAAACGAAGGGAACGACCGTCATCATCACGTCGCACCTCCTCTACCAATTGGAGAGTGTCTGTGACGCCTACATCTTCATCGAACAAGGCCGCTTCATCGATCAAGGGACACTCGCGGACTTACTGAAGCGTCACCAAACTGCGATTCGCGTCAGAATCCGGACAAACCTTCCACCAGGTTCCGTCCACACGATGTTCGAAACAGCTGTTGCACCTGTTGCTTCTGACGTGATTGAAGTATCGTTTAAAGACGAAACGTGCATCAGTCCTTTTTTGAAACAAATCATTGATCAGGGCTACGCGGTGTATGAGTGTCAAGTAATCGACCGTGATTTAGAAGGTGTCTATTTTAAGTTAAGGGGTGAAACGAAATGAATTTACCACTCGTGCTTGCCGTGATTAAAAAAGACAGCATCCAACTCTTTCGAAAAAAGATCTTGCTGTTTACGTTGATTATCATCCCGGTCTTGATGGGGCTCGTTCTTCCGATCGGATTCTCCTGGTTCATCATCGAGCTTGATCCGTCCACGTTAACCGACCCGGAAGTGCTCGATTTACTGAATCGTTTTTTGGCGACTACGGCCAGTCCGGATGTCCTGACACTGACGTTTAATGAACAATTGCTTTATTTGTTCCTAAACTATCCGCTCGTGACGTTATTTTTGTTAGTTCCGGTCATTACATGTTCCGTCATCGCTGCCAATAGTTTCGTCAGTGAAAAGGAACAGCATACATTAGAAAGCCTACTGTTTTCGCCAATCACCATCCGTGATTTGTTTTACGGCAAGCTGCTGATCTCGATTGCCTCATCCTACCTGATTTCCGCCGTCTGCTTTTTGATAAATCTGCTCGTCATCAACACTTTGATTTCCGTCAACGGCTTTTCAGTCAGCTTTCCCTCGACCCAGTGGTGGGTGTTACTCTTCTTGCTGTTACCGATTCTTTTATTGACGACGGCGTTAATTAATTTATTGATCTCGACTCGGGTCAGTACGTACCAGGAAGCACAAAACTTGAGCGGTATCATCATCTTACCGTTCATCGGATTAATCATCGGTCAAATCAGCGGATTATTCTTCATCAATACGCTGTTCCTGATTCTGTTATCGATCGGTTTACTGATTCTAAACGTTTTCCTGTTAAAACTCGCGTTGCGCTTCGGGACACGCGACCAGCTATTTAATTCCCAAATGTCATGAATCGGGTAACTTATGAAAAAATCGGTCTTGTTGAAGTTTTGCGTCACGGTTTTAATGCAGGTGTCTGTGTAAGGAAGTAACAAAAAACGCCTTTCGGGATTCAAAAGAATCTCGAAAGGCGTTTACTTTATAGCCGGATCAGGACAATTCCGCCGATCATCACGAGCAAACTGAGAATTTGAACACCGGTAACCGGCGTCCGGGCTGCCCCGAACCAACCGAACCGGTCAATCAAGAGACTCCCCGTCAACAGACCGATCGTCACGATGATGATGGCGACGCCGGTGCCGACGAGCGGGACGATGAACGCATTTCCGGCAATGAACGTCGCACCAATCAGACCGCCGATGAACATCCACCACGGTTTTGGTGCCGTCCGGTCCACTTGGAGCTTCGGTCGCACGAGCAACAACACGAGCAGCAACGTCAGCGTCCCGATGACGAAGGAAATCAATGCCCCTTTAATCGCTGAATCGAGGACACTTCCGAGATGCCCGTTAATCGCTGCTTGCATCGCACTCATCATCCCGGTCGCGATGCCGAGTAAACGCCAACCGGTCAGGTTGACTTCCGCAAGGTTCTTCGTTTCCTGTTGTCCGCGTTGCCGGCGTTTCGCTAACCAATCCCCTAAGGCGACCGTACCGACGACACCAAGCAGGACGAGCACGGCCCCGATTAACCGGGTCGGCGACAACCGGTTGACCGCTGAATCAAACCATCCGAAATGGTCAATCAACAGCCCCATGATGACTTGTCCGAAGATGGGCATGATGACCGTCTGGACCCCGCCCAGTTTTGGAAAGAGTAAGATGTTTCCCGTCAAGAAGATGACCCCGAGAACACCACCGAACCAAATCCAGCGGGGTTCCGTCGTCCAGAGGGCTTCGTTCAATGTGAAGTCCCCTTCGACGATCAGGGTCAAGAGGACTAAAAAGACCGTCCCGATACTAAACGAGATGAAGGATGCCGTAAACGGTGATCCGACAACTCCACGCAGCCGCGTGTTGACGCTCGTCTGCACCGGAACGATGATGCCGATCGCTAAACCAATGATAATTGCTAACATGACGTGCCTCCTCTAACTACAAACAGATTCCGTCTCATCATACGGCAACTGTTTGCGAAAAGGCGATTCCTCTGCCTATATGTTCAGACGAACTTATGATGAGAGGCACCTCTCTGTTCCTTAAACGAGCTGCGTGATCGCCATCAGGTCATCGACGATATACTCGGCCGTCGCGAGCTCCGCTTCCTGTGCAAAATCAAACCGGCAGCCGATCGCCGGCCAGCCGTTTTCTTTCGCTGCCGTAAAGTCCGATTGCCGGTCGCCGACGACGACACCCGACTGTAATCCGTGTTTCGTCCGAATCATCCGGACGAGTTCGGATTTGTTGAGCGAATCAACGTCTTCGATGCTATAGACGCCGGTCAGGTAACGGTCTAACGCAAACTGCTCGACGATCGCCGCTAGATATGCCGAAAGTCCGTTACTCGCGACATACAGGTCGTGTCCGGCAGCGTGGAGTGTTTGCAATACCGTCACCGCTTCCGGATACAAGGCACCTTGTCCTGCTTGAATCCGCTCAATCAAGGCCTGTTGAAACCAGTCGTCCATTTGCTTTCGGTCCGCCTCCGGATGGTTCGGCAAGAGGGTCGCCCAGACTTGCGGTAACGGGACACCCATGATCGCTTCATATGTATCGAGCGGTGTTGCGTCATGCCATTTCCCTGCTTGCCGTAGCCGGGTGAACGCCACGTCTAAAGCCGGTCCTAAAATCCGGTGCGTCTGAAATAATGTTCCGTCCATATCAAAGATGATCGCCTGTTTCATCGGTCTCCTCCTCTGCTTGAGCGTTCATATGTAACCAGTCGCTCCAGTACATCGTACCCGTGATCCGGTGCGGATTGTCGACCGGGCAGATGAACTCGAGACTGTTCCCGTCCGGATCATTGAAATGAACTTTTGCGTGCGCGTGGTGCGACAGTGCCATGACGAACGGTTCCGTCGGTTCGAATCCGAACGCTTTTCGTGGCGTATAACCGCGCGCCGTCAGCCAATCGACGGCATCCGTCAATGCCTCCAGTTCGACCTGAAAGGCGATATGCCGGATCGACGGGTGATAGTCGAGTTCGACTTGATCCGCGACCCAGAGGCCGAGCCAACTTTCTTCTTTGACAATCCAGAGGAACGCCAACCGGTCGTCGACGATATGATCGAGCGTCAGCCCGAGCCCTTCGTAAAAGGCAATCGATTGTTTTAAATTCCGGACCGGGAGATGGGCTTCGTACAGGCCGTTAATCATGCCTGCCGCCTAATGCGTCGATGTAGCGCGCGGCCGACCGGGCGACCGCTCCCGCCGCGTCCGTCTCGACGATGCGGTGAAAGGCATCATACAACTGGTTGAACGACAGCGGGCTGAGTTGTCTTGCCATCTGCGCTACCGTCGTTGCCGGCAGCGGAATCAGGTTCGGGTAACTGTACATGAAGCTGACCCATGCCCGGTCAGCGACGACACGGACGATATCGCCCGTCAACAGGACACCCCGTCCCGCGTCTCCCTGCGTCCACTCAAGGACCGTCGCTCCGTCAAAATGTCCACCGATCCGGTGCAGGACGAGGTCTTCTGCCAGTTCCAGCCGGTCGCCGGACCAGAAAATAATCCGGTCGCTCGGTCGCGTCACCCACTGTTCGTCCGCCTGGTGGATATAGATTGGAACGTCAAACGCTTCTGCCCAGTCGACTTGTGTCGCATAGTAGTGCGGATGCGATAAGGCGATCGCGTCGAGTCCCCCCTGTTGGCTGATTTCATCAATCACGGTCTGATCGAGATAAGTAATGCAGTCCCACAACAGCCGTTTTGCCCCGGCGACCAGATACGCCGTTTGTCCGATTCCGAATTGTGGTGATGTCACGAGGCTCATCAGACCCGGCTGCTCCGGTGTCACCGTCGTCCGGTAGTTCTTGGACGCGACCATCGCCTCACGCGTCGTCCACGATTGTCCGTCCGGATTGACGTATTGCCGTTCATCACTGCAAATCCGGCAGGTCGTTGGTTGAACCGCCTCCTCATCCGTCTGCACCCCGCAGGTCGTACAAATCCAATAACTCATTTCTTTTCCCCCTTATTTTAACCAGTTACGCGTGCCGCTTCTTACGGGCCACTACGGCACTGATGCCCCCTAACAGGAGTGCTCCGCCGACGAATCCGAGAAAAACACTCCAGTTGAACTCTCCTTGTACGCTGTACATGATTGTTACTCCAATCAAGGCGCCGATTGTGATCGCGATCAGTCGCGCTGCTAAGGATGACGCGCGGTTCTGTTTGTTCATCTTGGTTGCCTCCCTTTTAGTTAAAACTCGTGTCATAACGTCCGTGGTGGACTCGCCATCGCATTCGCAAGAATCATGTAGATGATGACGTTGACGGGCAGTGGAATAAAGATAAAAATCAAGCGGACGGCGAATGACGACAACCCAAGCTGTTCCGCAAGTCCGCCGCAGACACCCTGGATTGATTTGTCCGTCGCTGATTTCCGTAATGTTCTTGCCATTTCGATGCACTCCTTGCTGAATGTAAATATTCGATTTACCTGAACCTCCATAAAAAAAATTGGATAAACCGTCCATCTGTTACAATAATTAGGTACTCCACCAGTCTACACGTTTTGGTATCGTTTTTCATCTGATTGACAATTTTCACTCTACTAAAAAAAGGAGACACTGGTCTCGGTCGGTACGAAGCATTCATACAACCTGTCGCCTTTTCTTGTCGGGCAGACGGTCCAGGTTGCCACGGAGTATCTGTATGAACACGATATTTACTACACGCACTTCATCCAGACGAACGAAAACAAGGTCAGCAGTACGATCTACTGCTATACCCCGGGGTCGAACACGAACGAAGTCATCCAGACGGTCGATCAGCCGATTGGCTCATTGACCGGTGTGTCCCATTACCTGTTCTGGGTCGCGTCAGCGCCGGCAGAAGACGGGTTTGCCTGGACGATTCGTAGCTTCAATCTTAAAAACGGAAAACAGGATCTGCTTGACCGAGGGATCAGCCGCTTCGACGCCTCCATCCCGGTGCTTGACGCTTCAACGACCCGCCTCTCCTGGCTGATCCATGACGCGACCGCGAAGAAGACGACAACGCTGATGAAGTCCTTTGATGTAGCCGCCGATACAATCATCGTACACGAACAGTATGACCTAACCAAAAGAAAACAGGACGGCATCTTACCGTTTGATTTCCGGTCGGGCGACGCCGGACGCTTGATTCATACCCGCACGTTCAAGGACGGGACTAAAACCTCGCGCCTTGCGAGTGATGACGGCAGGTTCCAACGACCGATTGATGGGTTGATTGATTTCGAGTACGGTGCCGATTACGTCGCAACAGGTGAAGAAGGACATGCTGCTTTTTTACCGCTTGATTCAAAACAATCCGACTTCACTTATGAATTATCCGATCGGCATTCGACCGTCGCTTCGTTTCGTTTCTTGTCCCGCGACCGGGTAATCTTCCGTGAAAACACGTCGCAGCTCCTCTATGCCGACTTAACGCGCGGAACCGTCGCCCCGTTGACCGAAATGGAAGACACGATGTCTAAACCGATTTACGTCAATAGGACGATTGCCTATGCCGTTTCGGACGGTCAGGATGTTACGTTTCATGTCGTCGACGTCACGCCGTAACCGCTACTCCACCTTGATCTTTTCTTGAACGGGTGGCGTTTTCCGTCTGCATTGAAACGGTTTAAAATATGCTAAACTGACATATAGACTAAACAACGGAGCGCCGACTGCGGTCCGTTTCGAAAGGACGTCCTTACGTTGAAACAAATCCATCACCTCTGTATCCAAACGGCTGATTACGCGGCCTCTAAATCCTTTTACGAAGCACTCGGGTTCGAACTCGTCCAGGAATCACCTGACTTTCATACACGTGCGTTCAACAGTTGGCTGAAGCTCGGCGACTTTTACATCGAGCTGCAAACGGCAAAAACGGGTGAATCGTTGTCGCCTTATACGAAACATACGTCCGGTCCCGTTCATTTTGCTTTATACGTCGACGATTTAGCGGCGGAAGTCGCACGGCTCGAACAACGCGGTGTCACCTTCCTGCCGAAAAACGGCGGGAACATCTATTTCGTCGTCGACGGGCACCTCAGTAAATTAAAAGCACCGGAAGGGACGATTGTCGAGCTTCGCGATACATTTGTCATTTCCTGACCGCTCAATCATTGACAGCCTCTCTGTTTTAATTTAAAACAAGATTTATATTTTTTTGGAGGACTTCTAACATGCGCATTCAAATCATCGGTGGATCCGGCACCGGCAAAAGCACGCTCGGCAAGTGGATCGGGCAGCAAGAAGGCATACCATGGATCGATAGCGATCACTACTTGTGGACGGATCAAACATTCACTGAAAAACGGTCGGTCGACGACCGGTATGCCTTATATAGACAGGACATCGAACGCCATCAACAGTACATTGTTTCCGGTTCCGTCTTTTCATGGAATCCATACGGCTTCCCGGACCGCGAGCTGCTCGTATTTTTAACGTTGGACGAAGAAACACGGATGAACCGGTTAATCAAACGGGAACAGGCACGCTATCCCGATTTTTCAGGGTCAAACGATTTCCTCGATTGGTGCAGGACGTATTTGACGGAGACGGATCCTGCCAAGATCGGGACATTGGCAGAACATCAGCTCCAGATGATCCTTTCAAGGTCACCTGTCATCCGGATCGATGCCGCACAATCGACGGACCAGATGTATCAACAAATCAAACAGCTGTATCACGAGCTGTGTCCGACAACGTAGTGCCCGCTTTTTTTTTGATATAAAATATACGAATCATAAGGAGTGAGAAAAATGGGGCAACACCGGCTGTACACGACAGCGTTCTCAAGCGTCTATCCGCTTTACGTCAAAAAAGTGGAACGGAAAGGTCGGACGAAACAGGAAGTCGATACAATCATCCGTTGGTTGACCGGGTACTCGGAACAACAGCTCTCGACGTTATCGCAAGATGCGACGACCTTCGAAACCTTTTTTGCGGAAGCACCAGACATGCAGGAGCGCCGATTGTTAATCAAAGGTGTCGTATGCGGCGTCCGGGTCGAAAACGTCGAGGAGCCGTTGATGCGCGAAATCCGCTATCTCGACAAACTGATTGACGAGCTGGCAAAAGGAAAAGCGCTCGAAAAGATTTTACGGTGACCGTGGGGAATGCCTCATGTTGGCGACTCTCGCTTCCATCTTCGGTGCAACATCCCTTATAACCAAACGCTTCTAAAGAAAAACCGGGCCCCTAAAGAGGAGTCCGGTTTTTCTGAACTGTTAAAAACGCTCATCCAACCAGTTCAAGATGTCGGCAATCATGTCATCTGAGACAGTATGGTTGATCAATGGATATTTGAGGAACGTGACATCACTGTTAGTTGAAGCAGATTGTTCCACAAAATGCTGTTGTGTCGCAATCGGAATGACCTCATCGTCCTCTCCATGTAACAATAATGTCGGCGTCACCTGCTCTTGCGACAAGGGATCATACTTTCTCAGGCGTTGTTCTTCTGAAGTCGACAACGTCGTTCTTTTATCGCGGCTTCGTAAAAGCTGTTCCGCAAAGAGGAAGGAGCCTGAGCCGTTGATGTTAATCAATCCCGCGCTTCCCTGTTGTTTAGCCGCTGCACCGCTCGCGATGAATCCTCCCATCGAGACGCCGAGCCAGATGATGTCCCCTCTTGGAACGTTCAGCTGTTTTGCGAGCGTGCCCGATTCTTCAATGCTTTGAAACACCACTTCCCAAAAGTGCTGTTCGACGATGCCTTGATCAAAATACGCACTTAGCGCATTGCGGCTGTCATGCAGAATCAGCTCCGGCACAATGACGGTAAATCCTTTACCGGAAAGCATCCGCGCGAATTCATCATATTTGGTCACACTCGATCCCCAGCCATGATACAAACAAATCGTTTTACGGTGTTTTTGATGTTCGGCCGGATATGTCCGGGTCGACAGAACGGAATCATTTACTGTATGCATCGGTCTGTCCCCCTTTCAATTTAGATGTAAATAAATTACAACTATGTGAGTTGCATAATTTTCCCGTTTTTTATTATTTTTGTGAACGAGAGGAGGAGAAACATGCACTTACTCTGGTTCAATCTGATCATGTTTTGCTTTTACTTCCCCAGCCTGATTCTGCACGAATACGGCCATACGATCGTTGGTCGCTCGGTTGGGCTACGACTATAATCCATTTCCATTGGTAAAGGCGAACCCTTCTTACGAATTGGTCATTTTCCCGTCGCCCGAAAGCAATTTCGGGAGGGACTCTACCAATCTCACCCGTCAGAGATTCCGCTCCGTCGCGGACAAAGAGCAGCGATGTTACTCGGTGGAGTTGGTGCCAACTTTATCAGTGGTGTATTCGTCTTTATTCTGAGTCAGCACTTCCCAAGTCCAATCATGCATCTGTTGGAACTGCCCTTCATTCAGATGTCAGTCATTTTCGTCTAGTTAAATCTGTTTCCGATTCGGTTGACAAGTTTGTGTTCCAAGCGACGGACTGCAGTTGCAGCAACTGTTTTTCAACAAAAATCAACGGATATCCTGATAGGAGTTGAGTTCATGTTAAAACCATTGCTGTTCGCAAGCAGTCTACTGCTCGCCGGATGTGCTTCTTCCGAGGAACCAAAAACCGTTCCGTGGGGTGAAAATACACCGGCTCAAATGGAACGACTACAGTCCAACGACATTGATTTTACAGTTGAAGGCGACCAATTGCTGATCCCGCAAGATCAGGTCGATCAAGCGACAAAGTGTTTTACCTGATGCAAAAGATATAGCGGCCAATCCTAGACAATTCAGGAACCAGCCGCTATTTTGTATTGATTTAAGAATCGGACTGATCCAGTTCTTTTTGTGTCCGGCGTAATGAGATTTTTGTGAAGACCCATTCGTACAGTTGCAAAAATGCGATTACGACAACGAATGTCACCAGGACTCTCAGCCAGTCACGCAACGTCTCCGGCATCCCGCGCAGGAAAAGCATGACGATTGCAAAAAAGAGACCGCCGGTAAGGTGTGTCCAAAAATGTTGTTTCATTTTCTTCTTGAAACTGCGTTCGTCATCGACTTCCGTATCATAAATACCTTCCAGTGCCATCTTCGCTAACGCATAAAAAACATAGACGATGACATAGACGAGACTGGCTCCCCAATGTGAAGCCGGACGGTCCAAAATGAATCCCCGGACAATCAGGTCAAGCATCGCCAGGACGACGATAAACAGTCCGGCATTATGGAATGACCGTAACTCCTTCAGTTGTGTCCGTTCATCCTCTACAGTTTCAATCCCTAACCATTGTTTTAACTTATTCATCGGCTTCCTCCCAAAATAGCGTATTTAAATCGGTGTGCAACGCATGGGCAATCTCAAGACATAGTTTCAGACTCGGATTAAATTTTCGGGCTTCAATCAGGGCGATGGTTTGACGTGTCACTTTTACACGGTCGGCCAATTGTTGCTGCGTCCACCCTTGTTCCATTCGTTTTGATTTCATCGGACTCATGCTTGGACTCATGTTACTCACCTACTTCAAAGATTTTCCTTTTTAGTATGTCATATATACATTCCATATGCAATGTATAAATTACATTTCTTTATCCTGACCTGATTCTATGATTTTTTTCAATAAAATTCATACAATCCGTCATCGAAATAGCGGAATGTTTCTTCTGAGATTGGTGAAAATCCATATCCCGAATAGAACGCATCGAACATCTTGATATCCTTCCGAAAAGATCGTGTCGCCAAGGCTTCATCGTAGCGGGAATCGCCGACCTTCATTCCAGCTAGGTCAATGAAAGCAACGATTTCGTTGTCTCGGACCAATAGATTGTCTGTCGTACAATCCCCGTGTATCCACGTCGCTGGAACAGGTTCCGGCTGCTTGGTGGATAATGCGTTGAGCAACTCGCGTGAACCATTTGTCCGGCCCTGTTCAATGTAGCGATTGGCTTGAAGCAGCTGTTTGCCCAGCCAGTCTTTTGAAGAATGGGTAGGGCTAGTCCCGCTCGTATGAAGCTGTCTGAGGAACCGTCCGAATGCACGAATCAGCTCAAGACGTTGCAGTTCGGAAGCACCCGCTAGTGCCGCTGTCAACGTCTCACCGGCTATGTAGGACATCAGTAAATAATCCTGTTGCGCGTCTTCGATATAATCAATATAAGTCGGGATAATGATGTGTTTTGACTTGAACGTCTGCATCACTGTCGCTTCCTGCGCCAACCACTCGCGGTATCGGGGTAAGCTTGCCTGCTTGAGGATATAGGTACCGCCTAACGTTTTCACATAGTAGACGATGGCTGTTCCCCC
Source organism: Exiguobacterium sp. s133 (assembly GCF_018618595.1). Taxonomy (NCBI): domain Bacteria; kingdom Bacillati; phylum Bacillota; class Bacilli; order Caryophanales; genus Exiguobacterium; species Exiguobacterium sp. s133. The sequence continues at coordinate 51,185 of NZ_JACSMK010000003.1, forward strand.
CTGCTCGGGAACGGGATGGACCGAATCGATCACACCGACTTTTTGTTCGATTCGTTCTTGGATAGAAACGTTCATATCAAAATCCCTTCCCCGACCGTAAACGCCTTAAACGCAACCGGCGACGACAGACGAATCCAGGTCGACGGTTTTCCGTATTCCATCGAAGCATCGATAAACGCTTCCAGTGTCTCGACTGTCGGCGTGTACAGTTTGACCATGAAATTAAACGTCCCGGCGAGCCGGTGGCACTCGACGACATCCGGATGATCTTTACAAAACGTGATGAACGCCGCACAGCGTGTCTGCTCGAACATCAAAATCGCCATGATTGTTTTTTCGATCGCGACGGGATTGATGACGGCGCGGTATCCTTCAATCACTCCCCGATCTTCCAACTTCTTGACCCGTTCGTTGACGGCGGGGGTTGAAAGACCGACCGTTTTGCCGAGTTCCGTCCAGGACATCCGTCCGTCCGCCTGCAACGCCCGGATGATGGCGTAATCAATTTCGTCCATTTTTTCACCCTCCTAATATTATGAAGACATATCTTTAAATTACCATTGTTTCTTAGGCGAAGCTACTTGAAAACGAGGAAAACCATCTGTCGGACCGTGACTCCATTTTGTAAAATAAAGATAGGTAAACAAGAAAAGTGAGGTGAGACCGATGCAGGCAACGACGTGTACCCGCTGCGCAGAGGCGTTCAAAGACAACCAAGTGACGTATCATTGTTCGCACAACTGTACATATTGCGCAGATTGTACAAAGACACTCGATTCAATTTGTCAAAATTGCGGGGAAACATTGGTTCAAGTAAGGCAGTAAAATCGATTTTTCTCTACAGAAAAAGCCCTCCTGCTTAGGAACGGGCTTTTTTGTCTGCTTCACTGTTGTTCTGCATATTCTTTGAAGCGGTCAAGAATCGCCTGCCAGCCTGCTTGTTGCATCTCGGGCGGATTCGCCGACTCCGCTTCAAATGTTTCGACGACGTTCGTTTCGTCCCCGTTCGCTTTAAACAAAACCGTCACGTGGCGACCGTCGTCCAGTGTATAGGCTAATTTTTCGTTCACGACAACATCGTCATAAACACCGGAAAAATCAAACCCCATACTGCCATCCTTTGCTGCCATGTGACTGGAGAACCGACTACCAGCCTGGACATCATTCGTCGCTTCCGTCGTGTGCCAATCGTCCGATGCCGCATTCCATGCTTTGATATGCTCCGGTTCTGTCCAGTACGTCCAGACTTCGGCGACGGGTCGTTGGATTACAGTATGGATCTGAATTTCTTGAGCTTGGCTCATATGAATCACTCCTCTGTAAGTTCAGAATCTGTTCTTTGCTTAACGTTCTGCTTTAACTGAACAAATCCTTCTTTTTTAAAAATGGTTTACTTTATCAATATTTCAATCGTTTCAGACTTAAGTTGATAGTTTGTCAAATTAAGTGCAACACTTCTTCCGAGAAGACCTCGTATGCCGTTTTCCAGTTGAGATATTTTCTTGGTCTCTCATTGATTCAGACAAGCGCTTGAGCGAATTCAGAACTTTCCCGACGGGAAGTAAAGATGCAATACTTGAATCGCAGACTTCATTGATTGAGCAGACCGATTATTAATCGGTACAGCCCGATATAAACGGCTCTTTCGCTCGACGAACTTTGCGACACGAGCCTTGGATTTCCCTCTACCCGAGACAACAGTATCAAGTTCCCAATGTCCGAACGTTTGACGCTCCTTAACGTCAGACTGGCGTTTACTGATTGGCAGTCCGACGTTGAAGCGTCCACGCGTTTCATCTGGTTTCTGACGCTTTCCTTTTTGTCGAAGGAGTCCAGAGTCAGCCTCGACGAGGCCCGTATAAATCCAGCGATAAATCGTCTTGAACGAGAGTCCTTCTTCTTGGAACAAGCGTCCTGCAATCTTTCGTACAGCGAAACCTAACTCGAGGTAAATCTCTATTTTGACTCTTTCTGATGTGGTAAGATGAACATAGCTCATAACAAATCCACCGTTGAATTTTGTGCGGTAACTTTATTCTACACGAGGCCGTTATGGTTTTTTTGTGTTTTCAGTTAGGTGTTGTACTTAATATTACAATTCGTCCTTTTAATAAGAAAAATCTCTCTTACTCTACTAAAAATGTCTCATTATTATTGCAGAAGCTTTTGATATTCATAGCCGTCTAATATTTCATCGTTTTCTTTAATTGTCCATTCTGCAATTGAAACGCCAGGATTCGATTTTAAGTAGTTATTGAGGATATCGCGTCCTAAAATATAGTTACTCCAGCGAGGAATACCTTTTTGTTCATTACCAATTACAAAATCGTTAAAAGTAGATTCATAATTATTTACAAGGCTCGCTACATGTTCCTTCGTTTTTTCATCCATCGATTCATTCCAAGGAGGTGAGACGTCTTTGACAACTCGATCTGCAAAAGCATCTGCTTAACCTTCAGTAATGACAGACTTTAAAATCGAACTAATTGTAAAGTCGGGTTTATCGTAAAGAATTAAATGATGATATTCATGTGCAGTTGAATAAGCAAGAACTTTCTTGTCGAAATTTTCATCTAGATAAAGAGCGTAGGTATCTTTATACGCTGCTCCAGAAACTCCACCCATTGACTCAGCGACAGATAAAAATTCTGAGTTAACCGGTATAAGGAAAATCGTACTTTTCTTTTTAGGAAGGATCTTATTGGAAGCTATGTAGTTTTTTGTAATAGTTTCTGTAACTTCATCATGTCTTTGAACTAACCCATCGATTCGATCTAGGAGTTCCTCCTCATAAGCTGTCGAGTTTAGCAAAAAGTTACCTTTCAAATCTGCTGTTCCCAAATTCTCCTTTTCTCCAATCGTATCTATGTAGTCAAGAACAAATTTTTTATAATTTTCTTTTTTCTCCTCCATATCATCGGTTGCAAGAGATGCCTTTAAATACTTTTGATACTGAGTGTAAAGTGGCACAATTCGTAGTTCGCTATCAGCGTTAATTTTTACGGTCTCTGGTTGCATGTCAACATTTTCTTTTGTAGTTTCTGCATTTTCCTTTTCACCAATACATGCTGATAAAAGTAACAAAGAAATGCAGAATAAAGTTATAGATAATTTTTTCAAATTATTTACCTCCGTTTTTTGAATATTCTTATTTATAATAGAAATATTTATTCTATTGTAAACAAAGATACTTTTAATAATTTAATGTTAGATTACACCATTTATTTAAGATGGTTAATAACAGTTAACTGATTAATAAAAGGAGTGAACTATATTCAACAACAAGCGATCTTGATTCTCGAACAGAATGAACAACTTAAAGTCATCAGTGATCCGAGGTGGAAATGTATTGAAGTTGCATTAGGCCGTCGCCCGCGGATTCATCCCGGCTGATCATCTCCTAAATCTTGTCGAGACGAAACAAGCGACACGCCAGTCTTACGAGGTGCTAGACCGGGAAAACACGTGACTTGACGACTCCTGACCGCTCGTTCGCACCCCATTCCTCTGACGTAGAGGACTAGGAAAACCTGTCGTTCCAACAAGAACTCCAACTTTCACCCGAACAATTTTTGCCGTTTACGAAACAGTTCCGTGAACTGTTGCAGGACATCGAACAGGATCCGTCATTTCACGCAAACTGATGGTTTTCTGGATCAGATCCAGTACAAGCCAAGAAAAAGAAAAAACAAAATCGCACCTGTCATTAGCCAAATATTTTGGCGACTTGTCCAAAGAAATAGAAGTAACATTCCAAATAAAAAAACGAACGCGGCAATCAAAAGTCCTCTGGCTCTACCAGTACCATCTTCTCGATCAAGGTAAAAAAGAAATAAAAATAGCGAGATGTCGAACAAAATAAAATAGACTGTTTCTCGAAGCCGGACATCCTCAATCCATTTCATGTGACCACCTCTTGTACCGTTTCATTATTTTTGCCTTCTTGCGTAATCTCGCAGCACACTTTCAACCAATTCATACAATTTCACGTCATTCTCGAGCACAATATATATCAAATGTTTCCGCCTGATTGAGATAGCTTACACAATCCGAAAAAAACCGTTTCTTCACCGAGACGAGATATGCCGCCTGTCCGATCCCTAACTTCGGCATTTTTACCAGACTCATAAGCCCCGATTGTTCTTCCGTAAGCGTCGTCTTGTATGTTCCGGACGACCTCATCTCCCCAAGTGTTGTTTATGATTGCCCGTTCGGATTGACATATTGACGCTCGCCCCTACAAACCGGACAGATTTCGTCTGATGTCGTGCTTGCGTCCATCTGAACACCACATGTTGTACATATCAAGTAAGTCGTCATAGTTCCCCCTTAGCTGTTCAAGATTTTCTGACGCGCACGCAAATGATGTTGATCAGAGCGAAAATAGCGGCACCGGCACGAATCCTAGCAGGATACTGACGTCAAAGATTCATTTCGCTTCGTAAACAATAAGTAAGCCGACGATTGCGCCAATCAAAATGCCTAACACACGAAGTGCAATCTTTCCGTTTGTCATCGACATAACCTCCTTTTGTTCATTTGTTTTACAACGTTCTTGGTGCATCCGCCATAGCATTAGCGAGAATCATGTAAATGATTAAATTAATCGGAAGCGGAATGACAATGAAAATCAGGCGGACGGCCAATGATGAAATACAGAAGTGTTCCGCGAGTCCGCCGCACACCCCTTGAATCGATCGATCTGTTGCTGATCTGCGTAATGATTGTGCCAATCGTCTCCCCTTCTTTCTTCGATCCCATTTTGGATTATTAATCCATATGTTACAATAATTAGTATAACGTAACAGAGTCCGATTTTGCAGAGTACAGCCCATTTGAATCGAAATCTGACAGAAAGGACGTGAGACGTTGGATATTTTTTATTTGATCCAGGAACGGACGTTACCGTTCTCGATTTTAGCTTTACTGATGATGGCCAGTGCCGTCGTCGTGTATGTCGTCTGGAAAAGACAGGTCAGCTTACCGTTGCCGTTGCGCATTTTTACGACCGTCATCTGCCTGACCTGTATCACCGGTTCGACCGGTTTGATGCTTTTCACACTATTCGTCGGTTACAATACGTGAAACAAATGTGATTCCGTTAATCAAACAGACGTCATTCTCTCCCTTTAGGGAAAATGACGTCTGTTGTTCATTCATTGAGCGACTGCCCGATCAAAAGCGGACTGAGTGCGGTACTCGTAATCCAACCAAATCCACCGTTTCGCTGTTCCTTTTTTTAATTGATAAGTATTGTGGTCAAACTGATTGCCGGAACTCGTTTTGAAGAAGTTCGCGACAAACAGGTTATCCCGCCCTGTCGTAAATGCATTATGGTCAATCCGATTATCGCGGACATCATGTTGGACGAGCAGCTGACCGCCTTCAAGTCCTTTCGTATCATTACCGGTGACCTGATTGTCCGTAATCCGAACCCGTTTCGTTCCACCGCGCTTTTTATCGTATCCGCCGATCGAAATGCCGGTAAACCGGTTTTGTTGGACGAGATTGCCGCGGACCGTAATGTCTTCTGCATACTTCTTCGCATGTTCACTTGTTACTTCAATCCCGATATCATTTCGCTCGACGGTATTGTGTTCGATTGTCAGCTGTTTCCCGCCGTCGACGTAAATCCCCGCTGCATTGTAGTCCTTGCCGTAGACCGGATTGCCGTAACTCGAACTGTCGGAGACGTGATTCCCGGAAATGACTCCATTACGGACATAATCCTCCGAGTTGTTTGTCGCGACTCCCTCATAACCAATCAAGTCGATGCCGATATTATCGTTACGACGGACGATGTTGTCCGTGACGGAAAACCCGTCGATGTTGCCGTTTAAGACAAGTGCTTCGCTCGCCCCGAGCCGGTTGTCTTCGACACGATTCCCGCGTACGGTGATTTGCTTCAAGCGACCCGTTCCGTAAATCGCGATTCCATGGGCATTGCCGTCTTTCGCATTCGTTTGGATGCGGCGGACCTGATTATCGATCAGTTGAATGTTCCGTCCTGTCCCGGTGATACATATCCCAATCGGTGTCTCATCGTTTCGTGTCGTCTTGATGTCTGCGACAACCAGTCCTTGAATCGTCACGTACTGCAGGTTTTCGATTCGGATGAGCGTCGTCTCCCCGTCCTGTTTCTTCAACGCCTTCCCACTTAAGACGACTTTTTCCGTTTGGTAATTCCGGAAGACGACCGGTGCCTGTTTCGTTCCGCTGTACCGGACTGTCAATGCTTCCGTGTACGTTCCTTGACGGAGATAGACCGTCGTCCCGGCTTTCGCAAGCTGACTGGCCCGTTTCAGTGTTTTGAGCGGTCGTTTCAACGAACCGGAATTCGTATCTTTGCCGGCTGGCGCGACATACATGACTTTTTTGGAAGCGGTCGCCTCTGCCTGTTCCTGGTTCCATGTCGCTAAACAACCGAACAGTCCAAGCGACAGGAAAAGAATAAATCGTTTTTTCACGCAAATCCCCCCTTTCCGTGAACACTTTTCTGATTGTAAATAACATCCAATCCTTTTATACTTACTTTATTTACATACGAAGGACGTGAAGTGGATGTTGAAACAAATGCTCGTCTGTTCATTATCGGCACTTTTACTTACCGGTTGCAGTTCGGAAGAGACCGTGCCGAAAAAAGTCGTCAAACCGATGGAATTACCGTTAACGTTAAAGATGGATGAGTCTAAAGAACATAAGAATCCTAATAAATTTGAATTCACCTATACCATTTCTGGTCAGTCCAATCAGCCCCTTTATCTGACCGGAACTGAATATTTCCATTCTGGTGAACAAAAAATCTGGTTTACGAAAGTAATTCAACCTGGCCAATATGAGGGAAAGAAACTGAAACTAGGAGAACAGTTCGATACCGCGAAAGGTTACCGATCGTTCATGTATGATTTGGATGGTACGATGCAAACGTGGTCTGAGCAATCCGAAGAACTGAAAGACTTTCTGTACAGTAGTGTCTCGTTCCGTGAAAAAACACTCCTTCGCTCTGACTATCAAGTGTTGATGTTAGAACAATCAAGCATTCATCAATCAAAGCGCGGAAATCAAATGGATCAACTCGATGCACCCCAAGACGTTAAACTTAGTAAAGGGGAACGAATCTTTATCATTTCATTATCGACGAAACCAGTCCGCGATATCTCATAAAAACAGACCTGCCCCCTGTGTAAAAGAGGCAGGTCTGTTTTATTCATGTACGTTGATGCGGCAAGGGAATCGTCAACGGCTTGAAGTCCGGTCCGAGCAGGATCTTCATCAAAAAAATCAGCTGTCCGGTGTGATAGGCATAATGCGCGAGTTGCCGTTCGATTGCGTCAACGACAAGATGCGGTTCCTCGCGAATCAAAACGGTCCGTTCCAAATCGTCCGGTGTCAGGGACGCGAGCGTCGCTTCGACAAGCCGCCAGCCGTCATCCCACAGTTTCAGTAACGTCGCTTTGTCATGTCCCTGGTCGATGAACTCAGCGTCCCGGTCGCGGTCCGGCTTTTCGCCGTCCGTCGTCAAAAAATCGGTCCAGCGTGACGTCATGTTGTTCGTCATATGCTGAATCAACAGGGCGACGCTGTTCGTGTCCGGCGCCAGTTTCTGATGAAACTGTTCCTCGTTCAGCCAACCGAGTGCCTGCTCTGCCGGTTCCCGGACCGCGCGGAAGCGTGCTTGAATTGCCGTCAAATACACCTCTTCAAAAGCCATTTCCCTCACTCCTTCTGCTGTTAATCAATCACAAAGTCCACACCTTTTTCTCCATCAATCGGTATCGTCCATAACGTTTTTAACCGGTCGTCCGTGACGATCAACCGATTTTTACCGGAAGAGAACGTGTCCGTTTCCGTGAAGTAGGAAGTCTTATTATACGGATTCCGGTACAAGTAACGGTAATAGTTACCCGGCTTCCAAAAATCAGGTCGGACCGGTTCAACCCGGAACGCTTGTCCGAACGTCCACTTAACGAACCGTTGATCCGTATCGTTTTCACCGGTGCCGATGATTTGATAACCCGTCTGTTTGTTAATCATCCGCATCGGTGTCGTCGACGAGTAACTAGCACCGTCTAATACTGAAAATGACTTTTGCTGCATCGTTCCGTCCGTCTTTAGCTTGATCATCATGCCGTCGGTCGTTGCAAAATACGCTGTGTCCTTAGCGCCGTATAAAGCAGTATAAGCATATGGTTCAACCGCTTTTCGAATGACGTGTGATTTTCCGGTCGTCTGGTCGAGCAGGACCATTCCGGCCGCCCCTTCTTGATCATCCTCGGTACCGTTGTTGGCGTAAGCAATCGCCTGATTCAGTTCAAGGATTGGTGAATCAACGACTGGCATCAACCGGTCTTCAATCGGATACCGTTTGTCCGTCCGGACGTTGATTAATTGAATCTTTTCCGACGGCTTTGCAGCGTTTGATGTGACCTAGGCATCTTTCCCGTAATGGGCAACGGATGTGATCGATGTATTCGGCACCTCGTGTTTCTTGAACGTCCCTCGTTTTAAGTCATACCTAAAAAAGTGGTCCGCTTCGATACCGTCCGGGTGATGGATATAAATATGCCGCGGGTCCGTTCCTTTTTGTGAAAATGCCATCCGATACAAATCTGGATCAGCAATCGCCTCCGTCTTTAATGCTGTTCCCGTTTTTGATAATGTCGTCATCAATGCCGGCTCTTGCGGATCATCCTGTGTTTCTTTAGAACGGTTGATGTCGCTTCCGGACAGCAGGATGATCTGACCGTCGTTCGGCTTAAAGGTCATCGTCGTGACATCTTTTGATATGACCGGGTAAGAACTGGCTTTGGGTTTTTCAGGATGCGCGCCGATATAGAATGCACTCGCACATCCAGCTGCTGCTAGTCCAGCCGTTCCGTAAATCAATCGTTTTTTCCATGATTGAAGCAAAATCATTCACTCATTTCATTTGTCATTTCGTCCTTCCATTATACCGCTTTTTTGTAAAAAAATTCTTTTGATCACAACCTCTATTACTTATTGACCAAATATTTCATAAAAAAAGACACTGTCGCATTAACAGTGCCTTGATGTATCCTCAGTTATCTTGCCGTGACGCCACTGTCGACCGGAAGACCGACGCCTGAGATATGGCTCGCTTCATCCGACGCGAGGAACAGGACAGCATGCGCGATCTCTTCCGCATTCCCGACATGACCAGGCGGAACCACCTGTTGCATCTCGCGAAACACACTGTTGACGTTATTGAACGTCAACATAGTTTCTTGTTATTTCTCACTAAACAAATAGAGAGTGCACGGTGCTAGCCGTGTCACTCTCCTATACTTTATGAAATTTGTTCAGCCGATTGATTCGCCCCGTTATTGACTTTCTTTTGACCGACGAATACAAATGCTGCCAAGACGAGCAAAATCAACGGTGTCATTGCGACTGCCATGCCTTGTCCGGCATTTAAGTGTGTCAAAACGGCGCCTGCCATGACGAGTACGAGTAGCCCGCTGAAGACTGGAATAAGTTTCTTTTTCCAGTAACCAATCAATAAGCCGATGGCTGCTACCACTTCAATTGTTCCAACAAAATACATGAACCCTGTTCCATAGCCGTACACGTTTTCAAACGAGTCGACCATTGTCGGATCTGCACTCAGTTTCATAAATCCAAATAATAAAAAGCCAACTACTAACACTCCTTGAATAATTCGTACACTCCACTTCATTTTTACAACCTCCTGTTTTTTCTGTCTCTTACTCTCTTATCATAAAGTCCTGTTTGTGAACTGAGAAGTAGGCACATTAATGTGGTTAAGTATCAAAAAGGATACTACGCATAATCAGCAGGCACTGACGAGACAACGCTGTCTCAGTTCTTAACCTGATAATAAAAAGAACAATAGACAAAATTTTCAAATAATTTTATAGTTGAGTTACCTTATTTTGTAAAAGGAGCGTTCGAATGGATATTTCCGTTAATCACCTCTCCCATGCGTTTCAATTAGCCGGGAGTCCATCACTCGTCTTAAACGACCTCACGTGCCAGTTCTCAGCCACCGAAGTGACGGCAATCGTCGGTGCCTCGGGTTCCGGCAAGTCGACCTTTCTCAGTATGATCGGTTCACTCGACCGTCCGACGTCCGGACAAATCGAATACGACGGCCAAGACATCAGCCGTTGGAAAAATCGCCGCCTCTCCGCCTTCCGGGCACAGGAAATCGGCTTCGTCTTTCAACAATTTCACCTTCTGCCTGCGTTGACGGTCAAAGAAAACGTGCTCGTCCCGCTCTTAAAACAAAAAACGGACTTCAATAAAGAAGAGCGGATTGCCCAGATCCTCGAGAAAGTCGGCTTACTTGAAAAACAACACGCGTTACCGGCCCAACTGTCCGGGGGTCAACAGCAACGGGTCGCAATCGCACGGGCGCTGATCAGTCGCCCGCGCTGGATCCTTGCCGATGAACCGACCGGAAATCTTGATTCCGTCACCGGCGAGACAATTTTTCAATTGTTGCTTGACCTGCACAGGGAAGAGCAGTGCGGCATTTTGTTCGTCCCCCATAGCGTGGCACTTGCTGAACGGGCGGACCGGATTCTGTTCATGCAGGACGGACAAATCATTGAAGATCGTCGTAAGAAGACCATCCAAAGCGGGTAAACGAGACATCACAGCTCTTCTTATCGGCCTTTACCAAATGCTCCACGGCTCACCTCGCTACTCATTACAACATCAAGGAGGATCCAGATGCTACGTTTCGTTTTGAACCACTGGCGCCGGCAACGCTTTAAATTCATCTTGACGCTTGTCGGTGCCCTGATTATCAGTGCCGGACTCAGTTTGATGTTCAACCTGACCGATTCAAGTCAAGGAACGGTCGAACAGACATTACAGAAAAAATGGTCGTCCGCTTACGACATCGTCGTCCGACCGAAAGGCAGCCAGATGGCGACCGAAGCGAGTGACCTGCTTGAGCCGAACTATTTGAACGGCATCAACGGCGGGATTTCCTTTCAACAGTATGAGGACATCAAACAGATGAAGGAAGTTGATATTGCCGCACCGATTGCTGTGATCGGATATGCCAATACAACCGTAAGTTTTAAGAATGCACTTACTTTTCCGAAAGATTCCGGTATTTATCGTCTAACATCAACTAGCTATATCGAAACAGGATTTGGCAGAGAACGGCAGTTTCAAGAATCTATTCACATTGCTCAAGGCAGTAAAGTTAAAGTCCCTGAAAATATATCGTTTTCAACCCGTTCAACTAAAGATTTTCGTAATGCCAATGCGAGTAACCCCGCTCTTATCGTTGCCATCGATCCGTCGGAGGAAGCACGACTCGTTGGGCTCGATCAAAGTGTCAGCAAAAAAAACCAATCGCGATATTTTTCAAGCCTCGATCACTTCGAGAACGATAAAAATCGCGGGGACGTCATTCCTGTGCTCATCAATCCGAATTCCTATAATCAAGGAAATTATGAATATACAATTGAAAAGTTAGACGTCCCTTATGACACGGAACAAGATCAAAAAAAGCTAATCGATACCTTAATCGAAAAACAACCAGACGGTGATATTGTCCGTTCAATTCTCTCGACCTATCCTGCAAAAGTTGTCAAGCAGTTGGACATTCCAACCTCTAAAGTTGAGGAAACCTATTTACAGACATTGATTGATAAAATAGGAATGATTCCTTCTTCAGATCCTGTTGGAAATGAGGGTGCTCAATTGCTGTATCAATCAGGTCCATTACAATTCGAGGAGACGAAAAGTCCGTATCCAAGCCGATGGACGAATGCCTACGAAATTCATTCGTCTACGATTAAGCTTAAGAACTGGTATTATTCAAAGTCTTCGTACCCCGCAGTTGGATATCGTTCGCTAACTTCGACTGGTAAGAAAAATCCTAATTCAGAACCTGATATGATTCCAATTGTACATCCATATTTAACTTTCAAGGTTGTCGGTTTATACGACCCGAATAAAATCAACGTCTCAAAAGATCCACTCAACGAATTACCGATGGAAACATATCGTCCGTCGTCCGCTGATCTCGTCCTTGACGCCGAAGGAAAACCAATCAATCCGGCTAAACCGATTGATACGTCAGGAAACCCGGTTGGTCTATTGACCAGTTCACCGAATATCCTGACGACGCTTGACAGCGCCTTAGCAGTTAACGGGAAACAAGCGATTTCATCGATTCGACTCAAAGTCAAAGGAGCAGCGACCGTCAGCGAACAGTCTGAACAACTGCTACAAGACGTGAAGAAACAAATTGAACAAGAGACCGGTCTCGTCGCGACGATCACGAAAGGCTCCTCCCCGCAACCGGTCGTGACGAAAGTCGTTGATGACGGGAAGACACTCGGCTGGATTGAACAACCGTGGATCCACATCGGTGCCGCGATGACGATTTTCCGTGAGACGAGCGTCGGCTTCTCCGGTGTCATCTTCGCGATGCTTGCCGTCGCCATCGTGTATGTCCTCGCGACGAGCTACGTCTCGATGCTTGCCCGCCGGAAAGAGTTCGCTGTCTTGCTCGCACTCGGCTGGCGGACGAAGGACCTTTACCGGATCGTCATGATTGAAGCCGTACTGCTCGCAGGTTTCGTCTCGCTCGTCGCCCTGATCGTTGAAAGTATTTTCTCGTATGTCCGCAATGAGACGATGAACGTACTGAGTCTCGTCTTGATCGCCGGATTCAGCTTACTCATCTACTTGACCGGTGCTGCCTGGTCCGCCTGGACGATTCGTCAGATTTCGCCGTACGAAGCAATCAAGACCGGTGAATACGCCGCATCCTCACACATCAAACTGGGTCTGCGTTCGACCTTTACACTGGCGTTAAAGGAAATCTTCGGTAAATGGAAACGCAATGCCCTGTCGATTCTGTCGATTGCGTTACCGACAGCACTGTTGACGTTCTTCCTATTCGTGACGTTCCACTTGCAAGGTGTCCTCTATACGTCCTGGCTCGGTCAGTTCGTTGCGCTTCAAGTCGGTCCGATGCATTACGTGACGATGGGTGTCGCGATCACGATTTCCATCTTGACGACCGGTGAAGTCATGTGGCAAAACGTCACCGACCGCCGCGCCTCCCTCGCCATCCTGAAAGCTGTCGGTTGGACGAATCGTTCGATCCGCCAATTGATTCTGCTCGAAGGGATGCTGATCGGATTCGTCGCAGGGCTGGTCGGTCTCAGCATTTCCTACCTGACGATTTACGTCCTGTATGATTTAGTTCCATGGGACGAACCGCTCTTGATCGGTGTCTCGCTTGCTTTACCAATCCTGTTCGGGACAATCGCTTCACTCTTGCCGGCGCAAATCGCGGCACGGGTCAATCCGTATCAAGAGTTGAAAGATGCAGGCTAACCGCATCCATACACAAAACAGGCATGATGGCTCGCGGCCATCATGCCTGTTTTGTGATTCATTGCTTTGGAATCGGCAACGTCTCTGTCAGTCCGAGTTCAATCACTTTATTTTTCTTTAAGCGGTACAACATGTATTGATCCTGCTTGTATGCCTTCAGCTTGACGGCGATTTGGTGGCGCCGCTCCTTACTTTCGTCCGTATCAGCATATGCCGGACGGACCTCGACGATTTGTGCTTTTCCATATTGTTTTTGGACATATTGCGTCACTTTTGCTTGAACCATTTTTTCATAGGCGACGTCCGGTCCCCGGTTGAGGACGACATAGCCGACGCAACCAATCAGTGTCAGTAAAAAGAATGCTAAGATGGACTTTTTCACAATGTTCCTCCTCGGCCAAGCGATTCGTCTTTCCTGTGAAACGTACTTCTTATCGCAAATAGTTGACCGTTCACTTCTTTCTATTTATACACAATCGCTTCGTTTCCTTCTTCCGCATCGATTTAAGTGATTAAATGATGGATGCGATCATTTACGGAGTTTCAAGACGGGTGAATTTTCTTTTAACCGGAAGTCATAATCCGCGGCATTGACATATAACGGAGCTGTATACAGTGACGTCGCATCACTGACTTGTTTATTAAATGCAGCAAACGACAAGGCGTCCTCTTCCCAAATCCAGTCACTCGTCTTGCCGGGCTCTTTTTCATAGACGTTGCGTGCGAACTGATTCGTCGAACCGCTCGACACGTAATTGGCGATCATGATGCGGGACGGACCCGCCGTCACAGTATTTTCCTCGAAGCGTGTCGTTTCCACATAGTGCTGGACCAATAGTTGTCCGCCGTCTTCGCCCTTCGTATCGTTCCGGTAAAGGACATTTCGTTGAATCACCGTCTGTCGTGTCCCGCCCCGCTTGCTGTCGTAGCCGCCAATCGCGATGCCCGTGTAGTTGTTTTCATACACTGTATTCCCGACGACGTTAATCTGTTCAGCATATTTTCCGCGATGCTCGGATGTCACTTCGATTCCGATATCACTTCGATAGACGGTATTGTTGATGATGTCGATATTTTTCCCGCCGTCGACGTATATCCCGCCGGCAGCATACGCGTCCCCGTAAGCCGGGTTCCCGTAGGACGAGATGTCGTGGACGATATTGCCGGTGACGATTCCGTCCCGAACGTAATCTGTTCCGCTCGTCGCGACGCCCTCGTGCCCGATCAAATCGATTCCGATGTTATCATTTCGGCTGACCCGGTTCTCTTTGACGGTGAAGCGTCGGATGTCCCCGTTTAAGACAATTGATTCACTCGAACCGAGCCGGCAATCTTCGACACGATTTTTCGTAAGCGTGATGTCATGCATTGGTTCCGTCCCGTAGACGGCAATCCCGTGCCCGTTTCCGTCCTTCGACGACGTTTCGATCCGGCGGACGGTGTTTTGCTCGAGCGTCACGTCGTGGCTCGGTCCCGTCAGGTAAATACCGATGATCGTTTCATCGGCACGCTTCGTTTTGATGTCCTCGATGATGAAGCCGCGAATCGTCACGTAGGCCTTCCCGTCCATCGTGATGAGCGCCGTTGTTCCATCTTGCGACTTGAGTTTTTTCCCGCTTAAGATGACTTCATCATTCCGGTACGGTCGAAAGACGACCGGTTTCGCCTTCGTCCCGCTGTTTTTGACGACGAGCGGTTCCGTGTAGACGCCGGCATGGACATATACGGTCGTCCCTGGTTTCGCTAACGCAGCTGCCTGTTTTAGCGTCCGGACCGGGTTTTTCCGGGATCCGTCTTGTACATCGTCACCGTCCAGTGCGACATGAATTTCATTCGCCCTGAGACTCGGATTGATCCAGACGGTATAAAGAAAAGCCCCTCCTAGCAAGAGAAACAAGAGGAGGATGTAACGATTTTTCACAAGCTTCACGTCCTTTAAAAAACGATCTGACGTGCAATCGTTTCGTCTCTTCTTTTCATTATACTTGATTTTCAGAACGGTCTCCTAAAAAAAATCAGAAGCCGCTTCCTCGCTCCTGACGAATCGTTTAGATAACGGTCGTGAATTTTTTCGAAGTTTGATTCAAGGTCTCGGCCGCATGACTGACTGTATCAAACCGGCTTAACGTCTCTTCCATGACGCGGACGCTTGACGAGGCATCTTCGTTCGCCCGGGTAATCCCGGTTTCAATCCGGCTTAATTCCTTGTTCATGTCATCGGTCGTCGTCCGGACGTTGACGACGGCGAGTTCGACGAGTTTCGAAAGATTTCTGACTTCCATCGCAACGACGTTAAATCCACTCCCGTGTTCACCCGCGCGTGCTGCTTCAATCGAGGCGTTCAAAGACAACAAGTTCGTTTGGGCGGCAATCTCTTTAATCGTCCCCGCGATTTTTGTGATTTCCGACGATTGTGCCTGTAAGTTCGCTAACGTCTGCAAATTGTTTTTGGCATCCGTCGCCATTTTTTCAATCGTTCGCTTCAATTCTTCACTTTCCTGCTTTCCTTGAAGCGAACGCTCATCGAGATGTGTCGCAATTTCTTCGAAGGATGTCGCATATTCTGCAATCGTTTCCTGTCGCGCCGTAATGTCTGACGCAATCTTGACGACGCCGACGACCTGATCATTTTCGTAAATCGGCATATACGTCGCTTCGAGCCAAATCGCATTGCCCCGCGAATCAATCCGCTTGATTTTGTCGGCGGCACTGAAACCGCTCAGTAACTTATTCCAAAGTTCCTGGTAAGCAGGGCTGTTGACGAATTCCGGTGGACAAAACAGATGATGGTGCATCCCAATCATTTCGTCGCGTCGGTATTTCATCGTCTTCGCGAACAGATCATTGACGTCGACGACACGGCGTTGTACGTCGAACCGGATCATGGCGACATTTGTTTTTAAGGCTTCCAGGACATGGGTGGATGAGAGTGTTTTTTCGTTTGAAAGAAATGTAGTCAAGTGGGTGGTCTCCTTAGCTTAAATCTTCTCCCGTGTACAACCGTCTGTTTTATACATGGAGAAGTTTTTTAATAATGTAGATAATGGAATGATTGACAATTAATTCTAAATATTAATAGTAAGAATTAAAGATAAATGGTAAAAAAAAGATTTGGGTCATTTTTACGTAAAATTCTTTATCCTCATATACTATACGTATTAAGTAATTATATCCTGATTTATCAGGTTTTAAACTTTTTTCCGAATTAAATCATGATTTAAATTTAAAAGACGTTTTGTAAGCAGAGTTACAGCCTTTCTGCTACAGATGGTGTAAGGTAATAAGTAGATTTAACATTAAGGAGGAATAGAATACAATGAGTACATTTCAACTAGGTACACATATTCCATCATTTACGCTCCCTTCTACAACCGGTGAAGATTATCACTATCCTTCATCGAAAAAACAAGACAACAATTGGCAGCTAATCATCTTCTTTAGAGGGGCATGGTGTCCTGTTTGTGTCGCAGATTTAAAGGAACTTGAAGAAAATAAAGGCTTTTTTGATAAACATGGCGTCGATCTCATTACGATTGCGACGGATCAATTAAAAAATTTGTCGGAAATGACTTCAAAAGAGCAACTGTCCTTCCCTGTGCTCTCCGATGAAGAGCTGAAGGTCCTTAAAGACTTTGACGTCTATTACCACGGTGAAGATTCACCTTATGAGGATCATGGATTACATGGTGAGCCGGCTTATTTCCTTGTTGATGAAACAGGATCTCTTCTTTATCAGCAACGGCAAACTAGCCCGTTTGGTCGTCCTACTGCTACTGAACTTCGTAAAATCATTACGTATATTAAGAAGAACTTAAAATGATAAAAAAATAAATAGGTGAACGCTTATTTCATTCACTCCAATGAAGAATGTATCCAACAAGTTAATCAGGCTGCCCTTACACGGATAAAATACTGTGTAAGGGCAGCCTGATTAACTTGTTGATTTCTAAAACTCCTACTAGCTGGACTCCGAAATTAAACTCACGTTCATCCTCCCCCTAAGGAGTGGACTTTCTCGTTCACAAATCCTGTAATGTGTGAAACTAACCGACATTAAAGTCTGAATATTCAGTCAATTATTCACGTTATTATCTTGAAAGACTCCAGTTATATTCATCGAACTTCCACATCACTCATGATGAATTCAAATGTTCCCATACAATTGCGGGGAGCTTGTCCCTGCGGAATAATGAAATGATCTCCCGCTTGAACCGGTACATTTTCAATCTCTCCGTGCCCGTTTAAAATTGTGATCGTACGGAAACGTTCAAGTGGCTTAAGGACAAACCCGTCTTTTACTTTGACGTGATATACGTTGAATTCCGGAACTTTAATAAGCGTCGTGATCTCTGCGTTTGTCACTTGCTTCGTCTCTGTTCGTCCGTAAAACGTAACATCGGGTGTTGTAATGACATTAAACGCTTGTTCAAGGTGCAAAACTCTTTTTTCTCCAACATCATCAATACGGTCGAAATCATACAGCCGGTAGGTCGTATCAGAAGATTGTTGTGTCTCGAGAACCACAATGCCTTTTCCAATCGCATGAATCGTTCCGCTCGGTACAAAAATAAAATCGCCCGCTTTGACACGTTGTGTCCGCAACAAGGTACTCCACTCAGCTTGTGCGATTGACTCTCGCAACGCTTCTTTCGTTCGGGCAGTATGACCTAAAATGATTTCCGCATCTTTTTCTGCTTCGATGACATACCAGCATTCCGTTTTTCCGTATGCTTCACCCTCCAGCTCAAAAGCTTGTTCATCACTCGGATGGACCTGAACCGACAGATCTTTTTCTGCATCGAGAATCTTTACTAATAGTGGGAATTTTGCTAATGTGTAGTCGCCGAACAATTCCCGTTCCTCAGACCATAACCGTTCTATTGAGTAGCCGGAATAGTGTCCTGTTTCAATGATGCTCATTCCATTGGGATGACCCGAAATCCCCCAACATTCGCCGATTGGACCGTCAGGAATTTCATAGTTAAAACGTGAGGCGAGCTTTCGTCCCCCCCATAGCCGTTCTTGAAATACAGGTGTACATTTTAAAATCATTTTCGGCTTCATCCTTTCATCTCATCGTCATCCATAGTCCATATAGATTGGCCGCCGTGTACTTCAGAGTGTCATATGCTTTTTCAGGCTGCATCATCTCCTCTAGCGCGACCGGTTGTTGTGTGATCGAAAACGCAGCTGTGATCCCTGCTGTCCTTATGTGTTCAATCGATGCGTCGACACTTCCGCCTAATAAAATAACGGGGATGCCGAACCGGTGTCCGAATTGCCCGATTGCTTGCGGCAATTTCCCTTGAAACGTCTGTCCGTCAATTTTTCCTTCACCTGAAAAAATAAACGCATAGTCCGCTACTTGCGCCATGACCCCTGTTTCCTCCAAAATCAGTTCAGCACCGCGTTTTAATTCAGCCTGTAAGAGCGACGAACAAGCACCTCCTAATCCACCGGCGGCACCTGCTCCTTGAATAGATTGAACATCTATTCCAGTATGTTCCGTAATTACTTTTGCTACATGGATGAGACGATCATTCAGCTCGACAACATCACGCTCGGATGCCCCTTTTTGGGGACCGTATACATATGCAGCTCCAGTTGGACCGTAGAAAACATTATCGACATCACAAATGATTGTGAATTGACAATCTTCGAGAGCAGGGTGAACCCGTGTCTCATCGATGGACGCCAAAGAAGTAAGTTCTTGCATCTCTGTAATTTCCGTCCCGTCCTGTGCCAGAAATCGGTACCCCAATGCCTGAAGCATGCCGACCCCTGCATCAGTCGTCGCCGAACCGCCGAGTCCTAAGTAAATTCGCCGTGCTCCTGACGACAGGGCATCTGTAATTAATTGTCCGACCCCGAACGATGTCGCAGTTAGCGGATTCCGTTCTTCCTTTTTCAGTTGTGGTAATCCACAAGCAGATGCGACTTCGATCACGGCACGTTTTGTCTTTTTGTTATGACCATATACGGCTTCAGTCGGACGGCCGTTTGCATCATGCACAGTAACTTTCCGTCTCGTTAAATTAAAGGGGCCAGTCAAGGCAGCGACCGTTCCTTCGCCGCCATCTGCCACCTCGATCGATTGTATGGATTGATTCGGATTGATTTGACGAATTCCTTCCATGACCGCCCCGTTTGCCTGAGCTGAACTTAAACTTCCTTTAAAAGAGTCCATTGCGACTAAAATGGTTTGTCGTTCTTGCATTCGTCAGCCCTCCTGTCGTTTTACAGACCTTCAAATCCGACCATGGTCTGACGGTTAATTATCTTTTAATAAGAATTGTTTTTACCTGGTTCGGTGCGACCTCATAAGATTTGTCTTGTACCGCTGACGTGATTTCAACTGGATGTGCTTCGTTTAAATTGACTTCATGAAACGTTCCCGTTTGGTTTGATTTAAATCGAACAGATCGGCTGGTCGTCGTCGGATTGAAGACACGAAGAATGAGTCCTTCCCCTTGCTCTGCTTTTTTCAACGTACTCATGATAATCCCCGTCGATTCGAGTTCGAATAACGAATACGATACCGGCAAATGGAGTCCGGTCGGATTTAAACGCATCGCATCGTGCGGGATTTTATTGTAAGCAACAGTCGGTGATAAGTGACGCTTAGCGCAAACGGCCAGTTCTTCTTCTTTGCGGAGTGAAACGAGACCGAAATCAAAGCTGTATGTTCCGATCATCTGCGAATCCGGTGTCGCTAATTTGATTCCTGACGGACGACCCGGGCGGCGGACGAGCTCTTCTTTTCCGAGTACACCTACGCTACGGAACAGCGTAACTGCAAGCGTTGGTCGAGCTCCTGCAATGACCTCATATTCCCGTGAGCTGTTCGTGATTAAACCGAGTCCGTTCTCTGTCTCATCATCCTTTAGCCCAACATACGATAACATCGGGAAGATACCGTCTGGTCGTTCATTCCATTGTTCCTCTTCCCACACACGGAGCGCATCATCGACGAAGGGGCGGTTTATTACACCAAACTGATTATCTGAAAATGTTTGCCGGGTGTTTACTTCTGCCGGAATCAACAAACGTAAACGGTGGTCCTTCGCGTTGTTCGTAATCGTCACATTAAAGGCAATAACAGGATCGTCATGCTTTAAGACGATTTCAAGCGCGACCGTCATCTCTTTCGTCCGTTTGCCTTGCTTCCGCTCTTCTAAATCTGCCGGTACAGCGAAGCGGTGATCAATTCGGATCATTACCCGATAATTTGTTTGTGTGACTTCGATTGTCGGGCGATCCGTTTCTGTCGTAATACTCACATCATGAAGCAGGGGCGAATAATCATATTCATCTCCATCGTCCCCACTGTCCTCAAGCAGGAAGAGATCGCGGTACGTCCGATTCGACTGTTTATCCGTCACATCAAGTGTACCGTTCGACTGAATTACTACGTGATACCGCGCTGTGTCACATTCCGTTATACCTGTTTCCGCCTGCGGCAACGCGTCCGGAGTCGCACTCTCTTCAACAACGAAAAGTGTTTCATAACTCAAGGCCGGAAGTGTGATATCAAGTTCAATTGTGTAACGATAAAACGGATCATAGTTTCCATAGTGGACGATTTGGCGGTCAATCAGCCCCGGGTCGATGACTGCTTTTTTCATCAACTGATAAGGAACAGGCTGCCCTGCTTCCGTTTCCAGACGGATATTTTCAAATTTACTGATGATTTCCGTCGTCGTTGTGGTCGTTTCCTGACTCGCATTCAAATTAAAGAAGGTTAACCGGTCTTCCGTTCGCTCCGTCGCAATCGAATCGACAATCTTTCTTTTATAGAATGAAATCAATTGATCGGTTTTTTCGTTTGCAATGAAAAAACGGTTGTAAATTTCTTGATGGACTTTATCGGAGCAGCAACATCCGATGCTATCATGGGCATGATTTTTCATGATTTCTTTCCAAATCAATTCGACTAGCCCGTGATGGTATTCAATCCCAAGTGAATAGGCAAGGCTCATTAACGGTTCTAATGTATTCGTCAGCTTGTTTTCGATTTGAGTATTCATCGCTTTGATGTCCATCCGTGTCGAATAGATGCTACGGTGAACACGCATATATTTCCCATCTAAAAACTCTCCTGAAATGGTCGGCAGATTAAGTTGTTGCTCCAGTTGATCAAATAAATCTTCGTATCGACTCAAGAAAAACTCGCGTTCCGGATACAGACGATGTAGTTGTTCGATGACTTCCGTAATGTTTTGCTGGAGCGGCATTTGATCATGACCATTCGGTAACAGCAGATGATCTCCGGTCGCACCCTTATCGAGGACAGGCAAATATTTATCCATTCGCTTTCTTAGTGCCGTTTCTTCAGTCGGTAAATATTTACCGATCGCATAGCCGAGCGGCATCAGCTGGACGAGTACATTGGAACCGTCCGCTGAATTCCAGTTGAATTCAGTTTTGTTCGTTCCATGCCGTTCCGACGTTCCTCGCCAGAAAATCGAGCGCTCGATATCGAATCCGTTCAAAATCATCGGCATTTGTGCCGACTGCCCGAACGAATCCGGTAAATAACCAATCTTCATATGGGGACCAAATTCACCTGAATCTTTAATGCCGTACAATAAGTTTCTGACAATCGACTCCCCGCCTACAATCATTTCGTCTGTTTGGGTATACCAAGGTCCAATAATCAATTTTCCTGATTGAACTAGCTGTTTTATCCGTGACCGGTTCTCCGGCTTTACCGCAAGATAATCTTCGAGGATTGATGTTTGTCCATCTAAAACGTAATATGGATAATTTTTATCCGTTTCAAGCCTTTCCATGATTTCTTCTAAATTATTGACTAATAAGATGCGTGATTCTTCGGTCGAGAAGTACCATTCCCGATCCCAGTGCATATGTGGTACGACATGAACATTTTTCATTGTTTCCAGCTCCCTTTAAGCAACATTTTTCAGTGCATCCTGATGCTTTTTATTTTTATGTTTTCGAGTGAGAAGGAGAAGGACCATCGAAATGAACGCTCCAACCAATGCCGCACCAAGCCATACTGATGCCGCAAGTACGAGGGGTTGTCCCTGAAGTAATGCCAACGAAAAGATACCTGCTCCCGGTACGTTCAGACCGATTCCGAAATAGGCCACAATCGCTCCCGTCACGGCGGATCCTGCGACTAATGAGGGAATGACACGGAGCGGATCATTAATCATGAAAGGAATCGCCCCTTCCGTAATCCCTGCTAAACCGAGTAACCAGGTTTGTTTTCCAATTTCCCGTTCTTCTTTAGTGAACGCCTCTTTGCCTAGGCGGGTTGCACCGGTTACGGCAAACGCTGATACCATCTTGACTGAAGCAAATGTGGCATACGGGATTAAATTTCCGCTCGCCATCGCTCCGATACAAAATGTATACGCCGCTTTATTGATTGGTCCACCGAGATCAAACGAAACCATCGCACCAATGATTGCCCCGAGTAATAAAGCATTAGCCCCCTCTAATCCATCCAGCCAAGAAATCAGTCCTGTATTTAAATACGCTAACGGACGACCGACGACAAATAACATGATTGACCCGACGACAAGTGTTCCGACGACCGGATAAAACCAAAAACTGATAAACCCGGCAAATGTACCCTTCGGTTTAACTTTTTGCTTTAAGAATTTGAGGAAATATCCGGCAAGTAAGCCTCCGAGCATTCCACCTAAGAAGCCACTACCGATTAAGTTGGCTGCGACTCCGGCAGCAAATCCAGGTCCTAGAGCAGGTTTATCAGCAATCGAATACGCCATGTATGCAGCTAAAATCGGAATCATTAACTGACCGAGCAGGGATCCCCCTAATTGACGCAGTAACCATAACCACGAACCTTCTTCCGCATAGAGCGCCTGTAAATCAAACAGTTGGGAGATGAAGACGGCGACGGCAAGCGTCATCCCTCCGGCAACGATAACCGGAATGATATGCGAGATACCTGTCAGCAATGACGCTTTCACTTCGCTTTTCCAATTCGTCGGCTCCTCATCCGCTTCATCCGCCATCCGGTCAGCATCAGACTTCACATTTTCACTTTTCGTCAAAGCTTTTTCCAGGAGATCCTTTGCACTACGAAGCGGGGCAGCGACTGATGTTTTTATAGACGGAATGCCTTTAAAACGTGCTTCGTCCTTTACCGCGACGTCAACTGCAAAGATGACGGCATCTGCCTGCTGTAAATCTTTGGCTGCATGTCGGTCTTCGATTCCGTTTGCGCCTTGTTTTTCAACCTTCACTTCGATGCCAAGATCGCGACCGGCCTTAATCAATGCTTCGGCTGCCATGTACGTATGCGCAATCCCTGCCGGACATGCTGTAACTGCCAGTACTAACTTTCCAGACGAAGGAACTTCTGCTGTTGAGTCCATCTTTTCATCGACAGAGGCGTCTAAGGCTGCCAGTAAGTCTTCTGCTGAACGCGATTGAAGGAGGCGGTTTTTGTAGTCTTCGTTTGAAAGACGGGTTACAAATTCAGCCAATAGTGTCAAATGGGTTGATCCCGCTTCCGCTGAAGGAATCGCCAGCAGGATGACCAGCTCCACCTTGTTTGCCGGATCAATGCTTTCCCAGTCCGTTATCGGTTTTGTCAACGTCGCAATCGCAAATGATGCTTCTCTGACACTATCTGACTTACCATGGGGAATCGCAAGCCCCCCTTCAAATCCTGTCGGTGACAGTCCCTCCCGAGCGATGACTGCTTCATAAAATGCTTCTTCCGATGAAATTTTACCGGCTTCGGCGAGTTCGTGAATTAAAAAGCGGATCGCTTGATCTTTTGAATCAAATGCCTGTTGAACATGTAAAAGTGAGGTTGATGTATTCGCTTGCAACAACATGTTTGTAACCCCTTTCATTTTTACTTTTAATGAATTACCTGTAGTGTATCAACAAAAAAAGAAGAAGCTTGATTCTTCTTCTTCTTTCACATCCTTTTCTTTTGTAAGGGTTTTCATGTGTATAAATACACATCACTTGTGATTTTTCCAATACTGTTCTAACAGATGACGCAACAAGTAAAAAATCGGAGTCGGGTTTGTAATGTTGTGATGTAATAAGCGTTCAGGGGGCGAATAAAAATAGAGGCGGTAATCGGCATAGTTCACGAGGCTGTTATGCGTAAAGTGGGTGATACTGACAATCGGAATGTTTTTCTCTTTTGCCCGCCCTGCCAGTTCAATGACGGCTTCACTCTCGCCAGAAACGGATATCAAAAGAAGTAAGTCCTTCGGTGTCATCGCTTCTAGTTCCGTGATTGTCGTATGACGGTGAAGATAAAACTCACATTTTTTATTAACGACTCGATACCCTTGCACCAAGTATTCGCAATAGGTGACAGAGTCTCCAATACCGTATACGAGTACGCGACGGGCTTGTTCGAGTAAATGATGAACTTGCTCGACATGTACTTCATCGATGAGTTCTTTCGTCTTTTTTAATACGTCACCCGGCACATCTTCTTCATTTGCTTCAAGTTCATGCTTGATTGCATTTTTCATGTGCGAAAAACCGTCATAGCCTAATTTTTTAGCTAACCGGACGATTGTATTCGGGACTGTAAAAGATTCTTCCGCAATCGCCTGAATCGACATGCGTGTTACGTTCGTAAAATGATCGTTGATATATGAAATAATCTGATCGTCTGTATCGTTCAGGTGATATTCATACTTTTGAATCCGTTCCTTAAAAGTCAACATATACCCCACTCCTGCCGCAACGTTTAACCGTTTAATTGTCTACCAATTAAACAGTATACAAAAGCTCGAGTCAAAACAACAGTCACTTCAAGGACAGACCCTTTAACCGGTTTCAGCGAATTCCTTTTAATGAACGTTCACGCACGCTGGAATGCCTTCTCTTCATGACTTCCGTATATTTCCTTGGTCTGCGTAATCGTTAAATAGGCAGTGGAGTCCGTTGCCAACACAAAACGCTTTAATTTCGTGACATCCGGTGACATCAAATGCACCGTGATTACGTGTTGCTTCGCCTTCGAAGAACTAGTATTAACGACATGAACCGTTGCCGGTGCCTTTAATTCCTGTAGAATAAAGGACTGGATATGTTCAAATTGATGACTGATGATGACAACTTCACTATGCTGCTTTAATTTTTGTAGCAAAGTATCGATCAGGACCCCATTGAGAAATACACCAAATACAGCATACATTCCCTTCTCAATTCCAAATAGCATACTCGACACAAGCGCAATGCTTAAATCAAATAAAAGTACGGCTACTCCGATTCGTACACCACTCCATTTATTCAATATCATCGCTAAAATATCTGTTCCGCCGGTCGAAGCATTATGACTAAAAATCAATGCCATCCCGTATGCATTAATCGAAAAACCAAATACTAGCTGGATGAATAAATCATTTCCTACCGGTTGACGGATTGGTGCATACAAATCGAGCATATACACAAACAAAGATAATACCAGACTTGCATAGACTGTTTTAAAACCGAAAGTAAACCCTAAGAAAGCAAAACCGATACAAAAAATAAAAACGTTCAATCCTATCATGAGCACACCTAACGACAAGTTCGGCAGAAATTCGTGGATGATAACGGAAAGCCCTGAAATCCCGCCGGCCGCGACCGAATTTGGTACTAGGATAAAGTGAATATTAAAGGCCACCATCAAAAGCCCGGCATGTAATTGCAGTACATGTTTTTTTTGCATTTTTTTGCTCTCCTTTGTAGTAGAACTAAATTGTAGTACAATTTAGTTCTACTACATAAAACCTGTTTTGTCTATTGCTTTTTTCAGTTATAAAAACCATTCGATTTTTCAGAAAGAATCGACCGGGAAAAATGCTAAAATAAAATAAGAGACAATTCAATGGACGGAGGAACGTTTTCATGAAAACTGTAAAACCCATCGAAACGATTATTATTGAAAAAATTAAACGAGCTATCCTCAATCGGGAATTTGCTCCCGGTATGCAACTTACTGAATCCGTCATCGCCGAGAAACTTGAGACAAGCAGGACGCCCGTCCGGAACGCTTTTAAGAAACTCGAACTTGATGGATACGTCGTCCTGAAACCGAATCGCGGAGCTTATGTGATTCAACCGACCGTAAATGACATCATTCAGGCGTTTGAACTCCGGATTGAATTAGAAGGTGTCGCCGTAAAATTTGGTCTCGCGAATGTCGAACAGAAGGATCTTGACTATTTAAAGCAACTCATCGAAAAAGAACTGGACGCCTACACTCATGAAGATTTAACTGAATATACGAGCATCAACAAAAAATTTCATATGCTACTCGCCGAAAAAAGTCAGAACCGGTATGTCATTGAATTTTTAAGTCGGATCATTGATCAAATCGATGTCTATTTAATGATGTACAATGTCATTGATTATAAAAGTAAAAGAAATAACAAGAGCCTTAAGGAGCATCTCGAGATCATCACAGCGATTGAATCCCGTCAGGTTGATCTTGTTACCGATGCCCTGCAACGCCATTTACACCAGACATTAGACTCTATTAAGTCAATAACGGAACCTTACCAGTCGCTTGAAGATATGTTCTAAAAAAAAACGCAACGCATCCATTTCCCGACGACTCGGAAGTGAACGCGTTGCGTGTGACAGATTACATATTATATTGATGCTGCAGTTAAGAATAGTTCATTTATTCGTTTACGCTTTTGTCCAGTTTGGCACCATTTCAACATTTGCAGCGACCATAGTCGTGTAGACTGGGCAACGTGAATCCACAATGTGTTGCAGTTCTTGTACACGTTCTTCGGATTCGCTTGTTAAGACTTTTGCATTGACTGTGATGCGTTCGAAATAGGGACGAACTGATGCATCCCCCATCATACCGCGTGGATCCAGCGTGCCTTCCACTTCAAATTCAATTCCTTGCAGATCGAAGTTGATTTCTTTTGCGACGAAGTTAGCAATCGCATTTTCGCAACCTGTCAAAGCAACAAGCAGTGTTGCAAGTGGATTTGCACCTTCATCTGTTCCGCCCATTTTCGCCGGCTCATCGATGATGACTTTATGACCGTGTGAAACGCCTTCTGTATACATACCTTTTGATACTGCTGTAATTTTTTCAACCATTTGTAATCTCTCCTCATACACTTTTTTGTTGGTTTCTTTACCACACGCATACCGTACCACGCAGTCTTTTCTCTCTCCAAGACGAATGCTTACGCGTGTAAGCCAGCTTACACTTTCGGCGATTACCTGTTCATGTTTGCTGCTGATTCGAAACTATCTGTTTAGAAAATCTATGAAAACCAGTTATAGTGAAAAGACAATCCTCATCTTGATGAAGAGATGACCAAAAGGAGTAATAACATGGATAAACTTAAGCTTTTGTCGCAAATCAGCTTGTTTGAAGAACTTCCGACGAACGAATTGCAACTTATTAATGACGCAAGTGAAATGGTCCAGTTGAAACGGGGCGACGTTATCCTCTCGCCGCATCAACGGCAAGACGCACTATTTTTTCTAAAAGAAGGACAAGTTCGTTTGTATCGGATGAATAAACAAGGCAAGCAATTCACAGTTGATGTTTTAGTTGGTGGCAACACGTTCGGAGAAACGGCAACACTATCGTTGACGGACGACGACATGTATGCAGAAGCCATGACAGATACGTGCCTCTGTATCATGCCAACTGATCAGTTCGAAACATTCATCGAAAGTAATCCAAAAATTGCGATGAAATTGATTCAAGTCTTGTCACATCGACTAAAGGATGTCTACTCCTTCAGTGAGCACCTCGCGCTAAATGATGTGAAATACCGAATCGTTTATTTGTTGCTGAAGCTGAGTGAAAAATCGGGCACGCGACACAAACAGTGGCAATCAATCGATTTGAAACTTACCCACACTGACATCGCACAAATGATCGGTTCCACAAGAGAGACAACGAGCCTCATTCTGAATCAGTTAAAAAAAGAGGAAGTGCTCAAAAAAGAGCTCTACTTCGCGATTGATGCCAATCGTGCAAGTGAGCTTCTCAATCAATTTTAATTTTTTAAGTACGGCCTACTAATTACGCCAACTAAAAACGGTCATTGCCCGAATCTTTTTTCGAGAAATGACCGTTTTTTAGGTTTAAGCACAAGTTCAAACAATCTGATGGCCATCTGCCCGGAACAGTTCAACCGTTCGCTCGAGCGTGACATCTTTTACGAGAATATAGTCCGTATCATATGTGGATAAAGCAAAGATACTGATTTCATGTGCTGCAAGTGGACGAATCAGCTTGGATAAAATACCCGTCAATGCAAAATCAAGTGGACCTTCGACCTTGATTGCCCGAAATCCGGACTCGATTTTTAAGTATGTCTCGTCTGTCGGAATACTGGATGTCTCGCAGACGACCGATAGCTCATCACGTGTTTTCATGATGTTCCAAAATGATCCACTCTGAAAGATCCATTCTGGTAGTGTGGCTTCAACCGCATAGCGAACGACCGATAATTCTTCTGGTAAGACTGTTAAGTTCAATTGTTTATCCCCCTCTTATCTTAGATGTCATAAGAATACCCCCGAATCTTAGCCTTGTACAGGTCTAGATTTCGGAGGTGTTTTTTACGCTTTCGTCCAATTCGCGACAAGTGTGACGTCCGCTGCGACGAGTGTCGTCGAAATCGGACAACGGGCATCGACGATTTTTTGCAATTCCTGGACCCGTTCTTCCGTTTCCGATGTCGTGACCTTCGCATGGACCGTGACCCGCTTGAATTGTGTCCGGACAGACGGGTCACCCATCATGCCGCGCGGGTCAATCGAACCTTCGACTTCAAAGTCGATTCCTTGTAAATCAAACTCAATCTCTTTTGCGACGAAATTCGCGACCGCATTTTCACAACCGACGAGGGCGACGAGTAGCGTCGCAAGAGGATTCGCGCCTTGATCTCCACCACCCATGCTTTCGGGTTCATCAATCCGGATCGTATGAATCCCTGCCTGACCTTCCGTGTGCATCCCTTTTGAGACTGCTGTCACTTTTTCGATCACAATCAACCGCTCCTTTTAATCGTTTAGTTTTTCAATATGAAAGTAGATTATTCAACGACGTTGCCTTCAGCCGGAATCGGGTGAGCTTGCAGCAGCTTCGCGAAATGCATCAAGTTGTAGGCCATGACTTTCGCATGCCCTTGCGTGAACGCGTTGTTTTTTCCATTTGCTTCAATGAAGGACGGACCCGGTCCCGCTTCGCCAACCCAGTACGTATCGACGTTCGGCGGAATCGTAAAGCCGATATGTGATAATCCGTAAAGAATCGACGCCGATGCATGCTTCGCCCCGTCCTCGTTCCCCGTGACGATGACTCCCCCGACTTTGTTGTAATACATGTATTGCCCTTTCTCATTTGTTAACCCGCTGCCGCCATACAACCGTTCAATGACTTGCGTCGCGATGCTGCTCTTCTCACCGAGCCAAAGTGGTGTCCCGATGACGACGATGTCAGCAGCCTTTACCTTTTCAAAAATTACCGGCCACTCGTCCCCGTCTCCCTCGTCAGTCGTCACGCCATAGGCGACGTTATAATCGACGACGCGAACGATTTCCGACGCGATGTCAAAGTCTTGATAATAAGCAATCACTTCGTTGATTAAGGCTTCCGTATTCGATAATTCATCTGACGATTTTAATGAACAATTTAAAAATAAAGCTTTTGTCATAAGTCTCAACTCCCTTATTGTCTAGCATTCATGTACTTTTTTATAATTCCTTTGTTTTTGATTTGTCAAACCTGACCGTCCTGCATTTTAAACCGTCACAACTTCTCCATTCAAAAAAATTGAACTTTTATTTTAAAACATCGAAAAAATAATTTTCAGACCGATAGTATATATATCACCAACTAGAAATCCACCAGGAGGTCCATCTATGACTGAAGCAAGAACCCATTCCATTCGTACACGTTTGTTACTGATCATCAGCTCCATCCTCATCATTTTTTTCCTCTTTAGTAGTGCCGCCCTTTATTACAACACGAACCAAACAGCGGTTTCGACGCTTAAAAAAACAGCGGAACAAGACGCTCTTCGCATCGCAAAAACATTCGACACGGCTGCCTACGCTGAATTTTTGAGCAATCCGACCGCTTCCGAGAATTATGAAACGCTTCGTGAATCACTTGATACGTTACGTCAGCAAAACGGTTTACTGTATGCCTATACGGCAACGATCGACCAAAATAAAGTCAATTTGTTGATTGACGGTCTACCGAAAGCAGAAGCCGCAGCCATTAATGACCCGGCGACAGGTGCCGTCGCGCAGGACATGAAACACGTTTTGAACGGTGAGACCCATACGACGGACGTGATTGATGATCCGGAATACGGACAATACGTCAGCGTCTATGTACCGCTGAAAGATGCCTCGAACACAATCATCGGCATATTAGGTGTCGATATCGCTGCAAAAGACGTCGATGCGCTGTCGACAACTTTACTCAAACAAAACTTACCGCTCTTCATCGGTTTATTACTGATTTTACTTGCACTCACCTTAGCTGCCTTGTACTATATGCTCGGACGGAAGCTGAAACCGCTCGAGACGCTCCAAGCCGTCTCGGAAAACATCGCGGCCGGGCAACTTCGGCAGGCGGATACACAACTGACCCAGCTCGAAATCAAATCGCATGATGAGATTTATTCGCTCGCCCACTCGATTAAACAGATGAACGACATGTTACGGACGATGATCACCGACATCTCGCAGACGTCACTTCTCGTCCATGAGACGAGTCAATCGATCGACGACAGTACAACGGAAGTCCTCGACGGTTCAACACAAATCGCACAGACGATGACCGAAATCGCGACCGGGACCGAAAGTCAGACCCACGTCACGTTATCATTGACGGATGAAATGGATGCATTCTCGCGATTAATCGGGGCGACTTCGACGGAAGGTGAACAGGTCCAGATGACGGTAGCTGAGATGCGTGACATGACAGACGCCGGACGTTCCCAAATGGAACGGTCGGTCAGTCGGATGGAAACGATCCATCAACAAGTTCACGCTTCAACAGACCAAATCCAGCACCTGAAACGACAATCGACGGAAGTCCAAGCGCTCGTCACAATCATTCGCGACATCGCCGCGCAGACGAATCTGCTTGCACTGAACGCCGCGATTGAGGCAGCACGTGCCGGAGAACAAGGAAAAGGCTTTGCTGTCGTCGCGTCCGAAGTCAAAAAACTGTCGAACCATGTCGCAAGCAGTGTTAACGAAATCGCGGCAATCGTCCAAAGCGTCCAGGAAAACACGCAGCAGATGGAAAGCAGTTTTGCTTTGACGCTGCAGGAAACAGTGTCCGGACAAACGGATATTAAAGAGACGGATGCTTCGTTCCGCCACCTCGCTGAACATGTCACAAGTGTCGCCTCGTCGATGGCACAAATGACCGATCAGATGACACAAGTCACCCGGTCGGAACAAACCATCCGCAGTGCCTTGCACGAAATCGCGACGGTCGCAGAGGGACATACGGCAAGCAATGAGGAAGTCGCAGCCGCTTCTGAACAAATGATTGCGACGATTACGGGCCTGCATACGCTTGTCGCGACCTTGAACACAACATCCCGTCACCTGGAAGATCAAACGAACAAATTTTCCTTATAATGAAAACCGCGCAGAGCCCAAATGGGATACACTTGAAAAAGTGAACTGTTTGGGTTTTTCTATTGTTAGACGCCACTCGCCGGTACTGCGCAATCATGATTGGATTACCGTAAAATCAAATCGACACCTAGAAAGTGAGGCATCTTATGGTCATCAAACTATCACCGCTCAAACCCGTCTATTATGAAGGAGGTGAACGCGCCGTTCTCCTCTTACACTCGTTTACAAGTAGTCCGAACGACATGAAACTGCTCGGACGTTATTTGCAGCAAAATCAGTATTCGTGTTACACCCCGGTACTTAGTGGTCATAGTCTGCCGGCAGAAGACCTTCTGACCTATGGACCAGCCGACTGGTGGCAGGATGCACTCGACGCTTATCAACTGTTGCAGGACAAAGGATTTGAAAAAATCGCCGTCGTCGGTATTTCACTTGGCGGTGTCCTTGCGTTAAAACTGGGACAGGAATTGCAGGTCAACGGTGTTGTAACACTGTCTGTGCCGATGTACAAGAAAGCCGGTTCCTTGCAAAAACGGCTGCTATATTATGCCCGACGCTATAAACAGATTGAAGGGAAAGAGGAGCAGCAAATCGAGTCAGAAATGGAAGCGCTCCGGCATCTCCCCGTTGATTCATTAGTCGATTTTGAACAGCTCGTCAACCAAACACGGGACAACTTGGTGCAAATCGATTCGCCGATTCGCATCCTGTACGGAGAATTAGACACGCCCCTGTACAAAGAAAGTGCCGAGGAGATTTTTAACCGCGTGGCGTCAGATCAAAAATCAATTAAGGGGTTTGCCCAATCAAAACACTTGATGACGTTAGGTCAGGACAGAAACGACATCAATGAAGAGATTCTTACCTTCTTAAACGAGCTGACGTGGTAGAAGACAGGCACGGAAAAGCAAGTTCAAATTGTTTTAAGGCACCCTGTACGCTACAGGATGCCTCTTTTTATATCGTCAGCATGCAGAGAATCAAACTAATTGACGACGTAATCAATAGATGTTATATTTATCTCGAATTAAAGATATTAGAATTACAGATATTCGAATTAAAGATAAATGGAGGTGAACGACATGGAACAGCCGAATCCGAACTTAAAAGCATTGACCGTCATGGTTCGGGCCGTCGATGCGCTTCATGAAGTCATCAAAAAGGATGTAGCCAAGTCTGGCTTGAATCCGACCGATTTTTCCGTACTCGAGTTGCTGTACCATAAAGGAAGGCAACCGATTCAACTGATCGGTAAAAAAGTCTTGATTACGAGCAGCAGCATCACCTATGTCATCAATAAGCTTGAAAAAAAGAATTACGTCGTCCGACAGGCGTGTCCAACTGATCGGCGCGTGACATTTGTCGAACTGACACCTGAAGGTCAGACATTAATGGCTACGATTTTTCCGGAACATGAAAAAACAATCAATCAGGTGTTCGAAGGAATTGAACCGTCTGACATCGAAGCGTTGATTAACACCGCTAAAAAAGTCGGCTATCAGGCACAAAACCATTAATTTTTTTAATAGATATCTCGAATTCGAGATAATAATCAAAGGAGCGATTTTCATGAATGAATTAAAAGGAATCCACCACGTCACGGCGATCACAAGCAGTGCCGAGAAAAACTATGCGTTCTTCACAAATGTCTTAGGGATGCGTCTCGTCAAGAAGACCGTCAACCAGGATGACATTCAGACCTATCATCTATTTTTTGCTGACGATAAAGGGTCAGCCGGGACGGATATGACATTCTTTGATTTCCCCGGCATTGCAAAAGGAACACACGGTACAAATGAAATCTTTAAAACTGCTTTTCGCGTCCCGACGGATGCAGCGCTTGACTACTGGATTAAACGGTTTGATAAATATGACGTCAAGCATCGCGGCATCAAGGAACAGTTCGGGAAACAGACGCTCTCGTTCGTCGATTTTGATGACCAGCAGTATATGCTGATTTCAGACGAGTTGAACGAAGGCATCGCCTCCGGAACACCTTGGCAAAACGGTCCCGTTCCATTAGAATTCGCGATTACCGGTTTAGGTCCGATTCACATCCGGATCGCGGAATTCGACCGGTTAAAAGACGTCTTGGAAAAAGCGATGCTGATGCGGGAAATCGATCAAGCCGGTTCCCTGCATCTGTTTGAGATGGGTCAAGGCGGAAACGGTGCCCAGGTCATCGTCGAGCATAACCTGCTACTGCCGAGTGGACGTCAAGGGTTCGGCACCGTCCACCACGTCGCGTTCCGCGTCGAAGACACGGCTGCCTTAACTGAATGGATTGAGCGGATGCACCAGTTACAATTCAACACATCGGGCTACGTCGACCGGTTCTTCTTCGAATCGCTTTATGCGCGGGTCGCCCGCGGTGTCTTGTTCGAATGGGCGACAGACGGTCCCGGCTTCCTAGGCGATGAGCCGTACGAAACGGTCGGAGAAAAGTTATCCTTGCCACCATTCCTCGAATCCCAACGGCAACAGATTGAACAAATGGTCCGTCCGATCGATACCGTCCGAAGCACACGGACGATTGAAAAAGAATATCTTTAAGAAGGAAACACTACTTCAAGAGGAGGAAACGATCATGACAAAATTAAACATCGGCATCATCTTAGGCTCAACACGGGAAGGCCGTTTAAGTCCGCAGGTAGGCAGCTGGGTCAAACAACTGGCCGACCAACGCGGCGACGCCAACTATACGATCATCGACATCGCCGAGTACAAATTACCGCTGCTTGGTGAAAAGGACGGCGACGCAACAGGAGCAGCCGCCTGGTCTGAAGCAATTGCGGCGCAGGATGGGTTTGTCTTCATCACCCAGGAGTACAACCACTCAATCTCCGCTTCCTTAAAAAATGCCCTTGATTACCTCCGGGTCGAGTGGCATAACAAAGCGGCAGGGATCGTCTCCTACGGCTCAGTCGGCGGTGCGCGTGCGGCAGAACATTTGCGCGGCATCTTAGGTGAATTGATGGTTGCCGACGTCCGGGTCCACCCGGCTTTATCGTTGTTCACGGATTTTGAAAATGGAGCTGTGTTAAAGGCGGCATCCGTCCAGGAAACTTCCGTGAACCAGATGCTTGACCAGGTCATCCCGTGGGCGACGGCCTTAAAAACGATTCGCTGAGCACCGCATCGTGGTGAAACACCTATGCAAGCGCACTAAAAAAGCGACTCCGGCACGATACCGAAGTCACCTGATTGCTACTCTTTTATAGACGTAAGGCGTAGTTCCGAAGCGGGAGCTACGCCTTTTAGTTCGCAACTTCCGTCATAACGTCGTTGCGACTTCCTGCAGGTCATCCGCCGTCT
The DNA here is from genome assembly GCF_018618595.1 of Exiguobacterium sp. s133. Lineage (NCBI taxonomy): Bacteria > Bacillati > Bacillota > Bacilli > Caryophanales > Exiguobacterium > Exiguobacterium sp. s133. Next base: position 86,465 of record NZ_JACSMK010000003.1, read on the forward strand.
CGGCAATTGATTCTGCGACGGTCCGCATTCCTTCGATTGTGCCGGCGACATCCTGGGTATCGCTCGACAAGTCGACGAGTTGTTTTGAGACATGGATCGTCTGATTCGAAATCATCGTGAAGGCCGAGACGACACGCGCCATTTCATTCGTCGTCTGCGTGACTGACTGTTCCGTTCCCGCCATCTGACTCGAGACCGTCATCATTTTCGACGTGATTTCCTGCGCGATATCGGACGCTTCCGCGGCTGACCGTTTGCTTTCTTCCGCTAACTTGCGGATTTCCTGGGCAACGACGGTAAAACCGCGCCCCATCTCGCCGGCGCGTGCCGCTTCGATGGAAGCATTCAGACTCAATAAATTCGTCTGATCGGAAATTGCTGTTACCATCGCGGCGATCCGCTCGATTTCTTGCGACAAGAAGGCGAGCTGGGCGACCTGTTCCGTCGTCGCCTTCATGTCTGTGACGACGGCTTCGAAGCGTTGTGTCTCTGCTTCGACCAACTTGACACCATCTTCCGCCTCTTTGACGGCTTCTGCCAACTGACTTGAGATTTTCTCCGTCGTCATCGAAACGTTGTTCGCATGCCGCTCCATCTCCTGGAAACTCGCTGACGATTCTTCACTCATCGCCGCCAGTTCCTCGGTTGATTTTTGGACGGCGGCACCGACACGTTGTTTCGTCTCCAGCACACCTTGACGTTCCTCGTCGACAGTCGCTTCATACATCGTCAAAACGATTTGTTGTTCGAGATTGAATAACTTCCCGACAGAACGCAACATTTTCATCTTTTCGAGCTCCGGCCAAGTACTTCGTTCGACGTGTCCGCTAAAGACGTTTAATACATTCTGAAAAGCGGCGATGTACCACTTATTATGTAGGCCGATCTGAACATGACGCATGGCAATCCGTTGCCGTACCGCAATATAATCTGTCGTCACTTTACCTTCGAACATTTGTAAAATGTGCGTCGCGAGCGTCCCTTTTAACCGCTCAAGTGTCGAGTGCCGTTCAATCAGTTGCTTGAGTTCCGGCACACGGACGAGTTCTGCATAAAAGGCATCGACCATCTGTGGCATCCAGTCTTTAACGTCATCACGGATGACCCGGACGTTTTGTAAATCCTCGACCGTTAAATCAATCAATCGGAGTTGTTTCACTAAATCTGTCCCGAGTTCGAGCTCGACTTCGCTTGCGACCGACGCACGTGCTTTCTCAAAGTCGTTTCCTTGTCGGTTCGCTGACCACCATTTCATCATCCATTCCCCCAGTCATTCGTTCCCTCCCTAGTATCGGTTCATTTTCCAGATATTAAACGCTTTCAACACACTTTTTTCTTTTCTAGAACAAAATCATATGGATGATCGGCTTATCGTAGTCGTTGATTAATTATTTCCTTATCTTACGGTTTTGTTAGTTAACGAACCCGTGACGAACTGCTACACTAGATTTAAGTTTTTCACCACTTTAAGGGAGACTCCGCTATGCGAAAGACCACTCACGCACTTCAACCCGATTTGACGGACTATCAAAAAATTATCCGCTTGATTCAAGGACTCCATCATATTCACCCAGAGCCGATGAGAGCAGCACATTATCAAAAGCTCGCTGCCTATCTTCCCTACCCGCCACTCGAAGAACTCGAACAGCGTTTTGACTCCTGGACGAATTTATTGCAGGAAGCGGGTGTCATCACGGAAGGACAACTGACACCGGCAGAACTGTCGACATTGAACCGACCAAAACCAGGAACAGGACCAAAAAAGCGCTGGACGGTGGAACAAAGCATCGCTCATTACGTCGAGACATACGGGACGCGCGTGACGATTAAACGCTATTCCGACTTACGCGAGACCGAGCGTCGCATGGTCAGCAGCAATACGATCATCCGCCATTACGGGACGTGGAAAAATGCGTTGGAACAGTTTGCCTTGTCCTCAAACGGCTGTTTTACGAACGAAGACTGTCTCAATGGATTACGGCAAGCCGCGGACGAATTAGGTGATCGTTTGACGAGTCAGACGTATGCACGGTGGGCGCGCGAACACCATGCGCCTTCATTAACATTATTGATTGAACGGTTTTCGAGTTGGCGGGAAGCCGTCCGGTATTATGAAGCTCATGATTTCGAAGCGTGACGACCGTAAAAAAAGGACCATCCCGCTCGAGGATCGTCCTTCTTCGACTTATCATGTGTTTACGTTGACAGCTAACCAGTGGTCAAGCCGTTCTAATTGTGACGTGAACCCTTCTTTCATTCCCATCTCAAGAACTTGACGGACGGCTTCCGCTGACCCGAAGTCAGACCGGAAGATGACCCGCGTCTTTCCGTCAAGCGCTTCGAATGTCGTCTCATTTTCGCTTCCTGGTAAGGTTTCAGAAATTGTTCCTGCCTCGTCCGAAAAATAGTCGGCATGGGCATAACGGACCGGGGCGTCGATACTCCGGAAGATTGCTTTCCCCCATGACTCCATCCCGTAAAAGTCTCCTTGTGCCGGATCCAGACACCGCATGCAGTAATGCCAAATGCCGTTCGGGACGAACTCGAACTGTTTGATTTCCGTCTCCCAGCCGGCTGGTCCCCACCATGCCTCGAGGTGATCTTTTTCTGTGAAAGCAGAAAAGACTAGGTCACGCGGTGCATCAAACGTCCACTCCATGATTAAGGTTGATCCGTCAAGCGTCGTTTTCAACTTTTCAGTCATCATCCGTCACTCCTTCAGTTGGTTTTTCCTGCAGCTCTAAAAGATACGATTCAAGGCGTAACATCCGTTCCTCGACTTGTTGTTCGAATGATTGGCTCCACGCCGTCAGCTTAAAAAAAGTTTCCGGACGCAAATGATAGATCCGCCGATTACCGAGCGGTTTTACCTGAACGATCTCAGCATCATGTAGCGTCCGCAAGTGCTTCGAGACTTGCGGTTGATTTAAACTCAATCGCTCCGCAATCTCTCCGACCGTCAACGGTCCCCGTTTCAACAAGTCGACGATCGCAAGACGGTTTGCGTCTGCTAAGGCGACGATGATCTGTAACATCGGTTCTGTCATGGCTGTCACCTCTTCTATATCTTCTATATACCCAAAAAGGAATATTCCAAAAGAGGAATATATAAATTTGAGCGAATTGATTGTCGCCACGAGCGGTTCTGCTGTATCGTCAATCACAGTGAACGACGAAGAAAGCGTGGGATTTCAATGAAAACGGAATGGTTGGAAGCATTTCAGATGACGGCTGAAACAAAAAGTTTGACGAAAGCGAGTGAGCTGTTACATCTGACACAACCGGCACTCAGTAAACAGATTAAGAATTTAGAACACGATCTCGGTACAAACGTCTTTCACCGCTCGGCGACGGGGGTCGCTTTGACGCCAGCCGGCGAAATCGTTTATGCTCAAGCCTTACAGATTTTGTCGCAACTGAGCGACATGCAATGGCAAATCGACCAATTGCAGGGTCAGGTTACGTTCACACTCGGGTCATGGCCGAGTGTCGCGATGTCCTACTTGCCGCAACACTTGGCGCTCCATCCGTCGGCAAACGGTCCGGAACTCAAAATCAAGACGGCCCATACGTATGTCGAATTGATGGCAGGACTCGAGCAACACCATTACGACGGTGTCCTGCTCGACGACCGGAAAATCGACCATCCGTATCCGTCGACGCATCTTTATACGGAACAGTTTTTACTCTATTTCCACCGTGAAGATGAACGGTTTACGGGGTGCGACGACGTCCGGTTCGACCAGATTGAGGCTGCTTCGTTTCTGTCGTTACCGACCGACTGCGACTCGACGAACATCTTAAAGGCGGCGTTCCAGGAGCGCGGTGCCACTTATACGGCTGCTTCCGAAATGGAGTTCGGGTCAAGCGTGCTCGGTTTCATCCGTGCTAAGCTCGGGATTGCCATCTTACCGGAGATTTTCCAGGACGGGCTTCCCCCGGAAATCCGGACATTGCCGATTACAGGGTTCGATGTCAAACGTGAATTATCGCTTCTGACGCGTGACGCGACGCATCACAAGACATTGCTCGGTTTGATTGGTCATGACTAAAACGGATGATCCACTATACGAAAACAAAGCTCGAGTTCCCGTTGTGCTTCGGGAAGTCGAGCTTTGTTTTTACATATAACCCGGCAAGTGGCTAATTTGACCTTAAGCATCCTTGACATCAAGCAGCGGCCGCACTTCCATCCGCCAGCCGTACTGTTCCGCTTCCGCAAGTTGCGTCGTCGGATGGAGCAGCGCCAAGTCGACGGCCTGCTCCAAATCATCCGCTTCAAAAAGGATCAGGCTGCCGATTTGCTCCGCTTTACGCGTATCCGGTCCATCCTGCCGTTCAATCTGTCCATCAAGGAGCCGGGCATGTTTCGTCTCTTCCCCCGGACGCCATTCATACAAGACATTCGTCTTTTCAAAAAAATCTTCAAGTGGTGGATTACAGCGTTCCATGACGGCATCGAGCTCTTCTTGCGAGGACTGATTCATCTTTTCTGCATCGTAATAGCCGATGAATAGAAATATCATCTAACCCCTCCTAGTTCCAAAGCTTTCCTGACACGTCGCTCTTTAAAAAAATACCCTGATTTGAGTTGACTTACTCGCTTAAATCCCCTATTTAACAGAAAAACCCCTTGTCTCCCTGACGAAAACAAAGGGTTTCTTATTTATTTGCAATCTTGCGTAACAGATACAGCGCGTACACCATTGACGGAATCGCCATGACGAGTACCGCAATACGCAACAATCCAAAAATAAAATTCAATTCTATATTATCCGTTCCTAGATCCTTCTTCCTATTAGTAATCAAGCGATTTCGCGACGACCTGCCGCGTTTTTTCAAAACCGATTCGCTCGTAGAAGACCTCGACCCCGTCGTTGCTCATCCAGTAATCCAGTTCAACCTTATGTATTCCCTGCTCACGTGCCCGCCGTTCAATGTCTTCGAGCAACAGGCGACCGTAGCCGTTCTGCTGTTTCGTATCCATGATACAGAGGTGATGGACACGGACTTTCGCCTCAGCAAACTTAAACGCACTCTCAGCACGTCTGACGTACTCAATCCACGCGTAACCGATTGCTTCATCCTCCACTTCAAGGACCAGGAACTGATACAGCGCTTCCCCGGCGATTTTCGTAAAAAAGGCACGGACGGCGTCAACGTCGTACGGCTTAAAATGATGCGGTTGCTGACGCACATGCGGCTCATGGACGTACCGGTTGAGTCGTGCCAGGACGTCGACGTCCGTTGTTTCGATGATTCGCATCGAGTACACTCCCGTCTTAATGTGTAATTTGTCCATTGAAGATATACGGCACCGTTCGTTGTTTCGTCAAGATGTGTTCATACTCCGGCTCGAGTTGCATGTAGCGGACGGCATCCGGAATCGCAACCCATGTGATGTCTTCGATTTCATCCGGGAAGACGGTCCCGATGACACCACCGACGATTTCCGATGTGAAAAAGAAGAACAGGCAGTGTTCGTCGACTTGCGGGAAAAACGCTTCACTGACGTGTAACAGGTCTCCGACTTCGACGTCAAAACCGGTCTCTTCCTTCGCTTCGCGAATCGCTGCTTCCGGTAAGGTTTCACCTGCTTCGACCGTCCCGCCCGGTAGCGTGTAGTACGAATACGACGGGCCGATGTTTTTGACCATCAACAGCTGATCCCGCGTCTCATTGAATAAGACATTATAGACGATATTTTTCCGTACAGTCATTCCTTACTCCCCCCCCCATGGACAGATGGTATTTTTTAACTTACTTACTATAACATATTCCATTTCAAATACAGCAAGGAGTTATCACAAAACGATAAAAGGTAAATTATCCCTAATACATAATGCTTATGGTACACTTATTCCATCTAAAATCAGGGTGTTGCCTTACCTGATAATACACTGGTGCAAACTTCCTGTTTTATTACGGACGACTAATAAGGTGAGCTGATTTTTAATTTTTTATCACATCCTGCACCCACTAACTCTTACTTAGAAGGAGCAAGCTATGATTCCAATCATTCGAAATGAATTTTTCCAGACGTTTAAAAGTTTTAAGTCCGTCGCAATCGTCCTATTTTTTACGTTAACCTCCTTTTTGACTGCCACTTATCTCGCGAACCATCCAGAACTGTTAGGAGATGGAGGCAATGACTCGGCTTATACATCAAGCATCAAGTTTTCAATTTTCTTTTTAGGTTTTCTGTTCGTCTTCGCTGTCTCGCATGACATCGTGAATCGTGAGCTCGATGATCAAACGGTTCGCCTGCTTGTCAGCAAAACGTCCCGTTTCAACATCATCGCCGGTAAGTTTCTAGGATCATTTTTGTTTTGGGTTTGTTCGATTTCCATCAGTTTTTTTGTTGTAACACTCTATGCCAAGTCCACATTTTTTCTTGATTACCTGACTGTCATCACAGTCCTGTTCTTCATCACTTGCTTAAACGTCTTGTTGTCGACAGTTCTTACTCGGCCAGGCATGACGATGTTCGTCGGTATTCTATTGGGTGTTCTCTGTCCCGTCCTCGGGTTTTGGGCCGCTTTTTCGAACACCTGGTATTTGCTGTCCTTCAAGTATCTCTTACCGTATTATTATGTCGTCGCATCCGGCGGGTATCTCGTTGTTCCGTTTTTACTTGGTTTACTGTTTCTCGCAGCGTCATATTTCATGTTTAACAGAAGGGATTTGTAACGATGGTAGCAATTGAAGTGCGTGACTTACATAAGCAGTATGCGACAAAGGATGTCTTGAAAGGAATTCAACTCCGCGTCAAGCAAGGGGAAATCTTTGGTTTTTTAGGACGAAATGGCGCCGGCAAGTCGACGTTCATTCATATCTTGACCGGTATCACCCAGCCGACGCGTGGTTCGTTTACGATTTTAGGGGAAACGAATCACCACATGGATGCGATTAAACAGAAAATCGGTGTCATGCCGGATACGTCCAACCTCTACCAACACATGAAGGCACTTGATTTTTTGAAGTACATGGCGGCACTCAAAGGTGATAGAAGAAATACGACCAAGTTAAAAAAATTACTTGAACAAGTCGGGTTGCAGAATGTTGCCAAACAAAAAATTAAATCGTTTTCATTCGGAATGAAAAAGAAAATCAGCATTGCCCAAGCTCTACTCGGCAACCCGGAACTCCTTTTCCTCGATGAACCGACGTCTGGTCTTGATCCAGAATCCGCCATCGAAATTCAGCAGCTGATTGTCTCGTTAAAGGACCAAGGCAAGACAATTTTTCTGACATCGCATAATTTAACGGAAATCGAAAAGATTTGTTGATACCGTCGCCATCATGACAAATGGTTTGATTGCAAAAATCGGGACAATCGCACAACTAAAACGCGTGGCGAACGAGACGATTCGTGTCCACCTTCGGACCAGTCCGTCACTTGACACGTCGATTTTACAGCATTGCAAAATAAACGACATCCGGTTCATCAAACATGAACAAGATTTTGCCGTTGTAGAAGTGAAAGAGGAAGAAGGTATTCCACTCTTGATTGAACAGTTGACGGCAGCGCGTATTAAAGTCTACGAAGTCAACATCGAAGCTATGTCTTTAGAAGATGTCTTCATGACGGTCTAGGAAACCCTCAACTTCTTACATGAAGGTGAGGGTTTGTTTTTGTAATGATCTGTCTTTCTAATATCCTACGTCTTCATATTTATCCAATCCTTGATAGATTGTTGAACTACCTCCACCTACGCTTCGCTAAGAAGTGGTTGAAGACGAAGCGCGAACAACCGACGGTCTTCGCGATCAGGATTTCCTGCTCTTTTGTCGGGTATGTTCTGAATTTGCAGGCCTTGTGTGTCAACATGATGTTCACATCCTTACAAAGGATATACCCGAAAGAGAGGGTGGCGATTCATCTCCCACTTTCACTAGGGCTTCACCCGGATCGTTTAGAAGTGGGCGTATTCTCGCCTAATTTTGATAAAGATCACGCTTCAAGTAATCATGCATGATGGCTTTTCCAAGCATATAGTTGCTCTAGAAGGAATAAAAAACGACTAATCCCTTTGTCTTTTTGACTAATATCATTGTCATCAAGACGAGTATTGGTTATAATTCAAGTGAGGTGAAGGAAATGAAATCAAGATTAAAGGAACTACGGGCACGCCATGGATGGAATCAAACAGAATTGGCAAAACGCGCCAACATCTCACGTCAGACTGTTAGTTTGATTGAACGGGAGGAATTCATGCCGTCGCTCTTGATCGCTACTAAAATTGCCCTAGTTTTCGAGACGACAATCGAGAATATTTTTCAATTCGACGAGGAGGAATTACTGTGAAAAAAACTCTACAAATGATCGTACGGATACTTGTTGGTGGCACCATTGGATTTTTCGTAATGTATTGGATTATGAATAGTCCGCTTGAAGGACTCGCCTTCTCACACTACAGTTTCATCGTAAACGGTCTACTGCTTGTGATACTGGTAGGATTACTTCTGTTTTCGCTGATTCGTTATCGTCAAATTCAACGTCTTCTCAACCAGTCACTGACGGGTGATGCTGAAGATGTGGCAGACCAACAAATGTATCGCTGGTTCAGCGATGGTACGCTGAGTTTAAACTTAACCCTCCCAATCAGTCTTGCTCTAGTCAGCGTAAATTTAGTACTCCATCAACAACTCCCACTAGTTGTGATTGGAATCACTTTGATTGTTGTCGGATTGGTCGGTTCAATCCATTTTCAAACGCTTGTTCAGCAGATGTATCCGGAACGGAACCTTCCTGACGTCAGTGAAACGGATTACGGAATGAAACTCCTAGCGGCATCTGATGATGGTGAGAAACATATCATGCTCGAAGGACTTTATAAAACACATTCTGTTGTTAACATGATGTTGATTGTCGGAATCATCTTACTGCTCTTTTATTCCTTGTTGACGTCGACCTCTCAGTTATTCAGTATTTTCGTGATCACCTTGATCTTAATCGTCAGCAATACAAAATATTATTTTTCGATTCGAAATCGTTAAAAGGAAAGGAAAATCATCATGCCAAAAAATTATTGCTGTCGTTCTGACATCAATTTTTGTTTCTAGCGTCTTGACATATTGGTCCTATACACCGATGTCGGAACGAGCAGACGATACGTTGTATACATCAGCAAGCGAATTATTCATCTTTCAACGGATTTAAAGGTTTTTCTTCTGTCCGATTTACATTTATCTTACAAATATTTTATATGTACTATCAGGTGCCGTCATCGGAATAATTCTGACTTTACAGTTCACGAAAGGTGATTTTGATATTCCGAGTTCTCTGACGATTGCTGGATCATCAGCTATGCTCTACTTCATCGTATCTTGGATAATCGAACGAACTGGGCGGCGTTCTACATAAGAAAAGGATGTTTTCGTATGTTCAACAAACTGATTGCCGCCGGACTGACGTCAATCGTAACATCGGGTCTGTTGACTCTGATTTTGTCCATCTACGCATTTTTCCAAGATTTCGGCGAAGATGTCTATTTTTCAGCCGTTGATCTTTTTTTAATCTACACCGTTTATTCGTTTCCAATAATTTTAATTTCAGGACTTATGGTTGACTTACTTATGAAACGAATCCTTTTGTTCTTTCCGACTAGTCGGAACACTTTTTTCATATCAGCTGTTCTCTATGGTTTGTCCGGCAGTCTAATTGCCCTAGCCCTCCTGCTGTTCAACCATGAGGGCAACTATGTATTCAGCGACCTCTATTTTTTGTTGCTCGCCATTTTGCTCGCCGGGTCATCGGCTTTCTGTTATTTTTGGACATCTTATCAGTTGCAACGAAAGCGACCGCTTACTCCCCCTAAAAAATGACTCCGCTCAACGGGAAAATTCGCTAAAAACACCTTACCGTCTCCAGCTGTAATGCATCAATTGTATCCGTTGACCGTCTAACACCGCTTCTTCTTTCTTGTCTATCGGCTCAAATCCGTTGTGCGCCAAGATTTTTTGTGAAGCGATGTTTGCATCCGTCGTTTTGGCCTGGACTTCATCAGTGTCGTGTTCCCGACATTGTTCGAGTAGCAAGCGGACGGCTTCTTTGGCGATTCCTTTTCCCGCATGTATTTGTCCGATCCGGTAGCCGAGTTGAGCAGTTTTTTCGATTTGGTTCCGGTCGACCAGATTGATCCGACCGAGAATTGTTCCGGCTTCGTCCTTGATCAGGTAAAAGAACGAACTGCCGTCTTGCTGTTCCTGCAGGAGCGCCGCGTGCCGTTCCTTGAACGTCTCCGGCAAGTAATAGGCGTCGCCCCGTGAAGGAATCGATTGTTCGAAGTAGAGACGGTTTTCGGTTTCAAAGGCATATAGTGCTTCTGTGTCTTTCGCGGTACAGCTCGTCAGTAGTATGTTCATGTTATCCCTTCTTCATCTCAAGAATTGTTGCAACAAAAACACGAGCAGCCATAATAACAGGAGGCCCATTGTATTGACAGCGATGGTTTTAGACAACGGATTTTTCGACGTGTCCCGGAAACTGAACACGTACAGGACGAACATTGTCACGTACAGGACAAAAAACCACTGCGTGACTATAAAAAGGAGCATTCCGGTAATCGTTACGTTTGTCGCCAGGCGATCTTGTTGTTGATTTTTGATTCTCGCAAACATCTGGTGTCCTCCGTTCTGCATCATCTCGCTTTTTCTTTTAGTACATTATCCCTCGTTAAAAAATCCAATTATTCCTTCCTTTTCCTATATTTTATAATTATAATCATATAGAATACCGTTCTGCATCATCACTCAAGTCAGGAACATTCATGTTTATCAAACGAAAAGCAATTGATTTAGCTAGCAATCATGCCGGTTGCTGTTGTGAGATCCGTTCCATGACTGATTGAAACATCCCGTCTGCTAAAAAAAGACACAACGCTAGAAATTACTGTGTCTTCGGTCCCTTTTGCTTTTTTCCGAGAAATAATAGTGCACACAGCAGGAAGAGGGTTCCTAAACCAGTACCGACGAACATCGCGGAGTCAAACAGGTTACTCAGTCCAAGTCCCCCCGTGATGGCGGCAGCATACAGCAGGAGAAACATGACTGTATAATTTTTCTTCAATTTGCATCAACCTCCTATATCGCTAGTATACTCGGACATTCATTCATTTGAATACACATAGCCTCAAGGAATGGACGTGATTCTAGTCTTTTACCGCAAAATCATTGCCGGATCGCTTACAGGCTCACTATATGCAATCGTACTCGGGCTGTTCGTTCCTTATCCGAGTGCTGATATCGGTTATTCAATCCTGCGCTACCTCTCGACCGTGATCATCAGTACTCCTGCCTATTTGATGTACAGCTTTCCGGTCATCTTCCTTTATGGTGGGACGACATCGATTTTGAGTGAGACACTCAGTCGATTCATCTACCGTAATCAAACAAAGAATGCAAAAGAAGTCGTTCTTTCCGGCATACTCCATGTGTCGTTTGGTCTCGTTTTTCTTATCATCAACCCACTTATCGCTTTCCTCAGCGTGATCGCTGCCGTCCTGTTCTTTACGGTTGATTGTTATTTACGAAGAAGACAAGCGACGTACCGATGGACGCAGGCATTGATGAGTCTTGAAATACCGCTTGCCGTCTGGATCCTGTTCTCGGGAACCGACTATCTTATAGGTCTGTTCCAATCCCTAATCACCCTCTTGCAGCACACTATCAACTGAAAAAGGAGTCGTTACATATGTCAATAACCACCTGGCATCGCGCGTTTGGCGTCTATGGCCTGCTCGTAAAAGACCATCAATTATTAGTCATCAACAAAAATGGCGGTCCGTATATCAATCGCTATGACCTCCCGGGAGGCAGCCTCGAAGACGGTGAAGTGTTAGCCGATGCGATGCGCCGCGAGTTCCGCGAAGAAACGGGTCTCGAAATCGAACTCCTCCAAAACATCGGCGTGATTGACTTCAAACTTCCGTGGCTCTGGCGAAATTTCACCGACGTCCACCACATCGCCGTCTACTACACCGTCAAGGCAATCGGCGGTGCCATCACGGTCCCGGAACAGTTCGACGGACAAGATTCGCTCGGGGCTGTCTGGGTCTCGGAACAGGACGTGACGCCTGACAATGCATCACCGCTCGTCCTCAAAGCCTTTGACTGGATCCGGTCGGCACAGTTAGGGATTGAGGCAGAAACGTATGATGCCTGGACTGTTTTGAAGTAACATTTTAAAACACTGCTTTCAATTCTTCCCCGCCTTCAAATACCTCACCATCTTCATCCACATATTCGACTTGAATCGTGCCATGCGGGAGGTGGTTGTTTGACTGCAGTGTTGTACTCAAGTTGTTTAAACGCTTTTTGTCAGTCGTTTGTTGCTTGCGGTGAAGGGTGATACTGATGGTCGGTGAAAGTTTCGTATCACGATAATCCACCTCGGCACCCGGCTGAAGATTTAACGCTATCACGCTTTCTTCAGCAAAATGGACAAGATAATCCGCATCGTTCCCGAACACCTCTCCAACTGACGGCTGGATGACCGCGACCACGTCGGCTGTCCACTGTTCTACGTAATAGGTATCCACAACTTTGTTTGTCGACTGATCGAGATAGACTAAAAACTCAATGCCTGTTTTCCGATCGATGACTTGCGCCGCGTAATCAAATGCTACATGGTTGCCCATGTTATCAAAGTAGACGTCTACAACTTCGGCCTCTTTATAATGTTGTTCCAGATAAGCTTCTGCTTGGCGTTTGACGATTTTTTCTTGCTCCTCGTCTGGTTGCATCGACCGGATGAAGAGGACTCCGAGTATTATAGTAGTTCCGAGAATTAATCCAAAACCGAATAACATACCTTTTACGAATCGACTCATCTGTCTCCTCCTGTAGTGAGCGTCCTATGCATACGGAGCAAAATTTAACGTGATGCCATTTCTTAGCTAAAGATAGTGTAGGTGGAATCCTTGAGATACAAAATCCAGTTCTTGTTGGTTAGTTGCCTGACGTCATTCGTTCTATGTGCCTGTTCGGCAGACGACGCCTACGTCATCGTCGACATACAAGGAGACCAGATCTTTTTAGGACCGGACGAACAGGACCCGGACGCCTCCTATGCGTTGACAGAAGTCACGGTTGACCGGAAAACACGGATTTATGGCAAGCGGGACAACCGATCCGTTTTAAAGAAACATGACGTCATCCGTTTTGACTATCGGACGGATCAGGAGCCGCTTGTCGAAACGATTGAGCACGGCAATTAACGATAGAAAGAAGGTCATCCTTATGGAGATTACAGGAAAACGGATTCTCGTCACCGGGATCAGCGGAACACTTGGCCCACGGGTCGCCCGCCGTTTTATAGAAGAAGCAACCGAAGTCCGGGGGCTCGTCCGGAGCGAAGGACAAGCCGACCGTTGCAAACAACTTGGGATTACGCCCGCGTTCGGTGACTTGACGGACGCCGCGTCGCTTGAAACAGCGATGCAGGACATCGACATCGTCGTCCACTGTGCCGCTTACCTCGGCGACGACATCGAACTTGCCGTAGCAGCGAACGTCACCGGAGTCGAATATCTCGCGGCTGCCACGCTTGACGCGCGCGCCTTATTCCTCCACATCTCGACGACTTCCGTTTACGGCGAACCGGCGGGCGGTCTCATAACGGAAGCGACGCCACTGAGCGACGATCATCCGGCACCGTACATCTTGACGAAAGTGCGGTCCGAACGGATTTTACAGCAGTATGCGGCTGACGGGCTTGACGTCATCATCCTGCGTCCCGGTGCGATCTGCGCCGAAGAAAACTCTTACTGGGGCGACCGTCAAGTCCAACGGATGCAGGAAACAAAAGTTGTCACGTGGGTCCATCCGGATGATGTGGTCAACTGGGTCCACGCCGATAATCTGGCGGAAATGGTTCACCTTGCCGTCCGGCGCGCAACACCGGGAGATATCTTTCATGCGGTTGACGCCAACATCCCGGAGACCGAATTTCGGATGCAACTGATAAAGGCGTCCGGTAAACTCTATCAGATGCCGGACCGACCGGTTGAATGCCCTCTCTACACAACGGATAAAATTAGGACGCTCGGCTACACACCTGTTCGTTCGTTTTCGGAGACGATGCAGCGATTGATTGAGTTGTTTTGAACGTATCTTTGACAGCAATACCGAAAGACGCTATGACGCGAATTAATCAGGCGTGACGGCGCTTGAGTTCCGCTCTTTGCATCTGCACACAGTAACGCCTGCTCGAACTCGACGCGCATGTTGTTGAAGAACAGCAAAACACGCCGACCCGCGACCGTTTTCTTGAAATGACACAGCTCCTGAAAAAACGGCGACTCAATCAAATGAAGAAAATCAGAAATCATCTGCTCTGACGCGTCACAAAGATTGATTTCCATATCGTGATGCTTCAACTTGTATCCTTTTCGAAACCAACGTTTGGTCGGACGCGGAATGAGTGTATAGGACACGCCGTAACTTTGGACGAACTGTTCATACTGACGCTGATTCGCTTTGCTGCACGAGATGACGAATTCCTGCATCGCCAGTTCCTTCACCAATTGCGGTAAGGCGGACGGCACACCATCGACGGAATATGGCAAATCAATCGTCACCCAGTTTGCCTCCGGATCGATTCCGTATGTTTCTTCCACTTGTAAATCAATCGCATCGGGACTCAGGAATTCTGCACCTTGATCGAAATAAAAGTCCCCGGTCACAGTCTTGTTATTTCCCATCGCTTCTTCAAACAGTTCGCCCGCCGGCTCCGTCGTCCAATACGAACGCATGTAAGGATTGTAGAGAAATTGCAGTCCGTCTTCCGTGTAACAGCCGAGTGGCAACATCGACTGATGAAGCGTATGTAAGTCAGGCAACGCATCCGACGTAATTTCCTGTTCAAACGTCGTGTAATCGGTCATGAACACAGAACCGCTGAAGCGGGTAAACAGTTGTGTCCGAAGAATCCGCTCCAGTTGCCGGGCAGTCAGATTTTCAAACGTGACGCGTTTTAACGGCAATTCTTGCATGCGGATGTGACTGAATTTATAGCGCGGGATAAAAAAAGCATCTTCTTTTTGAGACATCGTTCTGCTACGTTTATTTTACAGCCGGCTAATAAAAAGTCCGACTTGCTGCTGAATCGTCCAAAAAATCCACCAACATCCACCAGCCAGTAACACGCTGATGAATATGGACACCCCTTGATTGAGTAATATGTATAAGATCAGCACCAGAAAAAATGTTGCCGGCAATCCATAGAGTACACTTTTAACGAACATCGTCACTTCCGTTTTAGACTGTCCTTGTTGAACCAACCAAATCAGACTGAGCAGGCTGACGAGTGGAAGTGCTGCGATCACACCACCATATGTCACCGAACGGCGTGCCACTTCTGTCACGATCCCGATGACGACTGCGCTTGAAAGCACCTTAATCAGAAAAGCAGTCATCTGCCGTCTCCCGAAGTAACCGAAATGACTGCTGAATCGACTGTTGTTCGTCAGCCGATAACTGACGGAGTACGTGCGCGACACGATCGACGTCGAGTTCTGTATGTGACCGAACTGCGCGTAACCCTTCATTCGTTAGACTCACATGAACCACCCGTTGATCGTCTGAAGCACGATTTTTTTCGATATAACCGAGTTGTTCCAGCTTTTTAATATGTTCCGACGCCGTATTCGGTGAAAGGGCAAATTTTTCAGCGACCTGTTTAACCGTAATCGGTGCCGTCATCTGAATCATCTGCAAAATACGCACGCTTTGATGTGACAAATTTTCTTTCCATTGCGGATGAAGATGGTAATAGAGTCTAGCAAAATCTTCATGAATCGTCATCAATATCCCCCTTATATATATCGCATGAGGCGATTATATCGTAATTAACGACATATATAAAGTATTTTACCAATCACCTACACTAAAGAAACGAGGTATCACTTTATGAAACGTATTCTCTCACTTGCCCTCGCAGTCAGTCTCATCCCGTTAAGCGGCTGTTCCGACGATACGACACGTGTTTCGACGACTGATACAATCGCCGCAGAAGCCCGTCAAAACAAAGATGCCGACTTAATCCGAATCAACGATCGTGTTTACCAGCTATCCGATGCACCCGTGACGCTTACACAGGCAGACGTCAAATCGTTTGCGACCGTCACGAAACAATTGACCGCAAACGAGCCCTTAGCGGAAGGGATGGCGACAGACTGGCCGGCAGGAACGAAACTGTACCGGGGCGACACGACGGGTGTCATCTACATTTTCAAAAAAAATCAAGCGTACTTGTATGAAGCGATTCCGGAAGGCTGATTTACTTTCCGAGTTCTGCTGCCGTCGCTTCGAGTAACGGATGATCTTCTCCTTCCGCACAATCCGTCAACAGATAGACGTGCGTTTCACCTGTTTGGTCTTTTTTCAACGCTTGACAGCTTTCCCCGTCCCGGTCGTCCGCTTGGCTGCCGAACTCATCTCGCGACGAATCGAGTGAATAACTGAACTGTTTTCCGTCATACGTGACGTCTTGAAAAATCGGGTCACCTTCTGTCGTGTAGGAAGTAATTCGGATGCTGTCCTTGCCTTTTTGATCGACTTGGTTCAAAAATGTCTGGAACCGTTCCACATTCTCACGACTTGGCATCGTTACAATATCACCATTTTCGATTGCTTGTTCAATCGGATAACTTTTTCCACATCCGACAAGAACGACTACCAAAACAAGACCTACCCATCGTTGCTTCACCATTTGTCTGCCTCCTACCATAATAAGCTGTCACCATGCACAGTACCGTGCGTTAATTTCCTGGATGACGCCGCAACTGTTGCCGTAGTATATCGACGTCTGCCTGTTTAAATAATGTCTCATCCTGTTCCCCGTACCGTACGAGATGATAGAGCACCGAATCAACTGTCAGCCCGATCCGCTCTAACCATTCCTTCATCGTCTCTTCCGGTCGACGCCTAGATGAAGCGGGAAGGCGCTGGTCAAATATCTGAATCAATCGACGGACTTCAGAGACATTGTTTGATTGGTAAGAATGTGTATCATTACTCGGCGACGTTGACGGTTTTTGTAAGATGTTCAGCTCCTCTTCAAAAGAGGTATCACCACTTTGTTTTACCGTTCGTTTGTTCCGTTTCCTCTTCAACATAGACGCCAGTAAAATCAACAGCCCGATCGTCACGATGGCGCCGACTGAAGCGAGTGCTTTCGGAAATGTCACATCAACAAAATGAGGCATCGGACCAGCGGGAAAAGGTTGCCCCCTCAAATCTGGTGAGCCGAGTGGCTTACGTGGTTTGATGTCGTACTTAAACGCATAGTCAGCCGGTTCATGAATATATGTCGTGTAGAGATACTGCCCGAAGACTTGAAAAGAGGCTGCTAAAAAACAAACGACCAAAATAGCTATCCCTACTTTCCGTTTCATCTCACCCCTCCTTTTTTCCCAAATAATAACATTAAAATTAAGTACTTACAGCATTTTTCTTTCTTTTCAGTCAATTTAGACGTACAGTAAAGACAGACTTTTTTAAGATAGGATGTGGCTAGATGTACTTACCGACGTTTCGACTTGATCAAACAACAGCCCTCGTGACCGGAGCCGGACGCGGCATCGGACGGGCGCTTGCCATCGCGATGGCAGAAGCTGGTGCTGACGTCATTCTCGTCGCCCGGACGGAAGCTGATTTACGGGAGACGGCAAGCCGGATTGAAGCACTCGGACGACAGGCGTTCGTCCTGACGTGTGACGTGACCGACCGGACGCAAGTCGTCGCGACGATCGAAAAAGCCTATACGCTCGTCGACCGGATCGATACGCTCGTCAACAATGCCGGGATGAACATCCGCTCGAAAGCGCTCGACGTCACGGAAGACGAATGGGAGACGATTCAACAGACGAACTTAAAGTCGGCCTTCCTGTTTTCGCAGGAAGTCGGACGCCGGATGCAGGACACGGGTGGCAACATCATTAACATCGCCTCGGTCGCAGGTCACGTCGCTTTGCGGACCGGTGTCGTCTATGCGACGACGAAGGCGGCCTTGATTCAGATGACGAAAGTTCTCGCCCTCGAATGGGGTCCGAAAAATATCCGCGTCAACGCGATTGGTCCGTGGTATTTCAAGACGCCGCTGACGGAGCCGTTACTGGCCGATCCCGCGTACTTAAAAGACATCGTCGACGTGACACCGCTCGGTCGGGTCGGTGAACTGACGGAACTCGTCGGTCCGACGGTCTTCCTCGCGTCCGATGCCGGATCGTACATCACCGGTCAGACACTGTTCGTCGACGGCGGGATGACGATTAAAGGGTTTTAAGTACAACGAAGCAACAGGGACTTCCGAGCGTCATGGAAAGTCCCTGTTTGATGTATTACATATTTGATCGGAGGACTTCATGACAGCATGGATTGGAAAAATCGCAGTCGTCACCGGTGCGTCACGCGGCGCCGGACGCGGGATTGCTTACGAACTCGGGCAAACCGGGGCAACAGTTTATGTGACCGGGCGCAGTACACAGAACGGGACGACCGACAATCGTCCGGAAACGATTGAAGAGACGGCCGCCGGTGTCACGGCTCGCGGTGGCCACGGAATTGCGGTCCGCTGTGACCATACGGATCCGGATGATGTTGCCCGATTGTTTCAACATATCCAAGCGCGACACGGACGGATTGATTTGCTCGTCAACAGTGTGTTCGGCGGTTCGGAAGCTTCGCTTCCTCCCGGAGAGGGCAAACGGTTTTGGGAACGTCCGCCGGAACACTGGGACGCGATGATGGTCGCTGGACCAAAAGCCTATTTGCTGACGACGCGGGCCGCTGTTCCGTTGCTTCAGCAAAGTCCGGCAGCATTGATTGTCAACTTGACGTCGTTCAGTCCGAATCAAGCCGCCGGCAACCTGTATTATGATTTGGCGATGCAGTCGATCAACCGAATGACGTGTGTCATGGGGCAGGAACTTCGGGAGAGTCACATCGCTGCTATTGCACTGTGTCCCGGTTTCATGCGGACGGAACGGGTCGTGGACGCAGGATTCGGCAACGATGCAACCGAGACCACCACGTACGTCGGCCGGGCCGTCGCCGCACTCATGAGTGATTCGACCTTGATGCACCGGACCGAGCAAGCCTTGTTCGTGTCTGACCTCGCCCGTGACTACGGCTTTACGGATCGGGATGGAACGCAACCGGCATCGTTTCAGCTTTCAGATGAACATTCCACATCTGCACCAACTGTCCGCAGAAAGGACTAAGCATGTATGTATCCAAGAAACGATTACCCCTTGATCGAACAAGCAGTCAAAAGTTTCGGTCTCGTTTTTCACTCACTGGAAGTCCACCCTAACACATTAACGACACACGGCAAACATGGCGATAAACACTACAAAATCTTGATTGATGGTCAATCCTATTCGATTCGTCTGTTACCAGAACAGCGTTATGCCGAATCTGCCCTGTCCCACTCTACACCGGATTTACTTACAGAACAGTTGCGATATACCGATTATTTGCGGGCAAATGGCATCCCGTTCATGAAACGCGTGCAACCAATACATGAGGGACTTTTCACGACAATCCGCGATTCAACCGGAAAGGAGTGGACATGTTGCCTATTTCACTGGCTTGACGGTCATCACGTGACTGTCAATACGATGCATTCCGCTGCTCAAATTGGAACATTAGCCCGTCAAGTGCATGATTTGTCACGCAACTATCAAGGGTTTCACTTTCCATTCGTCGACCATACGGTGGCCTATCAGCGTTGGTTCCATGATTTGCAAGAGCTTTCGTTTTCATCGATGCCGGAATCGGTCCGGGATTCGTTTCAGGAGTATCTGAGTCTTGTCCAACAAAAGATCGATACCGCGAGACCTACCAATCATTCTTCTTCTCAATCGGTCATCTCGACCGACTTGAATTCGCTCAACGTCTTATGGGACACCACTCAACAAATCGTCGGAATTGTCGACCATGAACATATCGGCGCAACGGACCGCGTGCAAAATTTGGCCTGGCTGATCAAATGGTATACCCGGACAGAAGGCATCGCGTCGCATGATGTGTCCGGTCATTTAGCGAAAAGTTTACTTTCCCACTACAACTCCCAGACCGTTCTCGTGCCGGAAGATGATCCGCGACTGGCTTCCTTGCTTTGGCTCTCGGGCTGCTTCAATTTACATTTCGTCGAACAGACGACACATTTGTTGCAAGAAGCCGGGCAACATTCAGAACAATATAATCCGCTGCAGCTTCACTTGGAGACATATCTTCTTCGGGGTGAGCGACTGACCGGTCTGCTAAGCTAAAAAGAAACAAGTCACAGGACTTGTTTCTTCAGTGTGTAAACAAACTTTGAACATGCAATATCGAGAGGCAATCCGTTCGCGCTTCCCTATCTCACCTCGTCTTTAAAGCGATGCAAGACAGATTGCGCGCTAAACCGCCTGCATGCCTGGATTTCATTCACGGCATGCCCTAAGGAGCGTCACGTTTCGTTGACTCCTACGGGAAAAAGTGCGTGTTTAGCGCACTTTTCAGAGGCAGGCAAGACCCTGCTCCTTGTACGTGAGGACAAAGGAGCAACGGCTTGCGCCTCGCCCGAGGAAAGCAACGAAAACAGACGCTTGATCTCCCAGGTAGCACGTTGTCTTCAGACCACACGGAACGGGCTGACAATATTGGATTTTTCAGGCGGTATTCGGCAATCGGCTTAAAGTGAATGTTCAGTGTCTTCTCACGAAATCTGACTTGAATCAATCCATTATTGAAAATCGTAGTTTTCCCAGGTCATTCCATTCCGTTATGTCCCCCCTCCAAAGCGGAAGTACACAAATGCGCCTTCCGGGTGTTTAATTAAGGACGTAATGAAAACACATGGAGGTGCAACACATGATTGAAAAAAATGTAGTGAACGGACAATGGTACGAAACAGAACAAACGATTCCGGTCTTTAACCCGGCAACAAAAGAATTACTCGGGCACGTCCCAAGCAGTTCGGCAGATGACGCTCTACGGGCAGTCGACGCGGCGAGCGATGCTTTCGTCACCTGGTCAAGCTTAACGGCGGATGCGCGTGCCGATAAAATCGATGCCTGGTACCGCTTGATCAACGAACACCGTGACGAAGTCGCTGACATCATGACACGCGAACAAGGGAAACCGTTTGTCGAAGCACTCGGTGAAGTCGATTACGGCAATCAATATGTCCGCTGGTATGCAGAAGAAGCACGCCGGATTTACGGGGAAACGATTCCGGCATCGGTTCCGGGTAAACGCCTGTTCGTCGAAAAAGAACCGGTCGGCGTCGTCGCCGCGATCACGCCGTGGAACTTCCCCGCTGCGATGATCACACGAAAACTCGCCCCGGCTCTTGCAGCCGGTTGTACGGTCGTCTTAAAACCGTCGGAAGAAACACCTTTCACAGCCCTTCGCCTCGTCGAACTTGCTGAAGAAGCAGGCATCCCGGCTGGTGTCATCAACGTCTTGACAGGTGACGCCGCAACAATCAGCGGTGTCTGGCAAGCCGAACGCCGTGTTCGCAAAATCACGTTCACCGGCTCTACTGCCGTCGGTAAATTGATCATGCGCCAGGCAGCCGATACGATGAAAAAACTATCACTTGAACTCGGGGGTCATGCACCGTTCATCGTCACGGAAAACGCGGACATCGACAAAGCCGTCACACAAGCAATCCGCTCGAAATTCCGCAACGGTGGCCAAGCCTGCGTCGCAACGAACCGCTTTTACGTCCAATCCTCTGTGCTCGACGCGTTCACGGAGAAGTTCGTCGCGGAAGTGAACAAACTAAAAGTCGGGAACGGTCTTGACGCCGATTCAACGATCGGACCCTTGATTAACGCAAAAGCCGTCGAGAAAGTCAAAGCACACATCGACGACGCGGTTGCGAAAGGTGCAACGATCTTAACAGGCGGTACGATCGACGACTCGGTCGGTTACTTCGTCACACCGACAGTTCTCGCGAACGTCACGGAAGACATGATTTGTATGCAGGAAGAAACGTTTGGTCCGCTCGCACCGATCTCGGTCTTCGAGACACTTGACGAAGTCATCGAACGGGCGAACAACACACCCTACGGTCTTGCGGCGTATGCATTTTCTGAACGAATCGACGAAGCGCTCCTGCTCGGTAAAAAACTCGAGTACGGCATCGTCGGCTTGAACGACGGCGCACCGTCTGCTGCCCAAGCACCATTCGGCGGCTACAAAGAAAGTGGACTCGGCCGCGAAGGCGGCGTCTACGGTATCGAGGATTACCTCGAAGTCAAATACTTGTCACTCGGTTAAACCAAAAAATCCCGCTTCTGAATCATCAGAGGCGGGACTTTTTTAATTAATCGACATATTCATAGAGCACGACGCTTTCGATGTAGTGGATGAAACGGCGCAACTCTTTTTCTTTTTCCGAAGAAAGGTCCCCTTCCTTCGACATTTCGGCAATTTCTTGACGCTGGACTTCGATCGCCCGTAAGCACAGTTCTTCTTTTTGCTGTTCGACGTCGCCCTTACTGCCGACCGGTGACGCCCACTGCGTATGTTTACCGCGGAGGCGGAAGTAATGTCCTTTGACGCTTTGGACGACTTCCGTCGGATACTTGTCACGGCACGTCTCGAGCCGGTCGATGATGTCGCCGATGACATGTTCATAGAGGGCATGTTCCATCTCCGTCAGACGAATCAATTCATCCGGTGACAACGTGAACCGTTTACGTTTTCGCATCAGCTTCCGTAACGGCTGATAGAGCCGGACCGTCGATTCGGAATGAATCGCCCGGCGTCGGTGTTCAATCGAGGCAACCGTTTCTTTTTTCAATAAATCCGGCACGTCATGGTTCTTAAAGAACGCTTTGACGAATTCCGTTTCCCACGCGACGGCTTCAAGGCGCAGTTCCTTCAACTGTTCGTTGTAGACGTTGAGTTCCTGTTCGCTCTTCTCTTCGGCACGCAGCAACCGCAACATGACATGGTATTCGTTCAGCAGGTCAAACGCGACCGGTGAATTATCGGAATTCGTCGCCTGTTTGACTTCCTGAATCGCCCGTAACATCATCCGTTGTTTTTGGGCATTCAATCCGAAGTCCGTTTGACTGACCGTCTCTTTTTGACTCAGCAACGGTAAGGCAATCGTCGCGAGCACTAACGTAAAGATGATGACGCCCGCCGCGAGGAAGATGATCAACGACCGTTCCAGGAACGCAACACCAGCATCCGTCAAAAACGGCAGCGATAACACACCGACCATCGTGATTGTCCCGCGCACGCCGACGAGCGTCGTGATTAAGTCGCGCTTGAACGAAGGTGGCCGTTGCTCCTCTTTACGAAGAAAGCGATGATCAAACCAATTAAAGAACAGTGTCCAGACTAAGCGGATCCCGAGGATGACAAGACCGATTAAGCTGACGTACCCGAGTAAGCGCCAGTTGTTGATGGCGTCATCAATGAAGATGGCCTGCGTCGCTCCGGGCAACGTCAAACCAAGCAATAAGAAAATGACCCCGTTCAAGATATAGGCAATCATCGTCCAAATGTTATCCGTCAAGACTTGTTCCTGGGCAAAGAACGTCTCTGTCCGTTCCTTAATCAAGGCATGAAGTAAGCCACCGGCGACGACGGCGATGACGCCCGACGCATGAAGCAGTTCTTCCGAGACGAAAAAGATGATGAACGGCGTCAAGATTTGCAGGAGGGCATAAAAGACGACGTCATCAATTCCTGACCGGCGGAGCCGAATCTTCAGCCAGTTCATCACGACGATGATGACAAGGCCGACGACGGCACCGACAGCAAACATATAAACGAATTCAAACGAAGCTTCACGTAATGAGAAATAGCCTGTCATGACGGCCGTGACGGCATAACTAAAGGCGACGAGTCCCGACGCATCGTTAATCAACGATTCTCCCCGGACAAGATTTAAAATCGGTTCCGGAAGCCGGACACGTTTTGCGATCCCGTTGACCGCGACCGGGTCAGTCGGTGATAAAATCGCGGCTAACGCAAAGGCGGCAGCGAGCGGAATGACCGGCAACATCCAGTGGATGAAGTATCCGCCGATCACGGTCGTCAATAAGACGAGCACGATGGCGTTGCCGAGGATCGCCCCGCGCATCTTCCACAGTTGTTCCCGCGGAAAATGCGAGCTGTCGTTGTACAGTAAGGGAGCGATGAACAACAGTAAAAACCATTCCGATTCGACTTCAATCGACAGTTCTTTGATTGATAAAGCAACGAGCGTACCGACAATGATTTGAATCAGGGCCGTCGGAATAAAACGGATGTAATGTCCGATGACGTTCGTCAACAAAATTAAGGCCAGTAACAATAAAATCAATGATAACGTTTCCATAGTAAATCACTTCCATTCTTTCACTTTTCTCTAGTTTTATCGTACCATAATTTCTTGCTGGCATAGGAGAATCACTCCTTTTTTCAGGCATCATAGGACGCGAGCAGGTCCCTTGCCTGTTTCAGGATTTCTTCCTTTAGTGTTGACGGTTCAAGGACTTTTACGTTTTCGCCCAGTCCAAACAACTGTCGTCCGAGAAACGGTAACTCGGTAACCGGAACAGACCACGTCCGCTGTGCGTTCAGCGGTAAAATCCCTTCAAGCAACCGTTCCCCGAGTGACGTCATTTCCAGTCGGATCGTCACCTGTTCACCTGACTTCACCTGACATTCTGCCTCCTCGAACGTCAGCTGTTCGGACGAAATGGTCGTCGGTAAGACCTGCTCCATCCGGTCGACCCGGTACTGCCGCAGTCCCCGGTCAGTCTGGGCGAGCAGATACCAGCGATTGCGTTCAAACGTTAAACCGATCGGATCCATCAAAATCGTCCGTCGTCCGCTTGTCGTCCGGTAAGTGATTTCCCCTTTGACTTCCGCTTCCAACAATCGCAACACGTCTCGCGTCAACGGAGACGGCGGCGTATCGGGTCGAGCAAAACGGACCCGTCCTTTCAGGCGGTCCATCTTCGCTTCAAGGTCCGGCGGCAGTTCCTGGAGATACCATTCAGCAAGATCCCCCCGTAACGGACCGAATGGCAGATCGGGAATTTGACCAACCCAGTCGAGCATTAAAAATAAAGTGATCGCTTCCTGTTCCCGTAAAGCAAGTGGCGGCAGCAAACGGTTCGGCAGGACCCGGTATCCGCCCCCTGCTCCCCGCTCGCTGTAAATCGGATATCCGTTTGCTTCAAGTTCGAGTACGTCCCGTTGAATTGTCCGTAACGAGACGCCGCACGCTTCCGCCAGTTCCCGCGCCGTCAACAGCTGTTGCCGATTAAGCAGACGCATCAGTTTCAGATGGCGACCTTTCATACAAAATCCCCTCTCTAATTACGACATCTTTTGTCATAATTATAGCGTAGACTAGAGATAGCTCGAACAAAAGGAGGAGTTATTGATGACTAAAACCGTTTTATATATCGCCTGTAGTCTCGATGGAAAGATTGCCCGATCAAATGATTCGCTCGATTGGCTGTTCGCTGTCGAAGGGGACGGTGATAATGGGTACGCGGCGTTCATGGAAGACGTCGATGCCGTCATCATGGGTCGAAAAACCTTTGACGAAGTCTTGGTCCTCAGTGACGACTATCCGTACAGTGGACTCGAGAACTACGTGTTGACCCGTCAGAACGATCAACAGTCCGAATACGCGATCTACACGAATGAGCCACTCGATGTGTTGATTGACCGGATTAGTCCGACCATCAACGGCAAGATTTGGCTCGTCGGCGGCGGCGAGTTGATTCAAGAAGCCTTACGTTTACAATTGATTGATCAGCTTGAACTGGCGATCGCGCCGGTCGTCCTCGGCAGCGGGATTCCACTGTTTCCGGAAGGGACGCTTGAGACACGGTTCCGGCTGACCAGCTGTCGTCCGTCCGGTCAGTTCATCATGGCGACGTATGATGTCTTGAAGTGACGTTCCACGCAGATAAAAAACACCTTTGAAACGCTGCAGGCAAAGGTGTTTTTTGTTCTACTTTGTTTTTTGCGTCAGTCTGACGGTGTCCGTCCTGACGAAGTGGCATCTAATCCGTTTTACCGGAATCCTCCACGACCGACACGATGACATTGCCGTATTTCCGCCCGGAATCGACGTAACGGTGGGCAGCGACGATCTCTTCGAGCGAATATACCGTATCGATGACCGCTTTGATCTTCCCAGTTTCAAACCACTCATTCAGTAGTATCAAATCTTTTTTCAGCGCCCGCGCCACGCCTTGTCCGGCGACTGAACGAAACGCCCCTTTCGCTCCGACGTGCTTACGTACCGTTCGTTTGTCAATTTTTCCGGACGCGTCAAATACTGCGTCATACGTCGTCAGGTGCGCATCATATCCTTCTGCTGTATAGTCGACGACACCATCCGCGCCAAGACCTTCCACCAACTCAACGTGCCGTCCGCTGCAGACCGCCGTCACATGAAGTCCGTATTGTTTGGCGATTTGGACTGCAAGCGAACCGACGGCGCCCGAGGCTCCGTAAATCAAGATCGTTTTCGCCTGCTTAAGGTTCAGCTTCCGGAAAAAATGGAGGACGGTCGTTCCGCCAAACGGAAGACTGGCTGCTTCCGCGAAGCTTGCATTGCGCGGCATCTGCCCGACACAGCTCGTTTCCTTGATACAGGCATATTCAGCGTAACCACCAAAGCGCATCCCGGTCAGGGCATAGACACGGTCGCCGACTTTAAAATTCTGGACACGATTGCCTGTCGCGACGACTTCGCCGGCTAAGACAAACCCTAAAATTGGCTGTCTCGGTGTTTTAAACCCGATGACGACACGCATCGGAAGTTTCCCTGCTGCCGGTACATCGAGTGCCCGCAGACGACGATCACCTGAATGCACGGCGGAGGCATAGACTTTTATCAGTAGCTCAGATGCTTTCGGGACAGGCTGTTTCACTTCTCGCAGCTTCAGTACATCCGGCGGACCATATGCAGTACAAATGACGGCTCTCATCGTACCCCTCCTCAAGCTTATTTGTTACTTAAGTAATACGACAGATCTGTACAAACAACCTGCACGGTTCAGGCATTGTGAACCCTGGAATCATCCGATATACTATTGGTAATATATGTCTACAGAAAGCGGGTGGATTCCCCTTGTCTCGTGCTACGACGCTCCTGGCTTCATTCGGCATTTCGCAATTCGGCGACTTCATTTACCTTGTTGCAATCAATGTCTATCTCTATCAATTGACCGGCTCCGCCACCGCGGTCGCCGGACTCTGGATCATCGGTCCGTTTGCTGCCCTGTTCACGAAATTTTGGGCCGGCAGTCTGATTGACCGGGTCGATGTACGCAGGTGGTTGATCGGGACGGACTTCATCCGGGCGTTGCTCGTCGCGCTGATTCCGCTCCTGTCGACACTGCCGTTGATTTACCTGACACTGTTTGCGCTCGCCCTTGTCAAAGCGTTTTTTGAACCTGCTGCGACGACCTACCTGACACAACTCGTACCGGACACCGGTCGGAAAACGTTTAATGCCTATCGTGGTCTGATCACGTCGAGTGCTTTTTTGATCGGTCCGGCGTTAGCCGGTCTGCTGTTACTCGTCGCGACAGCCGATGTCGCGATTTGGATCAATGCCGGCTCGTTTGTCGTTTCCGGGATATTACTAGCTTTCCTGCCTTCCGTCCCTCGTCCGCCCGCTGTCGAGAAATTACGATTCTCCGACGTCGCAGCGGACTGGCGCACCGTCGCCCGATTCAGTCGGTCGAACCGGTTTATCATCGCGGTTTATGTCATCGGATTGTTGACGATGAGCCTTGCGCTTGCGATGGACGCCCAGGAAGTCGTCTTTCTGCAGACCGTCGTCGGACTGTCGGCAACCGATTATGGACTGTTGATCAGCTTAACGGGCATCGGTTCCGTGCTCGGCGGACTGACCGTCGCCCGATTCTCGCGTCACCTGTCGCTCAAAACGTTGCTCGTCAGCGGATACCTGTTCGTCGCACTCGGCTACTTGATCTATGCGACGGCCACTTCTTTTTTACTCGTCGCGACCGGCTTCATCTTGCTCGGCTTTTTTAACGCCTTTTCCGGGACCGGCTTTATGACGTTTTATCAAAACAATGTGCCCGATGAATTGATGGGTCGGGTTACGAGCCTTTATGGACTTGGGCAAAGCATGCTCCACATCGTATTGATTTTATTAGTTGGTTTTACGGGTGACCTGTTCCCGCTCCGCTTCACCGTTTTGACGGCCGCCTGTCTGTTGGTCGGACTGAGTCTCCTTCAAAGCATCGCTGTCCTCCTGCCGGGTAAACAACTATATTTTAAAGAAGATCTGCCGGCGAAACACATTTCCTAAATCAGACGGCGTGACGTTCTCCTTTTGAAATTGACAAATTATGCTAAAATCAAGTCAGCTACATAGATTTATTAGACCATGATACGAACGGAGCGAATGCCACATGCACATTTTGATTGGACAACCGAAACAAGAAACAGACTTACAACAGTTACGACGAGACATTACCGCCTACCCTGACATTGACATCGTGTTGTATCCGGAAGGCTACTGCCGGCAGACCGATCTCGCGACGCTCTGTCAACTTGCAAAACAGTACACGACGATGATCGTCACCGGGTACCGGGACGCCGATCGGTTGGATCGGGCCTTGATCATTAACGAACACGGGGAAGTCGTCCTCGACCGGGCAAAAACGCCGGAAGCTGGTCCGCTCTATCAACCGTCGACCGTCGACGATGATGGACAACGGTACGGGTACCTGCTTTGTCGCGAAATCTTCTTAGGACTGGACGGGCTGAAAAACGATACCGTTGAGTTAATTTTCAATCCGATCGGCGTCGGAATGTTCAGTCCGGAACAATATGCCGAGTGGTCAGGCGAAGCAGCACGCATCAGCCGCCAGCAATCCGCCATCGTGATCGGGACGAGTCATGCCGACGGGTCTTACCGCAACTGCGGCTTTTCGATTCCGACGGCGTTTGCGTATGACGCGACCGGCGAAGCGATTTTCCTGTCAAAAGACGATCGACGGACACGGATTCTAGATACGGTCACGAACACGGTTACCGTCATCGATTCGTTGATTGAGAACAGAACATAATCAAAAAGCCCTCGACCGCTCAAAGTGGTCGGGGGCTTCATTCGCTCATTGATGTTGTTTTTCGTTCTGTTCCGCTGCCTGACGTTGCGTCACGTACTCCTCCCGTAAAATGGAGTACATTTTGACATCATGAAACGTCCCTTTGACGAAAATCAAACGGCGTAACGTGCCTTCGTACGTCATCCCGACCTTTTCCATCACCCGTGCTGAACCGACGTTCGGTTCCATGCACCGCGCCTGAATCCGCTCCAGCTGTAACGCCTCAAAACCGAAGTCCAGCACCCGTTCCACGGCTTCTGTGACGATGCCTTTGCCCCAGAATTGCCGCGATAAGGCGTATCCAAGTTCCGCTTGTTTGTTCTCATCAAGCAGCAGATGAATGAAATCGATCGTGCCGATCATCTGTCCCGTCGCCTTCCATTCAATTGCCCACGGTGCCTGTTTTCCCTGTTCGTAGTTCGACAGGACGTGCGTCAGGAACTGCTGCGCCTGACCAATCGTCTGATTTGCATTCCACGTCACGTAACGCGCCGTCTCCTCGTCCTGGGTATAGGCGAACAAATCGTCTACGTCCTCTTGGCGCATCGGCCGCAAGAGCAAGCGGTCCGTCTCAAGTGTTGGTAACGTCTTGTAAAATTGTTCAGTAGTCATCCAGGATTCTCCGTTTCTTTTTTTACATTATATACAAAAAAACGAGACAGTACAATTATTGGATAAAAACCGTTTAATCCTTGCACTGTATGTGTACTTCTACTCGCTTGATCGCCGTCGCGTATAATGAAGACATTCAAAAACCCCCGAATCGGAACTTGTATCAAGTGTCCGTCATTCGGGGGTTCCGTACATTATTCAACTATATGTCAAATGACTATTTTGAGACATCTCGTAAATTTTGATGATTTCCTCTTTCGTAATCGGTCGTGGTCCAGTTGTCGTACTCGGTTCACTTCCCGGGAACATTCGTACTACATCTTCGGCCATTCTTTCGAATTGGTCAGACGGGATGTCAACATCTTCAAGCGTCAGATAAGATTCTGTATCTTTCAACCATTCCACGACTTTAACTGAAAGTAACTTAGCTGCTTTCAAATCATCTTCTTCCGTTACACCGAAACATCTTCTAGCTAATTTTGCCCATCTAGCAGGCATCGCTTCTGCCATCACTTTAAGATATGGTGGAATAATGATTGTCATCCCTCTTGCATGCGGTAAATCATAAACAGCACTTAAAGGCATTTCAATTGAGTGCATCGGAATTGATCCCATTCTCCCTAGCGCCTGGAAACCAGACCATCCAAAGATTGAACATAACGCGATTTGCCCTCTGACATCGATATCGGTCGGATCTTTAATGATTTTATCAAAATTTTCTTTTAGTGTTAAAATCATTCCTTCTGTTGCCCGATCTGCAAATTCCGATTCTGCCTGGCTTGATAAATAATGTTCGATCAGATGAGAGAAAATGTCGACACAGCTGTCTTTAGTGATCGAAAGTGGTACAGACGTCAATAACCCTGGATCTACGATGGCAACTTTCGGGTAACGATATGCTGATCTAGAAAAGCTTTTCTCATTCGTTTCAGCATTTGTTAAAACACCACCAGCATTACACTCTGAACCCGATGCCGACATCGTCGGAATCGCAATGATTGGATAAGCGCCTGTGTACTCACGCGGAACTCTGTCCCCTAAGACAACATAGTCCCATGACTTACCGCCAGAAAAACCTGTAGCAGCGATATATTTTGAACCATCGATTACACTTCCACCGCCTAGTGCAATGACGAAGTCACACTGCTCCGACTTAAATATCTCAATCGCTTTATCGATTGTCTGCGCTCGTGGATTTGGTTCGATTCCAGTAAACGTCACAAATTCAATTCCCGCTTCTCTTAACAGGGATTCCACGTTATCAATGATCGGGTCTAAAAATCCACCTCTTTTATACGTCGCGATCATTGCCTTTTTTCCATACGACTTAGCGATTTTACCGATTTCATTGACTCTACCTTCACCATAAACGATTTCTGTAGGGAAATTCCAATTAAAATTATCCATTTTCAATCTCCTTTATTTAAAAGATTTTTAACGTAACAATTTCTTTTTGTTTCACAATACGGAACGGCGTTCCATAAATTAATTATAACGTTTCTTAAAATAAAAATCTACATAAATCCCTTGTATTTCGCGGAATTTCAAAAGCTTTATTACGATATTTAGTTTAAAAACCGCATCTTTTTCTTATAAACTGCCCTTTACTATTTGACCGGCTTCCCTTTACACTCTTACCTTTTCAACTTCTTCGCCATCCCGTCGCGCACTTCTGACTTTTTCTACATATTGTGCGGCGTATTCACTAATCAGGTTATAATCCCCGCTCTTCGCCGGGGTTATAAGATTCCCCCCCACCCCTACGGCTACACATCCGTTTTTTATCCATTGATCTACATTGTCTAAACTAACACCGCCGGTCGGCATTATATTTACTTGGGGCAGTGGTGCATGGACCCCTTTAATGAATTCCGGTCCAAAATTGTTCCCTGGAAACAGCTTTATAATATCGACTCCTGCCTCTAGGGCCTGTTTCATCTCTGTAATTGTCATGCAACCTGGCATATACGGTACCTGATACAGATTGCACAACTTTGCCGTAGCTTCGTCAAAACAAGGACTTACGACGAACTGTGCACCTGCTAAAATAGCAATCCTTGCCGTAGTAGAATCCAGAACAGTCCCTGCTCCAATCACCACCGAATCATCGCCAGTAAAGAGTGATCTTAATTTTGAAATGACACTATCTGCTCCATCAACTGTAAATGTTATCTCAATGCCTTTAATCCCTCCCTCCACGCAGGCTTCTGAAATTTTAATAGCTTCTTCTTCACTGTCTGCTCTTATTACCGCTACTACACCACAGTTCGTAATGCTGTTTAAAATCTTTAGTTTATTCATTAAGTTCCCTCACTTTTCAATAATTTTTCATACCACTTAAGAATTTTCAAATTTAGTTTCATTTCCTGTTATTTAGTAAGCCAAATTTTCATCAATCTTTGGTATACTTGAGAAACTAAACAAGTCTTGAAGAGACTGATTTTAAACAGTCCCTAAAACAAAAATACTAAAATAAAGAGGTTGAAGATTTTGTCTAACGTTCAATCATTAGAAAGAGCACTTACTATTTTAAACAAACTGTCAGAATATCCTGATGGCCTTAAAATTTCCCAATTAACTGAACAACTGGACTTATCTAAAAGTACTATTCACCGGTTGTTAACTACGCTGGGAAGCATGAATTATATCGCTAAGGATGCCGAAACAAACAAATACAAACTGGGGTTACAAATTCTTTTCCTCTCTAGAAATATTTCGGACAGCAACGAAATAATACGTGCTGCAAAACCTTTCATCGAAAAACTGTCCAAAGACATAAATGAAACGGTTCATTTATGCATAGAAGATCGTGGTGAAATTGTTTATATTGATAAAATCGAAAGTAACCACACAGTCCGAATGTTTTCACGGATTGGTACACGCGGCCAAATGTACTGTACAGCCGTAGGTAAAATCCTGCTTTCCGGAGTAACTCCAAGTTATTTTGAGGAAGTTGTTGAAAAAATTGATTTTGCTCCACGAACTCCAAACACGATTACATCACAAGGAGAATTCCGGCTAGAAATCGAAAAAGTAAAACAGCAGCAATATGCACTGGATAATATTGAAAACGAAGAAGGTATTCGTTGCATCGCTGCCCCGATCTACAACCATAAAGGTGAAATCATTGCTAGCTTTAGCGTATCTGGTCCTAGTAACCGGGTAACGATGGATATGATCGAAGATACTTTGATTGATAAAATGAAAGATACGAGTTTAAACATTTCGCAAACACTTGGTTTTACGAATGTTAACTAGTTTTCAATGATTCATACGATAAAAGTAAAGAAAACCGTTGAACACGGTCATCTTTACTTTTTTTCTACATTGTCAAATCAATTGCATTGCCTGCCATAAATTCTCCTAAACGTCTACGATCAGGCAATCCGTCATTGTCCCCAGGTGACATTACCGCCAACGCACCGATAGCAGTTCCCCGTCTTACTGACTCTTCCAGTGATAATCCTTCCAAGATTCCGCTTATCACACCTACTGCAAAACCATCCCCGGCACCGACAGTGTCCACCACTCGATCAACCGGATAGCCATCTGTATAAAATTGATTTCCTTCCGAGCTAGTGTAGGCTCCATCAGCTCCAAGCTTCATCACGACTGTTTTAACCCCGAGATTATGATAAAATCTTGCAATGGCTTCAATTGACTTTTGTCCTGTCAATATTTCCCCTTCGCCAACACCGGGTAGTACGATATCCGCCAAAGAAGCTAACTCATTGACGACTTCAACCATCTCTTCTTTACTGGACCAAAGACCGGGCCGTAAGTTTGGATCATAAGAAACTTGAATACCTTTCATTCGTGCTTTTTGCATCAAGGTGTAGACCATTTCTCTGCAGTCTTTAGATAACGCAGGTAAAATCCCTGTCACATGAACGTGATCAATTGCTTCCAAATCCAAGTGTCGGATGGTTTCCGCATTCATATGTGATGCTGCAGAGTTTTTTCTCGCTGAGAACACTTCTGGATCAAATTTGCTTACCTTTTGTTTCCACTGCATTCCTGTTTTATAGGTTTCGTCATACGTTATATGACTCGTATCAATTCCATTCTCGAGTAAAAAATTCTCAATCGTTCTTCCGAACGGGTCTTGACCTAGTTTCGTGACGTATGTCATCTCATGTTCAAGACGAGACATCCCGATTGAAAAGTTAACTTCCGCCCCAGCCACAAAGCGGCTAAAGTTTTCAACATTTTCAAGTGGACCTTCTTGTTCGGCAACAAACAATGCCATAGGTTCTCCAATAGTTACAATTCTACTCATCATAATCTCTCCTTATTATTTAAAAGGTTTTTCTCTGAATTTTACGATTGTAAGACTTCTTTCATCTCTTCCGGATGATTTTGAGGGTCTTGGTGATCCTGATTTTTGTTTTTATTTTTCATATACTTGGCCCAATAGGCAGTTAAAATCGGTACTAAAATCGAAGTTACGATAACTGAAGCTGCAACTAATGCTGTAGCAGATTGTGCAATAGGAAGGAACTCCGGCTTCATCGTCGCGATAATCATCGGGTTTGCAACTGCAGCTCCCGCAGTACTAGAAGCTGCCAATCCTGCAGTACCGTTACCTCCCCCAATGAATTTGTCTGCCAGCATCAATGGAATACCAGTCACAATGATGACTAAAACCCCTAATATCACTCCACCCAGTCCTGTCTGCAGAATTACTTTTAAATCGATTGCATTACCTAATGCGAATCCAAAGAAAGGAATCATTACGTGTGATGCTCTACTGAAGAAGTCTCGCACATCACTATCCAGATTCCCCAGTATAAAACCAACCAGGAAAGGCAATACTGCGCCTACAAAAACATGCGGTTCAAAAGCAGCTACTCCTGTAGATCCTAAAATTAGCATGGTCACTAATGGACCCGACTCGATTGACATTAAAACAAATGCACCGGCTTCTTCTTTAGAACCGTATTGTTGCATGATTGATGCGTACAGTCCTCCGTTTGTCATATCCATCGCCGCAATTAAAGCTAAAACCGAAAAACCTGCAAAAATGCCTGTTTGGATACCATCAACTGGAATAAAGGACGATGCAATAACAGCAACTACCCACGCTACGGCAATTTTAGTTAGTACAAGAGTTCCAGATTTTCTTAATACTGTACCGGTCGCTTTAATATTTATTCCTGTTCCCATACAGAAGAACCAAACCGCTAAGATTGGAACGGTCCCCGTCATTAAGCCGTTCGTAAAGGAACCAAAATATTCACCGGATCCCGGGGCAAACGTGTGAATAAGTGCTCCGAGGAACAACGGAACTAACATTAAACCACCGGGAATTTTATTAAGTGTCTTCATAATTTTCATTTTTTACACACCTTTCATAATTGATTTAAATGCTAAATTTCATTGAAAAGATTATTTGGTTACTCCAATGCAGATTACCGCCAATATTGATAACGCTTTCAAAAATATGTTTTTTAAAATTTCAGCCGCGAGTGACCACCCATGATCTATCCGGTGTATGTGACTCCTTCTCTACAACAACGTTTTTAACTTTAAGAACGAAATAACTACCTAGGTATTTTTGATCTGCTTCCAAAAATTCTTCTACATTCATCAATTCAGATTTATTTAAATAGAAAAGCGTATCTTCTTCATCATAACGACCAACTGAATACGGAGAAAAACCTGTTATTTCTAAATCGGCTAAGACTGTTTTTAATTCCTCTTCTAGAATATCCGTACTTTTAAGTTTGTTAATTTCCAGTAATCAAGTTAGCATCGTCTCACATGAACCTTTAGCGTTCAGACACTCATCGCATTTCCTCTAATTTTACTGGAATCGCGTCACTGATTGTTTTATTGTCGCCTGCCATCCCCCAAACAAATGCATAATTACTAGTTGCCGTACCGCAATGAATTGACCATGGAGGTGAAATCACTGCTTGCTCATTTTTCAGAATGACATGTTTTGTATTACGCGATTCCCCCATGAAATGAAATAACCGTGCATCCTCGTCCAAATCAATATACAGATACACCTCAGTTCTCCGATCATGTGTGTGTGTAGGAACGGAATTCCATACACTTCCTTTATCGAGTTGAGTCATGCCCATGACAATCTGGCAACTTTGAATGCCTTCCTCGTGAATAAAGCGACGAATCACACGTTGATTGGCATTATTTACAGTGCCCAACCGATCTCCCTCAATTGAACGAAAAGATACATGTTGAACGGGGTATTCTTTATGCGCCGGTGCTGAAAAAATGTAATACTTTGCTGCGTGTCCAGAAGATTCGCTTGAAAATACTAGTTCTTTTTTTCCTAACCCTACATAAAGGCAGTCCTTGTTTTCCATATCGAAAGTTTCACCATCGACGACAATCTTTCCTTTGCCCCCAACATTAAATATTCCGACTTCTCTCCGATCTAAAAAATATTCTGATTGCATCTGATCCGTACCTTCTAATAAAATCTGAGCATCCTTCGGTGTAATGCCTCCAATGATTATACGATCATCCATTGAATAAACTAGTTTAGTTTCATTTGATACAAATAACTCCTCGATCAAATAATTTTCCCGTAACTCCGCTGTACTAAAATCTTTAACTTGGTTTGGATGAGTCGAATATCTTGTTTCCATAAAAAAATACATCTCCTTTAGTTTCTGAATTTTAAACGCGAAAAGACAAATCTAATTTAAAATGAAGGCGTTTACAAAAAAGATTAAAAAAATAGTTTTTGTTCCGTATTGTGAAACGCCGTTCTACATAATGATTATATAATGCTGTTTTAAAAAAAGCTAGCGAATTAATATTGTCAAAATTATGAATGTAACTTGTGTATTTTTTCACTAATACGTAATTAATTATCCATATATAGGTTTTAAAAGGTGAGCTACGTCCTCATCAAACCTCTCTTGAATGCAAAAAAACAGCAAATCTTTTTTAACGGATGATTGGTCGGTAGGAGATTGTTTTACTTAATCGTTACTTTTTTAAACAAGCATATTTGCTTGCTGTTAATAGTAGAACTATTTCGATGTAAGTAAAAATCCGGTTGGAAGTGATCATATAACTCTTGAGTACATAAAACTATTTTTTACAATGCGTGCTAATTCAAACTAAAATGAACGGGGGCTTCTGTATGTTTTATGTAAATAGAACGCTGTTTTGTTTTTTTTATTGTTAAGCAATAAAAAAATAGGAAATACACATTCAAGTGAACCTCTAGATTAATTATTTTTTAATTTTTTTACCTTTCATGAATAAAAACGTGAATCATAATTTGTACTTTTCTAATTTCTTGTTTTCTTATTTCTCATTTCCCATCTATAAAAAATCCGTTTGCGTTTGGAAATAATAAACAGTATATTTAGACTGAGTATTCTGATAATTATTTCCAAATTAAACAGGAGAAGGAGTGTTTCTATGATGACGACTCAAAAACGCTTGCTTTCACTCGCTACAATCACCGTCCTTACCGGAGGAGCTGTCTTTGCTTTTACGAATACAGATGGATTCAATACGCAGGACGAAACGGTATCCGATGTTGCAACGACTGACACTACCGTCACAAAAGTCAGCACTTCCCGAGTATCGGGTACCCCGTCAATCCAAAAATTAATGAGTGCCGGGATGGTCCAGACGTATCCGGGCGATCCTGCACTAAAGAAAAACTCTTTCCGTGTTGATCCGATCGTTTTATCTGCCCCAAAAGAATTGAAGCTGAAAGAAAAAGACGGGTACCGCTACATTACGGTTCCGCTCATTTTACACAATAAAGAAGGTACGTCAGACGGCTATAGCGTCTATCGTCCGAATGCTTTCTCGATTAACGACGGTCACGGGCATGACTATGCTCCGGTCGACTACATCAGTCATAACAAGAAAGCCTGGAAGTACGAACATCAATACATCGCTCCGAACCGTCTCGTGATGGATGTCGTCTACCACGTCCCGAAAAATGCCAATACGTTCGTTATGTTTGCGTCAAGCGATGCTTTCCCGAAGACGTATACCGTCAAAATCAGCATCGATTAACATGCTGATCTTTTCTACCCTGATCGGTTAAAACGACGGCCGGTTCCTTCATGGAATAGGCCGTCTTTCATATCGCTACACGTAAAAGGAGGTGGACGCCTATGATGTCCTTCATTTGGAACTCATGGTGGCGAAACAAGGAGCGGTTCATCCTGTTACTCGTCGGTGTCCTGATTGTCAGTACAGGACTCAGCTATTTAATCGGGACGACCCAAGCGAACAAT
Source organism: Exiguobacterium sp. s133 (assembly GCF_018618595.1). NCBI lineage: Bacteria > Bacillati > Bacillota > Bacilli > Caryophanales > Exiguobacterium > Exiguobacterium sp. s133. The sequence goes on from NZ_JACSMK010000003.1 coordinate 124,431, forward strand.
GGGACCGTCGTTGACGAACTGCAAAAACGCTGGAACTCGTCATATGATATCGTCGTCCGGCCGCCGGGAAGCCGGAGCGTGACGGAAGACTTACATTTACTCGAGCCGAATTATATGAGCGGTCTCGACGGCGGCATCACGATGAAACAATACAAGACGATCAAAGACATCACGGACGTCGAAGTCGCAGCCCCAATCGCGATGATCGGAAATAACTCGACACGCTCATCCGTCGGGACGCACACGTTTGATGACCCCGGCGTCTATAAGCTGACGATCACCGATTATCAAAATACCGGTCTGCAAGTCGACAAGTCGACGACGGTCCGTTATTTAGCCGCCGGCTGGGACGCGAGCGGCGATACAAGACAATCCGGCGTCTCACCGGTCGGTCTCGGAAAACAACCGCTCGACGAGTATGGCAGTGATACGATGATTGCCGGGATTGATCCGGAAGCGGAAGCACGCCTCGTCGGGCTTGATCAAGCGACGAAAAAGTCGGACCACAGCCGTTATTTCACGGATGAAGACGTCGTGACGGCGCTCGAGAACGTCGATATGATTCCGGTTTTGATGAACGAACGGGATTACATCGATGCGTCCCGGACCTATAAATATGAAAAACTCGATTTACCGCTGATTGATGATTCGATGGTACCGACGATTCAAGAAGTCACGAAAAAGGGCGGCAAAACATACTTAGACAAGCTCCCTAGCGTCGATGAAAAGGCACAGACGTATAAAGTCACGACGGCGCAAGTCCAAAAACAATTCATTCATGATATTTTGAACAATTCATTACCTGAAAAATACAGCGGCTACTCGGAATGGCTGATTCTCAAGCCTTCACCAATCACCTATCAATCCGTCGAGAGTCCCTATCCGTCACGCTGGCCGTTCACCTATCAGGTCGAACCGAAGCTGATCAACCCGGATTCTTTGCTTGCGAAACGCAGCATGTACCGGGCAGCACGCGAGTTCGGGACGTCGAGTGATGACTGGCCGCGGATCAACCCCTATTACATCGGAGTATTTGATCCGAAGAAATTGAATTTATCGAAAGATCCATTGACGGAACTGCCGATGGAAACCTATTTCCCGGCGAAGGCACAGTGGGTCATGGATAAAAATGAGACACCGGTCAACCCGCCGCGTGACGTCAAACCAACAAACGACCCGTACGACTTCATGACGAAACCGCCTTCGATGTTGACGACGCTAGACGCTGCTTTCAAGATTCGCGGCAAAAAAGCCATCTCCGTCATCCGGGTCAATGTCAAAGGCATCGATACGATGAATGAACAAAGCGAGAAAAAATTACAGGCCGTCGCGCAGGAAATCGAAGACAAGACCGGACTGATCACGGATGTGACGCTCGGTTCGTCACCGCAGCTGGCGTTGACGTATCTGCCCGGACTTAAAGACCAGTCAGCACTCGGGTGGGTCCAGCAGCCCTGGATTAAACTCGGTTCCTCGATGGCGATCTTCCAGGAAGCGAAAGTCGGGATGAGCGGGGTCATCGCGAGCGTCATTTTGGTGGCGCTCGTCTATGTCTTCAGCTCAAATATCATCCTGCTTTACGCCCGGAAAAAAGAATTTGCGATTTTACTGGCCCTCGGCTGGCGCCCGCGCCAGCTGTCGAAGATGCTGTTCCTCGAAGCGACGTTACTCGGTTCACTCGTCGCCTTGATTGCCTGGACGATTCTCGGGACGTTTTGGCTGACGACGGACCATCCGATCGCCCTTGCCCGGATCGTTCTGATCGGTCTCGCCGGACTGTTGATTTACTGGGGCGGCACGTTCGTCCCGATGCTGTTGATCCGGAAGATTCAACCGTACGAAAGCATCCAGGCGGGAGAAGTCTCGCGGGGACGTCGTTTCGTCCGTTCGCAGTCCGTCCTCGGCATGAGCGTCAATCAATTGGTGACGTACTGGCAACGGACGCTGCTGTCGCTTGTCGCAATCGCCTTACCGACCAGTTTGTTCATCTTCTTCCTGTTCGTCACGTTCCGGCTCAAGGGGGTCTTGTATGCGTCCTGGCTCGGCGAATTCGTTGCCCTTGAAGTCGGCATGATGCATTATGTCGCGATGGGGGTTGCCCTGCTGATCGCCATCTTGACGACGACGGAAATCATGTGGCAGAACGTCAACGAACGGAAATCACAGCTCGCCGTGCTGAAAGCGACCGGCTGGCGCGACGGGATGATCCGTCAACTCGTCTTGCTTGAGGGGGTCATGACCGGTCTGATTGCCGGATTGATCGGTCTTGCCGTCTCGCTCGGGTTGATTTACAAGATGTACAATCAATTCCCGACGGCCGAGCTCGGATTCCTGAGCCTGACGCTGTTGATTCCGATTACGACCGGGATCATCGGTGCCTTATTACCCGCCTACCGCGCGGTTAAAATTACACCGAATGCAGCCATCGGGAGCGTCGCCGTCAATGCCAAGGCGACGGAACGCCGCTTCAAAGTCGCGCTTGGAACAGTCGGGACCGCACTCGTCGTGGGTGTCGCCGGACTATTCTTCTTTGCGACGACGAGTGAAGTCGAGCAACCGGCGGCCGAGCCGACAAGTCAAACAACTGAAACGACGACAGGGACGAAGCTCGCCGATTTGACCGCCAAAAAATCGACCGCCATACAACCGTCGAAACAGGAAACGGCAAAAATCGAAAAGCTGATGAATCAGGGGCTGCTCAAAACGTATCCCGGTGACCCGAAATTAAAGGATGCCACCTTCCGTGTCGGGAAACTGTTAGACCGCCCGCCGGCTGAACTCAAACTGACACAGCAAGCCGGTAAACGCTACATCACGCTCCCGTTGTTTTTGCATGACCCGGATATTACAGAAGATGTACTCGGCTCCTACAGTCAATATAAACCGGACCGGTTCACGCTTCAGGATGGGAATGGGCATGTCTACGAGACGGTCGATTACGTCAACCGCAATGAGAAGGCCTGGAAAAACAGTTACCAGTACTTTGCTCCTTATCAATCAAGGGTCGATCTCGTCTACGAAGTACCGGAAACGGAAAATGTCTTCGTCATGTTTGCGTCAAGTGACGCGTTCGCAAAACCGACTACTGTCAAAATCGAACTCAACTAAAAAACAGTACTTCTACCCGTTGCTTGATGCGCGAGTAGAAGTACTGTTTTAGTTTGCCATCCGTGTTTTTTTGCGTAGATCGTCGTTCGTCGGGTGACTCGGATCCGTCCGCATGATGCGCAATTCCAGGTATTGCTTTAAAAAGGCAATCAACAGCAGAGCCAGCAGAAGAACGATTAAAACAGATATACCCCAATAATTAGGGATCCATGCCTGAAGCGCAATCAATAAAGGAACGGGAACGAAACCGAACTCGACCGCGTAACGGAAACGAATCAGCCGCCGTGCTGCTTTGATGCTTGATAGGGCACTAATCCGTCTTGCCTCGCCGAGCAGTAACAGTCCATGGATGAGGACGAGGATGACGAGCAGTGGAACAATCCATTCGTCGGCACCTGTTTGAACCAAGCCGTACAAACAAAGTGCGACGACTCCTACCAATGCCAATCGTTTAAAAAGATTCCGCTTGCTTTCCTGCTGCATGATTAGAATTTTCGTTTGTTTTTCCATTTTGTTCATCCCCTACTCAAAGTCATCTGGCTTTCAGGACAGGTGTTTTACTTCGTAATTCTTTTTTCGTCGGATGGGCTGGGTCAAGCACCGTCTGCGTTCGCTCGAGATAGATGTCACCGATAACGAAGGCTGCAAGTCCGATAAAGTAGCCGATAAAACTTGGCAAAGGCGGTAGTTCGAACCGGATTAATAGCGGGAAGAAAAAAGCAATCAGTCCGATTAGAGCAAAATCAACCGCGTAACGGAGTCGGATGATGTTGCGTGCTGGTCGGCTGTCTGAAAATACACTGATTCGTTTCGCTTCAATCCAGTGCAAAACACCGTGTGCCAGGAAGCTCACCCCGACGAGGATTTTCGGCCAAATTGCTGTCTCATATTGAAGAAGTGCAAAGATACTAAAACCAAGCATTACAGCAAAAATAATGCGAACGAACGCGATGCGTTCCTTTTCTTCCCGGATACGTTGAATTCTTCGTCGTTTTTCCATCATACTCACCTCATGTATACTCTACGTCAATCGGCAAAAAAAGTTCTAATTTTTTACAAACTTTCGGCTGGGACATCAAAAATTACCCTTTATAACCCTTTTCCACCTTGCGGGTCGAACGTCAACAAGCGTTCCATTCCCGTGATAAACGGGCGTGCCTGCTCAATCAGGCGCCGCGTCGCCGGAAGTTCGAGTGACGCCTTGTGCGACGCTTGATTCGTCCAAATTTCGTGGACGATGACCGTGTCCGCTTCTTCTGATACGCTGACGATATAATGGAGACATGACGGCTCGTCTTCGAACAAGGCTGCTGCTTCAAGTAACAGCTCCACCAATTTTTCTTGCTGTCCCGCCGTCGTCGTAAATTTCCCAAAAATCCCGTAACTCATCCTGATTCCTCCTCATTGTTTCTTAAGTTCCTTTTGTATGCATTCATAGCTTGAAACATTTTCCTTGCCGTGCCGTAGAACAGAGTAGCATCGACTGACTTTCAGGAGGACTTACTTTGACTACACGTACGAAACGAATCGTATCAGCACTCTACTTACTTTTGTTCGGAATGACTCTGTTTGGTATCTTCTTTGAACAGACAGGCGCTACCTTCTTTTCGGTCGTCCAACTCGGCGTCCTCAGTTATTTTTATTTTGAATTACTGAGTCAAAATACTCACCACTCCAGTCGAACAAAAGAACAGGACATTATTAACCGAAGTACGCAGCTCCGTTTTCGAATCATTCAGATTTTGTTATTTCTGTTGATCGGCATCGATTATTTCTTTTTCGGGCAGACCGATTTGTTGCTCGTTAGCGCTTTTTCGATTTCGATTGCGGTACCAGCCATCATCCGATATGTCCGTTTGCGGAAGAATAACCACTTAAAGGAGGAGAACGATGTCTAACCGCAGTTCGCTCGTCAGCTTGACGACCATTTTGACCATCATCCTGCTCAGTTTGTTTTTATTGGATGCCATAACGACACTATCGTTTTTAGTATTCTTCATACCACTTTCGCTTTGTATGCTGATCCTTGGCGTCAGCGAACTCCGACACGTATTAAAGGACAGTTGAAGAATATTTATCAAAATCAGGCGAGAATACTCCCACCTCTAAGTGTCTCAGGGCGAAGCCCAGCGCAGGTGGAGGTAGTTCAAGCTAAATAGGAGGACAAGTTACATGAACCGAACCTGTACCCAATGCGACACCCGACTAGTCGAAGACTGTGAAGTCCATGTCAAAGGTGCCATGTACGGCTTAAAGATTAAAAAACCGGGTCGTTTTTTCAGCAAGGCATCTGCTGAAGCGAAAGCTGCCGTTTGTCCGAAGTGCGGACTGGTCCAACTTTATGTCGATCAACCAAACGACTTTCTAAAAACATAACAATACATTGAAAGGAAGGAACGTTTTAAGTGAGTACATACCACATATCTAGTATCCGCCTCCTTCTAATCATGATTGTTTTTACGATTTTCTGGTATTATTTTTTAGGATTGCCGCTTGGGTATGGAATTGTCATTCTTCCTGTCACTGTCGGTTATACGATTTATCGCAACTTCAAAGCGGCTCAGTCAGAAAAACATGAGTCTGAACAAAATTAGCAGCCGATGCACTAAGCATAAATAAGACGCAGTTCCGGGATTTCATCCGAGACTGCGTCTTTTGTGTCATTAAGCTTTTAGCGTTGACGGTCAGCAGACAACCAACCACTAATGTTTTCATGCGTTGCCCCTCCTGATGTTCTAAATGAATCGTGCCAGATAGTCACTGAATATTTTGTGCATCACTTTTGGCGTATTCGCTATGTAGACGTTGATTTGTTCCTCGTTCGACTGGACTGGATCGCGGTCCGTTTCGTCCGCCGGAAAATCGGAGATGCCTTTAATGATGATACATTCGACTTTGTTTTTCTGACAGATATAGGCGATTGCGCCGGCTTCCGTATCGGCGACCGTGACGGCATTGTCTTTCAGCTCCAAGTAATCGTTCCACATCACGACGGCCCGGTCTGCCGTACCGATCGTTCCGGTGTGACACTCCGCCTGATAGTCCGCGACGTCGAGTTCAACGATGAAGGACGGCTTGATCAACGGCTCGACTTCTTTCACCGTACAATCATATTGGACCGCGCGGTTTGGCACGATGATGTCGAGTACGGCAAACGACTCGTCGATGCCGGCACAGGTCCCGGCAACGATGATTTTCGTAAGCGGGAACTGCGCCATCATGTACTGGTTGGCCCCGACCCCGTTTACTTTCCGAACACCGGTGCTGTAAAACAACACACGTTTACCGGCAATCGTCCGGAAAAAATATTCACCGTATGGGTACTTAGTACGTTCTGATTCTTCTACATCGAAATACGCGAGTGTCGCTTCGAACTCCCATATCGTCGCAATACTGACACCAATCATTCATTCATCCCCTTAAACGTCCCTCGTCACTTTTGGATAATATATACATTCTCATCATCGCTTGTTTTCCTATTTCAAGCAAGCGTGATTTGACAGACAACAAACAACCTCCACCCGGTATAGGTGGAGGCTTATCGATTTACTGTTGTGTCGCTTTGTCGTACGACAACTCCTGTCCGTTCGTCGCAATGACCTGTTTGTACCAGTCGAATGAGTCTTTTTTCATCCGTTCCATCGAGCCGTTGCCTTCATTGTCGCGGTCGACGTAAATCATCCCGTAGCGTTTTTTCATCTCACCCGTCGTAAACGAGACGATGTCGATGATGCCCCATGGCGTGTAGCCCATCAGTTCGACGCCGTCTTCCGTGACCGCTTCCGTCAACGCTTCGATGTGAGTCTTCAAGTAATCAATCCGCGCTGCATCGTGAATCTTGCCGTCCTCAATCGTATCGACAGCCCCAAAGCCGTTTTCGACGATGAAGAGCGGGAGTTGGTAGCGGTCATACAACCTGTTCAGGACGTAACGGAGTCCGACCGGATCAATCGCCCAGCCCCAGTCGCTCGACTGGATGTACGGATTCTCGACGCCGTTCGCGAGACCGCCGTTGACGATGTTCCCCGTATTGTTGACCGTCGCATCATGCTTGACCGTTGTCGACATGTAATAACTGAAGCCGATGTAGTCGACCGTCCCGTTTTTCAGAATCTCGTCATCGCCGTCGAGGATCGGAATCTGATAGCCTTCCCGTTCGAACTCTTTTAAGGCATAGTTCGGATAATAACCGCGTGCCTGAACATCCGGGAAGAAGTAACGTTGACGCATCGATTTTTCCGCCAGCATGACGTCTTTCGGATGTGAGGAATACGGATAGACCGGGACGTGGGAAATCATCGCTCCGATTTGGAAATCGGGATTGATTGCTTTCCCTTTCGCGACAGCAAGGGCGCTGGCAATCAGTTCGTGGTGACCGGTCTGGTACATGACTTCCATCGCATTTTCGCCCGGTTCGACTTTGACACCGGAGTTCGTCCAGAGGAACAACGGATTCTCGACATCCATCTTGTTGTTGATTTCATTAAACGTCATCCAGTACATGACTTTATCTTTGTAGCGTGTGAAGCAGACTTCAGCAAAGCGTTCGAAGAACTCAGCAACTTTCCGGTTGCGGAACCCGCCGTATTCGCGCGCGAGGTGGAGCGGCATTTCAAAGTGCGATAACGTGATGATCGGCTCGATGCCGTGTTTAATCAACTCGTCAATGACATCATCATAAAACTGCAGTCCCGCTTCGTTCGGTTCCGTTTCGTCCCCGTTCGGGAAAATCCGGCTCCAGCCGATCGATGTCCGGAGACACTTCAATCCCATCTCGGCGAATAAGGCAATGTCTTCTTGATAGCGGTGATAAAAATCGATCGCCTCATGGTTCGGGTAAAACGTCCCCTCTTCAATCGTATCGGTAATTCGGCGGGCGACGCCATGCGCGCCTGCCGTCATGACATCGACGACACTCGGCCCTTTGCCGCCGGCGTTCCAGCCACCTTCAAATTGATGCGCAGCCAGTGCGCCGCCCCATAAAAAGTCGTTTGGTAATGCTTTCATCTTCAAGTCCTCCCTAATAATCGAGATGTATACCTTTATTATCATCATAATTGTACATGCACAATTAATCAATACACATTTAATCTTAAAAAACATGTTTACAAATATCGTCTTTTTATTATGATATAGTTGCGATATAACAATTTTTATGTAAATGAGGGTGAACCATGCTGAAATATGAACAAACGGCGACGGAAATCGAAGCCTACATCGAACAGAATGCGTTACAGCAAGGCGATAAATTACCGGTTCTCGATCAATTGATCCGACAATTTGAGGTCAGTAAAACGACGATGACGAAAGCGCTCGAACTGCTGGAACGAAAAGGAATCATCTTTCAAGTTCGCGGCAGCGGCATTTTTGTCCGCAAAAGTAATCGGAAAGGGTATTTTAATCTCTTCTCGACACAAGGCTTCAAGCAAAACTTAATCGATTATGATATCACGTCGCGTTTACTCGAACTTGAAGTCATTGCCTGTCCGGAGAATCTCGCTCATAACCTTGCCATTACACCTGGGACAGACATCTATTTCGTCAAACGGATCCGCTACATTGACGGACGGCTTCTCTGCCTCGAAGAATCCTATTACGTAAAAGCACTCGTCCCATACTTGAACCGGGAAATCGTCGAACAATCGATTTTCGAGTATCTTGAGACGGCACTCGGACTGAACATCGGCTTTTCCGACATGTACATGCACGTCGGCAAATTGCCGGAGACGATTGCGGAACATTTGGAACTTGAAGCCGGTGATCCGGCATTGACGGTCGAGACGATCTTCCACTTGTCGAACGGTCGTCCGTTCGATTATTCCGTCATCACCTATCATTACGAACACTCGCAATTCGTCGTTCAGGCGAACGGGTTGTATTTATGAGGGTGATGATCGCATGAATGAAGAAGTGCTTTTCTATTACGCGCTTTTCGCAGGTGGTATCGTCTGTATAGTGCTGAGTGTGTTGTTATATTTTTGGCTCCGTGAGGATACCGGCATCGAATTTTCCACGTTCGGCCGACTCGTTTTAATGTGTTTATTCGGTGTGGGACTGGTTTGGTATACGGCTCCAAGCCTGAAGTACGTCTTTTATCATGACTATGCGACAACTAAAGGAATGTGTACGGTGGAATACGATGATCAATCCAGCCCGCGGACGATTGATCTTTATTATGATGAAACAGGTGACTATTTCAGTTTCTTTGATCGGGCCGATCTCGGCGCTTACGGACCGGACGTCCCGTATACCTGCCACGTGACAACGACAAAAGATCATGAATTTGAAATTTTTTACCGGATTTACGATTTCAAAACGGGCAAGTTATTATATTCGTCTGAATGACTGGTCATGTTAGAGAAAACTGCATGATTGCGGATTTGATGATTTCCGTTTTTGGAACAACTTAAGATCATCCGTTTTTCTTGTCTTTATGAACACTCAAAATGTTGAGGCGAACGGCTTGTATCTGTAAACGCAAAAAAGCAGACACGATCCAAGTACTTTTTGGACAGTGTCTGCTTTTTGATTTTCTTTTTTATTATCGTTTATGCCGCTTACTCAAGAAAATCGTCAGCGGATAAATACCGATACTTTGGACAATCAACGACAGGACGATGACAGCAAACGATAAGGAAATCAACACATCATATTGCGCTGAGACCGTTTTTTCGAGCCATAGTAACAACGCGACAGACATCGAACCTTTAATCCCGGCTGCCGTAATGATTGAGATCGTCGAAAAGTCGTCGCGAAATTCACCTTTCCAGGCCGGTACCGCATAAATGAAGCCGCTGACCATGATGAACCGTGCCAACAAGGTCAGACCAAAAATGATCAACGCCAGTCCCCATTGTGAAAAAACTAAGTATCCAGCTGCTTGAATCCCAATCAGTAAGAATAAAATCGATAAAAATGTTGGTTTGATGATGTTCCAAAATCCATCTAATGATGCTTTAATTCCCTTCTCCTCATCCGCTTTTTCGATTTCGTAAGACAAGAAAATCCCCAAAATGACCGTGGTGAGAACACCTGAGACACCAAGCGCTTCCGCAAGATAAAATCCACCGTACGACATGACGATACTCAACATCACTTGATATTCTTTTTGCTTCGTCAAGTGAATGATTTTACTTAAAATCCATCCGAGCAGTAAACCAATCAGAATTCCGCCAAACGAAACAAGCATAAATTGTTCGATGAAGGTCGTGAAATTAAAACGTTCCCCCGTTTGAAACATCGATAATAAGATCGTAAACAAAACGATACTCGTCCCGTCATTGACCATCGATTCTCCTTCCACGATATCGGCGAGTTGTTCATCCCCTGTACTTTTTTTGATGATGGACGTCACCGAGACCGGATCGGTCGGAATCAAGATGGCGGCAAGGAGCAGCGAAGCCGTCAGCGAAAGTGAAATGAACAGATTCGAGATCCAGTAAATTGAGACACCGAGCAATAAGGCCGTCACAATCAACCCAATCGTGCTGAACGCCGTAATGATACCCCAATTATTTTTCAACTGTTTAATCGGAAACTGATACGCTGCCGTAAACAGGAGCGCTGGCAAAAACACTTCAAATACGATTTCCTTTGATAGATGAAGCGAAGAAAAATAGGGGATAAATGAAAGACCCAGTCCAATCACGACGAGCACCATCGGAACAGGAATCATTTTTTGTTTTAAATCGATTGTGTAAATTACGTAGCCGATCAATAAGAGAACTAATATCTGTTGCGTCATCACGTCGCCCTCCCTGCATGCTGAACCCAAAAAATAATATATTTCCCTATACCTTTGCACTAATTAAATAAAACAAGTAACACATCATACCAGTTTGTAATGAAAATCGTGAAATGACTTTTTCTCTACAATAATTACTTAGCAAAAAAACGCCCCCGATTGTCGAGGACGCCCATGACAATATTTAAGAGCATTACAACAAATCACCCATGCCGCATCGTCCATTCAGCGACGACCCGCTTCGCCGACCGGAGCGCCCCTTCGACATGGCCACCAAACGCACTATCCGTTTCCGTTCCGGCAAGATAAAGCCGGCCTTGCCAGTTTGCGTCGACTGCGATGGGCCGATACTGCGGAAATTCCGTTAACGGACGGGCATCTGCAGGCGTCGCCGTATCAAGGTCTTGCGCCCAGTCATAATAGAACACTTCCCGCGGATGACGGGCTGCTTCGCCGTACATCGTGATAAGTTGCTCGAGTATGCAGGCTTTAACCGCTTCCGTCCCGAGTGACTGACGCTCTTCTGCCGTCAGCCGTAGGAAACCGAACAAGGCACCCGGTCCGCGCTGCGGTGATGCATCATGAATTTCCTGCATGGCGCCGACCCAGCTCATCCCAAACCCGGACAGACCCGCTTCGCGCCAAAACGGCGTGTCATAGACGACAAGTGCTTTTGCTTGTCCGGCCATCCAGGTCGGGGTCGTTTGCAGTTTCTCCCGCGTCGTCTCGGAAAACGGCGGTTCGATTGCGACTCGCTCGACAAGACGGGGTGGAAGGGCAACCACGACACTATCATACGTTTCTGAAGTCGTCCGTCCGTCTTTGATTGACGTAACGATTACTTGCTGTCCCGTCCGCTCAAGTTTCGTGACGCGTGTCTGTAAGCGGAGCGATGCCGCCGGGAGTTGTGACGCAATCGCTGTCACGAGTGCTTCCATTCCTCCCGCTAACCGCTTCGACGGGACGATACTGTCCGGTGCCAGCAGATGATGTTCGATGGCTCCTGCTTGCCGTTCGAGTACCATCGCGCCCGTCGTGTGTTGGGCGAATGCCGTCAGGCCGAGTTCGGCGACAAGATCCGTGATGACCGTTTCCGTATCCGGCCAGTACCATGTCGGTCCGAGGTCAAAGCGGTCTGCCTCGTCTCCATGCGTACCCGCCACGCTTACAATACGTCCGCCGATCCGGTCCCGTGCTTCATAGACGGTGACCGCTTGCCCCATCTGTTGTAAAAGCGATGCTGTATAAAGCCCGCTGACGCCTGCTCCGATGATTGCGATGGATTGTGTCATCTTGATTCTCCTTTGCTACGAACGGACGAATTGCTCCTGTCCTTACTTATTGTAGCAAGTGTACCTTGTTCCGACTCAATCCTCCAAACGCTCGAACTCGACTAAACGGACAGGCTTAACATATACTTCCTCGTCGAACGTCGTCAGCGAAACGAATGTCTCGCCTTTGCGATAGAGAATTTTAGCTCCTTCTTGATTCACTTTCTTCCAGCCGTCACGATTCAAGCGTGCTGCATACAGGAGTCCCGGTCCGTCTGTTTCTGAAGCAAGTTGCGTCGCGTAGTGTTGCCCGTTCGCACCCGTTTGCTCCGTCGCAAAGCGCGGAATCGGGAACGAACTGACAGATGTACCTTCTTTGAACAATAGGGATATCACCCCGTAATACGTTCCACCTAGCAAAAAGGCCAGCAAGATGATAGATATTATTCTGTTATTTATACGATCAGCCCCCTGATTGCTCGTTTAACATGACATCCATCATTTCAGATGTCTCTACAAATCAAATCACAAGAATATTCCTAATAATATCCATTGTTGCACCCCCTTTAGTTTTACTCAAGTTATTCTTTGAGGCATTTTCCTGTTCAAGTAGCAAACCAGATGCTACAGTATTTTTATAAACTAACGACCGTTAGGAAGGTGAATGATTTGAAAGCTGCACAATTAATCCCGACCGCTTTGCGCCACTTCGCGAGTCACGGCTACGAAGGGGCCTCCTTAAACGACATCGCCCAGGAAGTCGGTATCAAGAAACCATCCATCTATGCCCACTATTCCGGAAAAGACGATCTCTTTTTGAAGACGATGGCGTACGCGCTCGGTGAACAGAAAAAACACCTCGCGTCCTACTTCGTCGAGACACGGCAGTTGCCGCTCGAAGCATCGCTAAAAGGATTTTTCGACTGGTTCATCGAGGAAAGCAACCAAAACGACCAAATGAAGTTCATCCTTCGCATCGCGTACTTCCCGCCCGTCAAACTGGAGCATGAAGTGACGGCGTTGATCAATCCGTTTTTCGATTCGATCCATCGTCACCTTGCACGCTTATTTCGCGAACGCGACCGGACGGAGCAGATTCTCTACTCCGAAGACTATACGAGCGGCGCACTCGCCTATTTGACGGTTGCGGAAGGAACGATGACAGAACTCGTCTATAACGGGATTGACGCCTACCAACAACGACTCACTGCCGTCTGGCCGATTTTTTGGCGCGGACTCGTCCGTTAAGAAGTCAAATCAGAAACTGAGGTTCAAATCATGCAAAACAACAAACTCATTTTAGGTACACTTTTACTCAATCTGTTCATCGCCTTTTTAGGGATCGGACTCGTCATTCCCGTCACCCCGACGATCATGAATGAATTGAACATCTCCGGCTCGACGGTCGGCTATATGGTGTCGGCGTTCGCCTTTGCCCAACTGATTCTCTCGCCGCTTGCCGGACGCGCCGTCGACAAGTATGGACGAAAGCCGATGATCATCATCGGCTTGTTCATCTTCAGCATGTCGGAACTGTTATTCGGTCTCGGACAGACGGTCGAAGTCCTGTTCGCTTCGCGCATCCTAGGGGGAGTCAGTGCCGCCTTCATCATGCCGGCCGTGACGGCGTTCATCGCCGACATCACGACGAATGAGACGCGTCCGAAGGCGCTCGGCTATATGTCGGCCGCCATTTCGACCGGCTTCATAATCGGACCGGGGATCGGCGGCTTTCTCGCTGACATCGGGACACGGGTTCCGTTTTTCTTTGCCGCGACGTTCGGGATGATTGCGATGATTTTGTCTGTCTTCACGTTACGTGAACCGGAACGTCATTATGCCGATGCGCCGACTGTCAAACAAGCGGCCGGCTTCTCAAAAGTCTTTTCCCCCCTCTATTTCGTCGCTTTTTTGGTCCTGTTGATTTCGTCATTCGGTCTCGCCTCGTTCGAATCGCTGTTCGCCCTGTTCGTCGACCGGAAGTTCGGCTTCACGGCGAAGGACATCGCTCTCGCGATTTCCCTCGGAGCGATTGTCGGTGTCATCGTCCAAGTCGGCCTGTTCGACCGCTTGACGCGGTGGTTCGGTGAAATTCGCCTGATCCGTTACAGCTTAATCGTCTCGACCGCCCTCGTCCTCGTCATGACGTACGTGACGAGTTACTTCGCAATCATCCTTGTGACGATGGTCGTCTTCGTCGGATTCGACTTGATGCGTCCTGCCGTCACGACCTATCTGTCGAAGATTGCCGGCGATGAACAAGGTTTCGTCGGCGGAATGAACTCGATGTTTACGAGTGTCGGGAACATCCTCGGACCGATTGCGGGTGGACTCCTGTTTGATGTCAATCTCAACTACCCGTTTTATTTCGCGACGATCGTCCTGACGGTCGGCATCATCTTGACGTTCTTTTGGCGTCAACCGAAACTGTCGGTCGACTCGGGCGCAACGAAACTGTCATCGTGAACATGAAGAAGCGTTCCCCTGAACTAAGGGAGACGCTTCTTTTTAATGCATTAAGATGATTGCTGATAACTAGTATTCGATAAATTATCTTCGACTGATCTGACCCACTCGACCGGGACATATAATGATTTTGCAATGGCTTCATCCGTTTTTCCAAGCTTCCGTAACGTTTTGACGATGCGCATGCGGCGTGCGAGCTCCCTTTGATCCGGAATACATTCAGGCAACATTTAATTCCCCCCCTTTTTCTGTCCCGATGCCGTCGAAGTGATAAAGTACATATTACCCGAATTTTGTCAGACTATTCTGTTTTAGTCAGACTCCGCGAATTTTCGATAAATGAGACGAAAAAATAAAAAGTATAGTTCACTTTACAAAATGTAAAACGAACTATACAATATGTTCATGAAAGAAAGGAGTGTCCCGATGAAACTTTCGAATCGCGTCAAAGCATTACGGCGCCAAACGGACTGGACGCAAGAACAATTCGCTGACTTGATCGGCGTCACGCGCCAGACCGTCATCTCACTCGAAAAAGGAAGCTATACCCCGTCCTTGTTACTGGCGATGCACATCGCCCGGATCTTTGACCGACCAATCGAAGACATCTTTTATTTGGAGGAGGAATCACTTTGAAACGTGTCATCATTCAATCGAGCTTAAACATTTGTCTGTTCTATCTGTTAGCTGCTTTCGTCAGTTCTGTACACGATCAACTTGAAGTGTTTAACGATGATCCCGTCCGCGGTACCGGATTCAACATCACATTGGAACTTCCGCTTGTTCTTCCGATGATACTCATCGCTGTTTTACTAACCGTTATGGGGTATCTGACTCGGACCAACAAAAAAAGTACGTTTTCCGAATGGTCCGTCGGGATGACTGAATTTTCCGATCAGGACGAGCGCGAGGAAGTCATCACAGGTAAGGCGACACGTGTTGCCTATTCAACATTTTTGTCCACACTCCCTGTCCTGATGATTCCGTTTTTATTTTACGTCCAACTCGTTGAAGGTTTTCCGAACTTTCCCTTCTACGCCATCGCGACCGTCTTATCGCTCGGCACACTGTCCTATCTGATTGCTTGGATTTATTATTACAAGAAATAAGGATCAACTCATTTAAAGTAATTTTTTATAGAAGTATTGTGTCATCCCTTCGACCGGATGATCGTCCAAGCGACCATATTCGACGTACCCGTTTTTTTCGTAAAAGCCGGGTGCCTGAAAGCTGAACGTGTCGAGGATGACTTTGCTGCAGGCACGTTCGTTGGCATAGGCTTCGACCATACTCAATAATTTGCTGCCGTATCCGCCGCCTTTGACGGACTCGTCGAGCCATAAGAAGGAGACGTGAACGTGGTTCCAGCCGTATTCACCTGTCAATCCGCCTTTAATCTCGCCATCTTCTTTTAAAAGAAAGCAGATTTGTTCCGTCTCGTGTTGAACCGACAAAGGGACTTTCGTTTTGTTGAAGCTGATTAATTGTTCGCGAATGTATTCGCGGTCCTCCGTTGAACCCTGTTGTATCTCTAACATCTCTATCCATCCTTTCCAATCTGTTTCTAGTCTATCATGTGTCGATCTAGACAATCTTCGTTTGTCTTAATGGAAATACTTTACATTTTTAAATTATTTATGGCATTCTTAAGAGGGACGATTTTGATTTTACTAGTTTAGAGGCGAATATGATGGATCCAATTGACGCGAACATTCAATCTGTAACGTACACGATTCGTCCGGCCGAACGCACGGATGCACGACAGCTTGCTTTACTGCGCGTAAGACTCGATGCGGAAACGGACCACTTTGACCGATTCCCGGGCGAAGACGTGCTGGATGAAAAGGGATTTCTGCAATTGATTCAGCATGAGACCGGTATTCCCCACTCCCTGCTCGTCGCTGAAGTGGATCGTCAACTCGTCGGTTATGCCCGCTGTGTCGGTTTCTCCTTGCGTCGGTTCGCACATAAAGCCGACTTCGGCGTCGGGGTCGTCCGTGACTGTTGGGGGCAAGGCATCGGGCGGGCTCTCTTACAGACGACACTTGACTGGGCACGGACGGTCGAACTGCAAAAGATTCAATTGACCGTCGTCGAGACGAATCAAGGGGCCGTTCGTTTATATCAGACAACCGGGTTTCAAGTCGAAGGACGACTCAAGCACGACCGACTGCTTGCGGACGGCTTGTATTATGATACGATTTTGATGGGCTTACTCCTCGTTTAACACGCTTCACACTAACTAGCCGGCGACTTCGCTGACTAGTTTTTTCATATTTTTGTTTCGTAAGACATGCCAACTCCTTTTTCATAGCTCCTTGTCATTACTTCTTCATAATTGTTTACATTTTTCTCATATTCCGTTCATATTCCTTCAGTAGGATGATGAATGTAGGCAATACATACTGTTCTTTAAATGACCAAGGAGGAATTATCATGAAACTGAAACGACTGATCCCGATTCTCGCCCTATCGACCTTATCGCTCAGCACGATGGTATCGACACCGGATGCCGATGCCAAAAGCAAATACAAGAAGACGCCGGAAATCCGCAACGTCATCTTTTTAATCGGTGACGGGATGGGTGTTTCCTATACGTCGGCGCACCGCTACTTAAAAAATGATCCGACGACGACCGTCGCCGAAAAAACTGCCTTCGACCAGTATCTCGTCGGTCAGCAAATGACCTATCCGGAAGATCCGGCACAAAACATCACCGACTCTGCCTCTGCCGCAACCGCAATGTCTTCCGGCGTCAAGACGTACAACGCAGCGATTGCCGTCGACAATGATAAGTCTGAAGTCAAGACCGTCCTTGAAGCGGCGAAAGAACGCGGTAAGTCGACGGGACTCGTCGCGACGTCAGAAATCACCCATGCGACACCGGCTTCGTTCGGCGCTCATGACGAAAATCGGAAAAACATGAACGCGATCGCAGATGATTACTTTAAGGAACGGATTAACGGGAAACATAAGATTGATGTTTTACTCGGCGGCGGCAAATCCAACTTCATCCGTCCGGATGTCGATTTGACGAAAGCATTCAAAAAAGACGGTTACGGATACGTGACGGATCTTGACGAATTAAATGCCGACCGCAACAAACAAGTCCTCGGTCTGTTTGCCGATGGCGGTTTAGCAAAACGGATCGACCGTGAAAATAGCGTTCCCTCATTGGAGCAAATGACGAATGCGGCGATTAAACGACTCGATACGAACAAAAAAGGCTTCTTCCTGATGGTCGAAGGGAGTCAAATCGACTGGGCCGGACATGATAATGACATCGTCAGCGCGATGAGTGAAATGGAAGATTTCGAACGGGCGTTTAAAGCGGCAATCGCCTTCGCGAAAAAGGACAAGCATACGCTCGTCGTCGCGACGGCCGATCATTCGACGGGTGGCTATTCAATCGGGGCAGACGGGATTTATAACTGGTTCGCCGAGCCGATTAAAGCAGCAAAGAAAACACCCGACTTCATGGCTGAAAAAATCGTTTCCGGCGCCGATGTCCGCAAGACCTTGACGACGTACATCGATCAACAAAAATTGGCTTTGACGGAAGAGGAATTCACTTCGGTCGAACGAGCTGCTGCCTCTAAGAACGTGACAGACGTCGATAACGCGATTGAAGAAATCTTCAATCAACGGTCGCACACGGGTTGGACGACGGGCGGACATACGGGAGAAGACGTTCCCGTCTATGCCTATGGACCGGCTAAAGACCGGTTTGCCGGACAAGTCGACAATACGGATCACGCCAAAATCATTTTTGATCTCTTGAAAAAGAATAAATAAGGAGGTCCATCATGAAGCGACTCCTGCTCTCGATCACGCTTGGAACCATCCTCGCCGGATGTAGTGATTCTTCAGCTGATCAACAAGCCGTGCCGGCACCACCCGTCACACACACCTCCGTCGCACTTGAAAAGACGGACGTCTATGTGCCGAACCCGCAATTGCCGGACGAACGGATGTTGACGAAACGGAATCAGACGGTTCGTGACGATAAAGGTGAATTGACGTTACAACAGATCCAGTCCGTCAAACAAACTCACTCGATTGGACCGATTGACATGACAATCGAGGAAGTAAAAGTTATTCAGACCCGTCCGAGTTACGCGATGATTGATTTCTTTCACGGCTTCACCCATGAAGAAGCATTCGATATGGTGAAGATCCGCGTCACGGTTACGAATACGAGCAAGCAACCGGTCACGTTCAATCCGGTTGCTCATGTAAAAATCAATCAATCGACAGAAAAAACAATTGATGATGACCTGTACCTCGAAGCATTGGCCGGGACATATGAGCCATCGGAACAGCGCAGCGGCAACCTTGGTTTTATCACGGAACGTCCCGTTGAAAAACTGGAGTTTTTGACGAGTGACGTCCTTGATGCGCAGCAGCAGGTCATTAAAAAAGGTCAACCTTTCACAGTGACGCTACACGATTAATTCAACAGACAAGACAAAGAACCACGTTCCGACTGGCGGAGCGTGGTTCTTGTACGTTAAACAAATTTTATGGAGAATAAAAACGCTACATCGGATAGTGCTCTAAACTATCTGTATGCCTGCTCTCCTCAATCATCACATAAATCGCGTCGTGTTTCGGTGACTCCTGCGGGAAAAAGCGCGTGATCAACGCGCTGCTAAGAGGCAGGCAAGACCCTGCTCCTTGTCCGTGAGGATCAAGGAGCAACGGCTTGCGCCTCACCCGAGGAAAGCAACGAAAAACAACGACGCGTATTACCGAACATGACTTTTCCTATACATTGAAAGCCACGCCCCGACTAGCGGAGCGTGATTCTTATTTATCCGGTTCTCCGCTTATTTCTTAGAAAAACAATGCTTCAGGTGCTGATAGTTCGTATTTCCACCGGACAAGTTACAGACATCCGTAAACCCGAGATTCTTGAGCACGTTTTGCGCTGCATTGCCGGTGACGCCTTTATTACAATAGACGACCGTCGGGATGGATGGATCGAGTTCCGCAGCCCGCGTCCGCAGTTCGCCGAGTGGGATATGAACCGCGCCGTCGACATGATTCTTCTCGAACTGTTTTTTCGACCGCGTATCGATGATTTGAATCGTCTCTTCCGCCGCCGTCTGCTCGATTAACGTTTCCGGCGTCATTAAACGGGCCGTCTTCTTAATCGCGTTATCAAGCGCCATCCCTGTGTAGAGGACAGGATCTTTTGTTGTCGAGAACGGCGGGGCATAGGCAAGATCGAGATGGAACAAGTCTTCCGCCTTCGCCTTGAACGTGATTGCCGTCGCGAGGACATCAATCCGTTTGTCGACGCCTTGCGGTCCAACGATCTGTGCGCCGAGGACCCGTCCTGTTTTTCGGTCAGCAATCGCTTTGATGACCATATCCTTTCCGCCCATATACTCGGGACGGTCCGGTTTAATGTTGTGTAAAATCTCAATATCGAATCCGGCGGCAAGGGCTTCTTTTTCCGTCAAGCCGGTTTGGGCGACCGTCAAATCGAATGCCTTGAAAATCCCCGTCCCGAGAATGCCGCGATGTGCCGCCTCTTCCCCGGTGATGACCATCCCGGCAATCCGACCCATCTTGTTCGCTGTAGAACCGAGCGGCCGATAAATCGCTTCGCCCGTAATGACGGAAAAGCTCTCTGCGACGTCACCGACGGCATAGACGTCTTTCACGTTCGTCTGCATTTGCGGATTGACGGCAATCGCCCCCGTCTGACCGAGTGTGACGCCGATTTGTGTCGCCAGTTCCGTGTTCGGTTTGACGCCGACCGAGAGGATGACGAAATCCGTCGCAATTGATTTTCCGCTCGCGAGTTCGACTTGCTCTACTTTGCCTTCGCCCGTCAATGCCGTGACCGATTCATTTAACAACAGCCGGACCCCTTTACTTTCAAGATGATCGCCGACACGTGACGCCATATCAAAATCAAGCGGCGGCATGACTTGCGGTAGTCGTTCGACGAGCGTGACGGCAATGCCGCGGTACGTCAACTGTTCCGCCATCTCAAGTCCGATGAATCCGCCACCGACAATCGTGACCGTCTTCGGATCGTGTTGCTCGATGTACGTACGGATCGCTCCCGCGTTCTGGACGTTCCGGACGGAAAAGACGTTTGGTGCATCAACACCGGGAAATGGAGGAATGATGCTTGACGCACCTGTCGCGAGGACCAGCGTATCGTACGTATCCTCGAAGCGTTCACCCGTTACGCCATTTAAGATGGTCGCCGTCTTCGTCTGATGATTAATTGATTCGACTTCATGTCGGGTCTTGACGTCGATATTGTAACGTTTTTTAAAGAATGCCGCGTCCCGTGGTGTCAAGGTATCGATGTCTTCGATCTCGCCACCGACGAAGTACGGGATGCCGCAACCCGAGTACGAGATGTCTTGATCGCGGTCATAAATCGTAATTTGTAATGATTCGTCGTTCCGACGGGCTTTTGCGCCGACCGATGTTCCGGCAGCAACTGAACCGATGATGAGTAGTTTCATGAATAATCCCCCTTAGTAAAGTAACAAGCTGATGTAAAGACCGAGTAAGGTGATCGCAAGCGTCGGAACCGTTAAAATCGTTCCAATCTTAACGTATTGTCCCCACCCAATTTTAACACCTTTTGTCCGTAAGACGTGTAACCAAAGTAACGTCGCAAGACTCCCGATCGGCGTGATTTTCGGACCTAAGTCGGAGCCGATGACATTGGCATAAATCAAGGCCTCCCGGATCGATCCTGTTGCCTGACTGAGATCGATCGCGAGTGCATCAATCATCACGGTCGGCATGTTGTTCATGATCGATGACAAAATGGCAGCGAGGAAGCCCATCCCGAACGTCGCAGCGGCGAGATTTGTCGCAAACCCATCGATGATGTCCGCTAAAAATTGAGTCAGACCGGCATTTTGCAGACCGTAAACGACGATGTACATCCCGAGTGAGAAGAAGACGATTGCCCATGGTGCACCGGCAATGACTTGTTTCGTCGGGACACTTGGTGAACGGCGGGCCATCAGTAAGAAAAACAAGGCGATGACGCCGGCAACGAGACTGACGGGAATCCCGATAAGATCACTCGTGAAGTAACCGACGACAAGCAGCACGAGGACCACCCATGATAATTTGAACATTCGCTGATCTTTGATTGCCGCGCGTGGTGCGACGAGTTGTGTCACGTCATAAGTCTTCGGAATACTCTTACGGAAGTAAAGATAAAGTACGAGTAAACTCCCGGAAACTGCAAAGACGTTGACGAACACCATCCGCGCCGCATAGTCCGTAAAGCCGATGTCAAAGAAGTCGGCCGAGACGATGTTGACGAGGTTCGAAACGACGAACGGCAGACTTGCCGTATCGGCGATGAAGCCGGACGCGAAGACATACGCGAGGACGACATAATCCGGTAACTTTAAGTGCCGGACCATCGCGAGGACGATTGGTGTCAAAATCAACGCGGCGCCGTCATTTGCGAACAAGGCAGCGACCCCTGCACCAAGCAGCGTCATGTAAATGAACAATTTCAATCCGCCGCCTTTGGCGATTCGTGCCATATGTAAGGCGGCCCATTCAAAGAATCCGATTTCGTCTAAAATCAGCGAGATGATGATCAGCGCGATAAAGGTAAAGGTCGCGTTCCAGATGATGCCCCAAACGGTCGCGACATCGTCAAGATTGACGACGCCGGTCAGCAAGGCGATGATGGCCATCCCGATCGCCGAATAACCGATCCCGAGACCTTTTGGTTGTTTGATGATTAAAAATAACGTGATTAAAAAGATTCCAATCGCAAGTACGTGTGTTCCAGTCAAAATCGTCACTTCATTTCTATAAAAAATTTTAATTTCAGCAACTTCACATAACAACCTTGTTATATAAGGACGCTGTCGACCAACCGAAAAGTGACCTTTCCGGTCAGCACATATTTCCTTCCGTCAAGGACGGTCGTTCAAGTGTTGCTAAAATCGTCACGAGCAATGCATAGTGTGAATGGTCCGGATTAAGCCGAAAATGAATCCACTGACGATCGCGTCGTTCTAAGATGATGTGCGCTTGCCGTAATAATTTCAAATGCCGGCTGATTGCCGGCTGGGATATGCCATACACATCGACGAAATCACAGACACAGTGTTCACGCTCTTGCAGGCGATTCAACATATCAAGCCGGATTCCGTCACTCAGCAATTTCAAATAGGCACTGACTGTTTCGACGTCTGTGTTCAATGGCCCCTCGCCTCCTCCTCTTTTCCTATGCCACGTGTTCTAACATAAACAGTCTATTATATAACTAACTCGTTATTCAATGATTTTTAAAAGATTATTTTTTGTTCTGTGTAAAGGATGTGAACGCCGGTAGATTGACGACCAAAAAATAAAGCGTGAATGCAATCAAAAAGAATACGGTGAAGGACAACAATTTTTCATCATGTAAAAACAATGTCCGGTCGATGTGCAGGTGCCCGGTTTTATCAATCGCGACCGGCATCGTCACCAGTGTTAAAAAAATACCGCCCATCAGGAAAAGTCCAAGTATGTTGAAATACCGTTGTGGTGTTTTCATGATTGCACCACCCAGTCCGGTTGAATTATCGAAAACAAACACCCATCATGCGAACGTCCACCTTGATAGAGATAACCCCGCAGTTTGCCTTCTTGAACGAACCCTTGTTTTTCGAGGAGATGGATTGACGCGACATTATCCGGGAAGGTGACGGCTCCGACACGGAATAAATCAAGTTCTTCAAACGCATACCGCAAAATTACCCGGACCGCTTCCGATGTATAGCCTTTCCCCCAATAAGTGGGACTTAATTCGAAACCGATTTCTGTTTTCTTGCTGTATTCACTCAAGTGATTAAAGCCGATCGTCCCGATGAACGCTCTGGTTTCCTTGTCGACCATCCCCCAGCGGATGCCGCGTCTTGTTTTATAAGTGTTGTCAAACGACTTGACGATCATGGTTCCCTGTTCGGCGGACGTCAACGGGTCCATCCCGTAAAAGCGCGTCACTGCCTCGTCCGATAAGATTTCAAATAATGCTTCCGCATGGTCGGGTGTTACTTCGACGAGCTGTAATCGCTCCGTTTGTAAAACGGGAAAAGTCATATTCATTCCTCCGATTTTTCATTTACTGTCCTTAAAAGCATATTACGGCACTCCCATTCAAAATCCCTGATTTTTCCACAAAAACAATGTTAATTCCTAATAATGAAAGACGAACGGGTTTTTGTTGTGTTATCCTATTTTTGGTCTTTTATTCCCATTTCACAAATTCAATAGTCTAGGAGGTAGATGTGTTTGAATATAAAACTAGCATTCATCTTATGCCTCATGCTTGTAGCTGGATTTCGCGTCATCCATCTGTTTGATTTGCCTTATTGGATGCAGCAATTCTATGGTGTGTTTTATCTTATCACGACAGGAATCATCGCATTCATGTTATGGAAACAAAAAAAAGCGAAACGCGTCCAACCTTAAGGGCGACAATTTATCTATGTAAAGGAGCATCATATGCCATCCATCTCATTTCCCGTTTTCACCCTGCTCGGACTACTCGGATTATTGATGTATGCCGGATTTGATTTCAGAAGACAGGCATTTAATCACTTAGGCAAACGAAGTATCATGTACAGCTTTCTCGTGTACGCGATTGTCGTCGTCCACTTGACAATCGGTTTCGTTTATTTCCCTCCGCAAGCAGGATCAATCGATATTCAGTTGCGCCCTTTCCACTTTATTAACGATTGGATGCTTGCAGGACAGCAAGGCAATTGGTTCTTTTGGAATTCAGTAAAGTTGACTGCTTATAACTTCCTTTTGTTCCTGCCGCTCGGCGTCTATCTTGTCTTCCTTTTCAAAATACGGTTCACAACAGGGTTGCTGTTCCTTTTTCTGACGAGCTTTGTGATTGAAACGCTGCAATTTGTCTTCAGTTATGCCGGTCTGCTGTTCCGCCGTACCTTCAACGTTGATGATTTATTGCTCAATACACTCGGTGGACTGCTTGGTATGTTCGTCGCTTACATGGTTGTCCGATTCATTCTGACGAAGCCAAACCAGTTCCCGAAGCAAACGGATAAAACTAAAATTTCGTAACCAATAAAAACGACGGATGCCTTTCGCTGTAACAGCGTCGCATCCGTCGTTTTTCTATGTTCTTATCTTTCACGATCTGAAATCGATTCAAACCTGAAACCGATCCGCTAGTCCTTTTAAATCCTCTGCCATCGTCGCAAGCGACTGGGAGGCCGATGAAATTTCCTGCATCGATGCCATCTGCTCTTCCGTCGACGCTGAAATATTCTCCGTTCCGGCAGCAGCACTTTCCGTGACGCCCTGGATTTCCCGCATGACAGCCGCGATTTGTTCGCTGCCCGCTGCCATTTCCTGAACGGCACCGGATACTTCTTCGACTTGATCGGTCACGTCGACGATCGAGCGCTCGATTTCCTTGAACGAATCACTCGCTGCTGCGACAACGTGAATCCCGCTCGTCATCTCGCCTGATACCTTCTCCATCGAGACGACGGAATGTTCCGTCTCCCGCTGAATGACTTGAATCAATCCTTCGATTTGCTTCGCCGCAACCGCCGATTGTTCGGCGAGCGCCTTGACTTCTGCTGCGACGACGGCGAATCCGCGCCCTTGCTCCCCGGCACGTGCCGCTTCAATCGCTGCATTTAAGGCAAGTAAGTTCGTTTGCGCGGCGATGCCCGTGATCGACGCCGTAATCTGCCCGATTTCTTTTGAGCGACCACCGAGTCCGACGATGACGTGTCCAAGTTCCGTGACGTCCGTATTGATTTGTTCCATTTGTCGGCCGAGTTTGTCGACGACTTGACTGCCTTGCTCGACTTTCCCCATCGCGTCGCCGGTCACGTCAGACATCTGTTGCGCATTCCGCGCGACTTGGCGGATGCCGGACGTCAATTCCTCGACCGTTCGTGACGCGCCCGAGACTTGACCCAGTTGTCGTGTCGATCCGCTCGCGATTTCTTCCATTGTCACGGCGACGAGTTCCGTCGCTTTCGTCGTCGCTTCCGCGTTCGCACTCAGTTCGTCCGATGCTTTCGCGACGTGGTTCGACGTGCCCGTCATCTCGACGATGACATGATGCAACTGTTCCGTCATCGTATTGAACGATGCCGTCAATTGTCCAAGTTCATCTTTTGAATTGTAATCACCACGTACCGTCAAATCACCATCACCCGACTGTTCCATCCAGCCTTGGAGTGAACGGATCGGTCGCGTGATTAAGCGAATGATGTAAATCGCTAAAATCGCAAACAAAAGCAACGATCCGATGAAAATTGCCGCCATTAAGTAAAAGGCTGTCTGTTCCTCTGCCTGATTTTGTTCGTTGATCGACTTCGCTTGATTCGTCATCGATTTCATCAAGCTTGCTGCCGTATCAGCGACTTGATCACGAACTTGTTCGAGACCTGTCGCGTATGTTTCGTAAGCCTCTTCTTTACTCCCTTCAATCGCTAAACTTTGAATCGTACTGAGTCCATTGTCGTAGGCGATGACAAGATCATTCAATTCCACGAGTTGTTTTCTTTCACGGGCACCAATGTTCGCCGTCCGCTCAAATTTAGTAATCGATGTCCGGATTTGTGCTTGACGTTGATCGATTTGTCCCTCCAGTTCTTCGAGACGTGCCGGATCTTTCGTCAACATCATCTCGGCGAGGAACGAATCGAGCGCCCGGGTATCAATCCGAATCTGTCCGACTTCTTGAACCGGGATTAAGTTTTCTTCGTACATCGCTTCAGATGCATTGGCCATGTGATTTAAAAAGTAGATACTTGCACTCGTAATCAGGACCATCGCGACGATTGCCGTCGCAATCAACATTTGAATCTTTCTTCGTACCGTCAAATTTTTCATCCATCTTCCCCCTCCCTTTTCTATATCGGTAAAATGAAGCGATGTTTGACTCTTTTTACGGAATTTTTCCAATCCATGATGTGTTACCGCCAATGCGTCGGCTACGACTTTTGTGGAGTCGTTCGGTATAATCGACAGTACGAGAAGCAGAAAGGATGAGTCGTCATGCAACAGGTCGCTAATGAAATCACCCAGTTTCGCGGCACCCACTACGAGTTCGGTCGCGAACAAGGACGGTACGTCAAACAAAATGAATTACTCCATAACCGGGAAGACAACTGGAAGATTCGGGTTCCACGCTTTCAGGTCGACCCGGGCGAAACAAAAGAAATGTTCTTACGGTATGTCCCGCACATGTGGGATGAAATCCTCGGACTCCAAGATGAACTTGAACTGTCGCTTGCGGACACATTGCTTCACTTTGGTCATTACCGCGTCGAAGGTCCGAAAAGCGGCTGTTCGATCATGACGGGCGATAATTTTTTAGTCCGCAATTATGATTATCATCCGATGACCTACGACGGACGGTTTTCCGTTTTCCAACCGACGGACGGCGGTTCTGCCATCATCGGTCCCGCGTCACGCGTGACCGGTCGGATGGACGGGATGAACGAACACGGTCTTGCGATGGGCTACAACTTCATCAACCGGCGACGTCCCGGAGACGGATTCGTCAGTTTCATGATTGGCCGGATCATCCTCGAAACGTGTACATCGGTCGAAGACGCGATTTCGCTCGTCAAGGAATTGCCGCACCGCGGTTCTTTCACCTACGTCGTTCACGATAAGTCGGCGCGCTCGTTCGTCATCGAAGCGACGGCACGCGACATCGAGGTCCGGGAGACGAATCTCTGTACGAATCATTTTGATTTACTGCAACACGAAAACCGGTTCCATCTCGATGACTCGAAACGACGGATGATGGAAATGAAGTCGCACCAGCACTTGATTCAAGATGCGGAGTCTGCCTTCCGTCTGCTCAACGATACCGATAAAGGGGTCTTTTCCGAGCTTTACTCCCACTGGGCCGGAACGATTCATACGTCGGCGTACTTTCCGGAGGACTTGAAGGTCTGGTTTGCGCTCGGTGGTGACCAAGAGCCGGTCGAGTTCGATTTCCGCGACTGGTTGGCCGGGAACGACTTTGCTCTGAAACGCATCGAAGGAGAACTTGAGACCGACATCCAGTTCGCGAACACGTTACAGACGTGGCGCTGAACGAATTCAACTAACAAAAAGCACGAAAGCAGCTGGTACAGTTGCTTTCGTGCTTTCATTTAATCCAACCGTTTTTCCATATGGAGATCCGTCGGCGCGTACCCTGACGATTCATACAGCTTGATCGCCCGCGTATTGTGGGCAAAGACATGAAGTCCGATGATTTTGATGTTCATCCGCCGTGCGACCTGTTCAAGCGCCACCATCGCCTGTCGCCCGTAGCCTTTTCCTTGGTGATGTGCATCAACCGAAAAATCATAGATGAATGCCGTCCGTCCCTGTTTTTTTTCCACGACATGAAACCACATCATGCCGACCGCCTCAGTCGTCGCCTCATCGACTAGCGAGAAAAGATAATTGTCTTTTGACGCGCGTCCGTCCGGTAAGAGTTGACGAAACTCTTCCGTCGACCGGTCGATGGCTTCCGCTTCCACCCACGTTCCGGCTTTCACCTTTTCCGCGGCGTACTCTTCAATTGCCGTCGGTAAATACGTCTGATACATCGTTTCCGTCATCGGTTCAAAGCGGATATTTATCATCGGCTGTGCCCTACTTCCGTTTGTTCGACCTGTGTCATTTTCGATTGCCAGTCCTGTGCAAGCATCGCGTAGACGATGATATCATGGAATTCTCCGTAAAGCCGTTCTGCCGACCGTAATGTTCCTTCTTTGACGAACCCGAGCCGCTCGGGAATTCGTTGACTCCGTGTATTGCCGGCCGCACATTCAATGACGACTCGGTTCAAGCCGAGTGTCGTGAAGCAGTATGCTGTGACGAAGTGAACGACTTCCGTCATCAAGTCTTTTCCGCGTCCATCCCCCGTTACGTAATAACCAATCGATGTCTGCCGTAACGTTTGATTGATTTCGTGCAGGGCGACCGTTCCGACCAGTGCTCCGTCATAATAAATCCCACAAGCGAAACCGTCCCCGTCCGCATATTGCTTCAGCCAGATCGGAATCACTTCCTCACGGTAGACTTCAGCTCCCGTCGCCCCGTCGACCCAGCCGAGCCATTCCCGTAAGTGGTCCCGGTTGGCGTCGACAAGCGCATATAACGCGTCCGCATCCTGGCGTTCAATCAACTTCAAACTCAATCGTTCTGTAATCTGGTGCATGAACATCTTTCTTCACTCCCCTATGTACGTCTAAAGCTATAATTTAGACGTTAAACGTTAAAATACCTGCTTGCTCATTTGTTTTCAACCAAACAAACGATTCATCTTTTTCGACTTCGATGACCGGGCTACAGTAAAAACGATCAACTTGTTTTGCTACATGATTTTGATATTCGTCGCTTTGTGTTGGACTGCAAATCAAAAACTAACTCATTTATGGTTAAACATACTCATTTCGATTGTTTTTGACTATATTTAA
This sequence comes from Exiguobacterium sp. s133, assembly GCF_018618595.1. Lineage (NCBI taxonomy): Bacteria > Bacillati > Bacillota > Bacilli > Caryophanales > Exiguobacterium > Exiguobacterium sp. s133. The sequence continues at coordinate 153,494 of NZ_JACSMK010000003.1, forward strand.
TCGTTTTAAATCCATATCAATTAGTTCATTTTTGAATAAACATACTCATTTCGTCTTAAAATGAGTATGTTAATTCTTCTTGAACACGCTTAAATACGTTATAGTTTAATTAAACATACTCATTTCTCTAGTAAATGAACATGTTTAGCTATCAATGAGTCTATTAATGAAAGAGGCGCTACTTGTGAGAAATTATACGTATAGTTATTTAAATACCATTGCACTGCCGATGGAAACGGTTCGCTTAATCAGTAGAATCAATGAATATAAAGGGAAACAAGATTTGTATAAACAACAAGCTCCTCAAATCCTCAATATGTTACGAGACGTCGCTGTCATTCAGTCGACAAAAGCATCGAACGCGATTGAAGGAATTGTCGTTACAGAAAGCCGCCTCCACACCATCATGTCAAAATCAGCAGACCCTGCCGACCGTTCCGAGGCAGAGATCGCCGGTTATCGCGATGTCTTGAATTTGATACATGCTTCGGCACAAGATATTCCAATCAATGCAAACGTGTTGTTACAACTTCATAAGGAACTTTATAAATTCGTTCCCGTCGAAGGTGGTCGTTGGAAAAACGTCGATAACGAAATCAGCGAGACGTTTCCTGACGGGACACGACGGACACGTTTCGTTCCGGTGCCGGCATTCGAGACACCTGCCTCAGTTCAAGCATTATGCGATAGTCTGCGTGACAGGCGGCAACAAGAAGACGTCGATTCACTTATCTTGACGAGCCTCTTTGTACTAGATTTCTTGTCGATTCATCCATTCAATGATGGAAATGGTCGGATGTCACGCTTATTAACACTATTAATGCTTTACCAGGAAGGTTTCGAGGTTGGACGGTACATCAGTCTGGAAAAGATTGTCGAGTCGCGTAAGGAAGACTACTATGAGTCGCTTCGACTGTCTTCTATTCACTGGCATCAGAATCAGCAGGATCCTTTCCCATGGATCAACTACCTGTTGAGTACAATCCTTGCCGCTTATAAGGAACTGGAGGACCGGGTCGGACTGATTACGACCGGCAATCAAAACAAGGCAGGACGAATTCGTCAATTTGTCGAAAGCCGTATTACACCGTTCACTAAAGCGGATGTCCGGAACGCCTGCCCGGATGTCAGCGAAGCAACGATTAATCGAATTCTGCGTGAACTTCGGGATGAAGGACTCATCAAACCCTCAGGACGTGGACGAGGAGCAAAATGGATCAAAAGATAAAGAGATGTCACAAGCAATCAAATTAAACTTTAGCCTATAGGAGTGAGTTATTAAATGGAACGTAAATTACAAATTTTTATTTCTTCAACATATCAAGATTTAATCGAAGAACGCGAACGAGCAATAAAAGTCATATTGAAATATGGACACATACCAGCAGGAATGGAATTATTTCAACCAGGTAATGAACCTTCAAAAGAAGTAATTAGAAAATGGATAGATGAATCGGATGCTTATATTTTAATCTTAGGCTATCGATATGGAAGTATTGAAAAAGAGAGCGGTCTTAGTTTTACACATTGGGAATACTCGTATGCAGTCGAGACTGGTAAAGAGCTTTTTTGTGTATTACTTAATGATAATGATGAAACAAGAAAGATGCGGTTAGAAAAAGATAATTATTCAAAAATCATGGAAACTAAATCTCAAAAAGAATATAGCGACTTTAGAAATGAAATTAGAGAAAAACACCAGACAGAACTATTTAGTAATTTATCAGAATTAGAAAATGCTTTAGCAGTTGGAATCCATTCTCTTAACAATAGAATAACTTCGGGTGGATGGTATCGTTTTAAGAATAATACTTCAAATATCCATGTTAAAAATGAAGGAGTAAAATCTAATGATTTTAGAGAGATGATACAAAAAAGACGACTTACCCCAAAAGAATTATTATTTCTGTTATACGCTAAAGAACAGGAAGTATATGATTTTGAATACGGAATAAGTACAAAAAGTCGCCTAAGATCTATAAGCAATTGGGAATCTAAAAATATGCTAAAAACTGATTTGTCAGATAACTATTTCAGCCTAATAGAGCTTTTATCTGACCGTAATATTCTTGAACCTCGTGACTTAACAATTGATGAATTACCAAGAAGCTACCGCTTTAATATAAATATTTATACCGACCTTATTAATAGCGAGGATTATTCCAACGAACTCAACCTCGCTAAAACAAAATTCAAAATTGTATTACCACTTGAAATCGATCCAGATGAACTTCCTTTTTAAATCAATTCTTTATAATTTTTTTACAGGAGATGACAAGATGAGGGACATAGAGGCCGTATTTTTAGATCGTGATGGCACAATTGGAGGTAGCTCTACAATTCACTATCCGGGAGAATTTGAACTGTTTCCGTATACGGCTTTGGCAATCAATCGATTAAAAAAAGACCGGATTCCATTATTTTCATTCACAAATCAGCCCGGTATTTCTAAAGGGTTAGCAACAATCGAAGACTTTCAACAGGAATTGACTGGATTTGGTTTTGATGAGGTATACATATGTCCACACAATCCTCAAGAAGGTTGCACGTGCCGGAAGCCTAGTATCGGCATGTTATCGAAGGCGCAAAAAACTCATAATTTAACTCTAGAAAATTGTGTCGTCATCGGGGATCGTTGGACCGACATGCTCGCGGCTTCAACAGCAGGATCCCTTAAAATTTTAGTACGAACAGGTGCGGGGGAAATGTCGTTACGCGACCATCGTGACGAATTAAATAACATCCATATTGACTACATTGCAAGTGATTTAAAGGATGCCATCAGCTGGTTGTACAGCCAGTATTCGTTGACTGGCAGAGCATAAAACAAGATATAGTGACTGTTACAAGTCTTATATTTAAATAAAGGTGGAGATTAGATGATGCCAAAACATTCACTCTCAGCAGGTGCCGTCGTCCTTGATGAACACGGAAAAATCCTGCTTATCAAAGGACCAGAGCGAGGTTGGGAATTTCCGGGTGGGGTCATTGAACTAGGAGAAACCATCGAGGACGGAATCATCCGTGAAGTGAAAGAAGAATCTGGAATCGATATTGAGGTGACTCGCTTTTGCAGCATCTATCAAAACATAAGCCAACATGTTTGCGCGACCTGTTGGCTGGCAAAAGCAGTCGGTGGGACACCGCAAACGAGCAACGAAAGTCTGGAAGTCGGCTTTTTCAGTTTAGAAGAAGTTTTAGACATGGTGACCTGGTCAAATTTCAGTGAACGGATTCTTAAAATATTAAACGAAGCGGAACAACCCTTTTATGTCGCTTTTTGAGGCCCCCTTCACTTCACCGTTCCGAGAAGACAGCATATAGACAATGAAGTGCTCCGAATTAGAGCATCCATCGCCCCAAATCTTTTGGCCAGATGGGTGTCCTTTGTTTACGGAACCAGCATTTGCTTTTAATTCGATGATTTTATTAATCGACGGCTTCCCTGACCGCCCATCTCTGATGCGCATGAAATAACTTATCCGTATCTTGAAGACTAAGCCACGCCGGATGATGATCCATTTCGACTGCCGCTTGTGTCAACTCGAGTAACGTCACTTTGTAAAATAACGCATCGTTGAGGATGGTTTGCCCGTTTTGTGCTATCAAATACTGTTTGGCCCGTCCAATCGGTGCTTTGATACGAATCGTATAACCCGTCTCTTCTAACAGTTCTCTGTGAAGTGCTTGCTCAGGTGTTTCACCGACTTCCATCCCACCCCCGGGAAGGAAGAAATGTTGTGAATTGGTCCGAACGCTTAGGTATTTTTGTTGCTCCTTATCAACGACAACAGCATAGACGCTCGCCTTGTGTTGATAATGCATCCCTTCCTGCTTCAGTCCGAAAATCGGAATCTCTTTTTCAATATTCGTTTTAGACTGTCTCATTGATGATCTCCTTTATACGCGTAATGTCATTTCAAATAGAATTCGTGATATACAGCTTTATACTAACTATAGACGATTTAAATCCGTTGAGAGGTGAACTGAAACGTGCATGATTTTTTCGAAGTACTGAATTATGTAAATAAAATCATTTATGAACCCAATCGTTTACCATTAGAGAGGGTTCAAGAAGAACCACAAAATGCGAACTATGGTGCTGGGACTTTTAAAATATTTTCCAAAACCGTTCGTTTTCGGATAGGACATGTAACGCCTACAAAACTAGGGCAGTTTGTGGTCCTTTGGGAAAAAGACGACAATAAGAATCAGCCCTATCGATATGACGAAGCCCCTGATTTATTAGTCATCACGACTTTTAAAAATGAGACAGCATTCGGACAATTCATCTTTCCGAAAGAAGTACTTCTTCAACAAAATGTTCTTTCATCTGATGCAACAAAAGGAAAGATGGCGATGCGTGTTTATCCGATTTGGGATACACCAACAAGTAAACAAGCCATCGCAACTCAAAAATGGCAGGCACCATACTTTATCGATATGTGCGATGCTAGTGATTCGTTAAATGAGGAACTAGTTGAACGTTATTCGCTTTAATTTCCCGAAAACCCCTTTTTCATCGATTCATTTCATTTTAAAAAATCAATTGATTCGGTACTATCCAGACTGTTTAATTAAATTTCAGACATTTTGTGCCATACTAAGGAGATTGAAAAAGGAGGAATTCAATTGTCATCTTTTATGAAAACAATCGCATCCCGGATACAGTTTCCACTTGACCGGCCGATTACGTTTGACGATTTACCATCTCTATTAGAAGCATTCGCCTACCACCTGCCGTTTGATAATCAGGCCGTCCTCTCAAAACGGACGTTACCTTTTAACGAAGCACGCCTTGAGCAGACGTTTGTCACCAATCAAGCAGGCGGTGTCTGTTACGATTTAAATCATCTGCTCTATGAAATTTTGCGGATCAAAGGATTTGATGTCGCGCTCGTCAAAGCGACCGTCTATGACAATGAACACGAAGTCTGGTCGGCGACTGGTCCGACCCATGTCGCGATTCTCCTCCAGCATGCAGGCGCGACGTACCTCGTCGACAGTGGGTTCGGAATCAATCTCGCCTTACGCCCTGTTCCATTGACAGGTGAGACCGTCCTTTCACCAAGCGGCAGCTTCCGGATTGCCCCGAACGGTGCCGGGTACCAGCTTGAAATGCAACGGATAGGACTCGACGACACGTTCATCATCGGCTACCATTTTTATACCCAACAGACGCTTTTGCCGGAGCAGCTCGCAGCAATCGAACAAATCATCCAGCAGCATGCCGCCTCCCCGTTCAATAAACGGAGTTTACTTGCCGTCCGGACGGAAACCGGCCACCGGATTTTGACGGAACAAGCCTTGACGACTTGGACGGATGGAAAGAAAACGATCCAACCCGTCCCGTCAGACGAACAGTATGCGAGTTGGAAAAAGGAGCTGTTCTGATCGTGCAGGACGTACCCTACCCGTATACGCTTTGTCTGGTCCGCCAAGGCGAACAGTTCCTCTTGCTCAACCGGCAAAAGCAGCCGGCGATGGGAATGTGGAACGGTGTCGGCGGTAAAATCGAGCCTGGTGAAACTCCGTCTGCCGCTGTCATCCGGGAGACGTTCGAAGAGACGGGAATCATGCTGTCACAAGTCCAGTTCGCCGGTACCGCCGTCCTACGCGCTGAACAGGCAGTCGGCATCTACCTCTACCTCGCCGATTTACCGGATGGTCAAACACTTCCGACACCGCTCGTGACGCGCGAAGGGATTCTCGACTGGAAATCGCTAAACTGGATTCTTGATCCGGACAATATCGGGATCATCAGTAACTTAAAACATTATTTACCGAACATCTTAAGCGGTCCACCGCGTCAACACACATTCACCTATAAGCAGCATCAGTTACTCGATTATTCGACGACCGTCTTACCTGCGGACGCGTTGCACCTCACATACTAAAAAAACTGCGTCCTTCATCCCGGAGACAATCGTTGTCAACGGAATGAAGGACGCAGTTTTTTAATTGAACCCGAACAGTTGAAGCCCCGTCACGATCACGGCCACCATCACGATACCGGGCAGGAGATTTGCGACCCGGATTTTTGTGATGCCGGCAAGATTCAACCCGATCGCTAAAATCATCACTCCGCCGGTCGCCGTCATCTCGACGATGAACTGTTGCAGGATCGCATCGGGAATGAACTGTGTAATCGCGACGGCACCGAGCGCAATCGCCCCTTGATACAGAAGTACGGGAATGGCGGAGAAGATGACGCCGATGCCGAGCGTCGAACTGAGGACGAGCGCCGTAAAGCCGTCAATCAGTCCTTTCGTATATAATACGTCGTGATCCTGACGCAATCCGCCGTCAAGCGCCCCGAGCACGCCCATCGCGCCGATGACGAAGATCAGCGTCGCCGTGACGAATCCTTCAGCGATGTTTGACGGGCGTCCCCGGCCGATTCTCAGTTCGAGCCATTCGCCGAGCCGGTTGAGCTTTTCATCGATCCGCAACCATTCGCCAAGCGCCCCACCGATGACGAGACTGCCGATGACGATTAAAAAGTTCTCACTTTTCAATCCCATCTGGACACCGAGCACGACGACGGCGAGACCGATTGCCTGGACGACCGTTTCTTTCGTCCGCTCGGGAATTCTGTGAAACAGGAGGCCGAGTAACGTCCCGACGATGATCAGTCCTGTGTTGACAAGTGTTCCTGTAAGTACCATCCTTGTTCCCTCGTTTGCTAAGTTATTTTTAAATTAAGGTAGTTGAAATAAAGTCAATCCGAGATGACGGTCGGACTGGCTTGCCGAAAACTGTGGAGTGTCATCCCAAGCATGACGAGGATGATACCGAGCAGTCCGAGACCTGACGGAAATGCCGCGTGTAAAAAGACGGCTTCTCCGAGGACGGTGAACAAAATTTCGAACGATTGTGTCGCCTCGATTGTCGCGAGCCGGACGGGATCACGATGGACGAGCGATGTCGCGTAAAAGAACAAGGACGTCGCGACGACGCCGGAAAAGATTGCGACGAGTGCCGACTGTGATACTTGTGCCATCGAAGGGAAGCCACTCGAACGGTATGCAAATGCCGTCAAGATGAACCAAAACGGAAGACTCGCGAGCGTCATCCCGAGAATCCGGTCGAACACGTCGAGTTGGTCCCCGTACCGCATGAGCATCTTCCGGTTCCCGAGCGGATAGGCGACCGCTGCAATCAGGACCGGGACGACACCGTACAGCATCGATGACAGGCTGACGTTTTCCGCGACGGCAAGTTGCATGACGATGACGCCGGCGACGATGACAAGGGAAAACCGTAACGCCGTCCAGGGAATCTTCTGGTGAAACAACGGCGCAAGCAACGGACCAGCAAGGATTGTCAGTTGCCACGTCCCGGCGATCAACCAACCGGGCGCATGATCGGCAGCAAAACAAATCCCGCTGTAAAAAATGCCGAAGCCGATCGTCCCGTAGATGAGCCAAAATTTCAGGTCTTCGCGGAGCGCCCGGTAGACGTGTCCGACCCGCCGGCGAAAAGCGACGATTATAAACAACAACGGCAGCATAAAATAAAACCGGAGTGCCGCACTGTAAATCCAGTGCCCCCCACTTCCTTGCATCGATTGGTTCAGGATGAAGGTGACGGCAAAAAACAATGCCGCCAAGGTACCGAGTACGAGCGGACGCATTTTCACTCCTCCTTCAGTGCTGCAATGATATGGCGACCGAGCCCATTCCAGTTCTGCCTCGTCAAGCGGACGAGTAAATCGACATCCCGCTGTTCGCACGCTTGAATGATCGCATCGTGGTCATCTGCCGACGAACTGCCGATCCGGCTGAACTGGGCGAACTCCAGCCGGCGGACGAGCGGCGTCAAGCGACTCAACGTTTCAGTCAGTTGCTGATTCTGACTTGCCTGTAAGAAGACATGATGAAACGCATCATCACATTGCATCGCCTCGAGGGCATCCTCCTGACCGATCGCCGTCCGAAATTCGCTATTCAGCTTGCGTAACGTCTCTAACGTCTCCGGCGTAATGTGCGGAAACGCCAGTTGACTCGCGAGTCCATGGAGCGTCGCGACGATCGGAAACGTCTCGCGTGCCTGCACCACATCCAGTGCCGTCACGTTCGTCCGTGAACCGGGTTTAAAGACGACGAGTCCCTCCTCTTCCAGTTTTTTCAGTGCTTCCCGGACCGGCGTCCGGCTGACACCGAATTGTTCCGCCAGTTCCAAATCGTTCAATTTTTCACCAGGCGCCAGCTCCAAGGTGATGATTTGTTGCTGCAAGTGCTGATACACTTCCTGACTCAAGGAAGTCCGCTTGATTTTAAGAGCCTTTTTTGAGTTATCCATAAAACTAATATATTGCATATCAATGTCGATTGCACTTGTTTTTTTCAATTATCAGGAAAATTTCATTCACTACCTTGTATTACAAGTTATTGAGTGATAAACTATATTTACCTTGCAATACAAGATAGTGAAACGAGGAATTCATATGTCATCTACTCAAATGTTAAAGGGCATTCTTGACGGTTGTTTACTAGCGTTGATCGCAGAAGAAGAAGTCTACGGTTATGAACTGGCAACGAAGCTTGCGACCTATGGCTTTGCTGACGTCAGCGAAGGAACGATTTATCCGTTATTGATGCGGATGCAAAAATTGGGTTGGATTGAAGCAACGCAACGGGTCTCACCGAGCGGACCGAAACGAAAGTATTATGCCATCACTTCGGCAGGACGCGACGAACTGACCGCTTTCTCGGCACGTTGGGAGAGACTCTCGACAAGCGTCAACCAGATTTTAAAGGAGGAATGATGGATGCATCCCTTATCCACTGAATCAACTCGTTTTTTAGAGGACTTAAAAATCTATTTGTTAGCTTCCGGAAAAAATGAACAGGCGACGCAAGACATCGTCAGCGAACTCGCGGATCACTTGCGCGACGCTGAGACGGACGGCAAATCGGTCAAATCCATTACCGGCGATAGTCCGGCTGCTTACATCCAGTCGATTTCGAACGAACTGGCCTTTGATTGGAAAGGATTGCTGCAAATCTTCGGGCTTGTGTTAGTAGGTGGATCCAGTTTTTCGTTTTTTCAACAGCTCTTTACGGGTGCCGTCTCCTACAGCGCCATTCTGTTATTGAGTTTTGCGAGCGCAGTTGCATTACTCATCGTCTGCCTCGCGTTGATCTTGCGGTACCTTTCGACGCATCCGGTCAGTCCTGTCCGTCAAAAGGTGCTGTCCGGACTGTTCGGCGGCTTATTTTCAGTCAGTATCTTGGTGACCGTTTTTGCCGACCGCTTCATCGATTCACCGACCGTGACGTTTTCGCTCCCTGTCAGTTATGCGATCGGGTTGCTTTATCTCGTCGTCATCATATGGTTATCCATCTCGTCAGGGACATGGGTCATCGCCATCGGACTCGCCGCCTATTTTTTACCACAATTTGTTTTACATCAGACTGGAGTCAATGGAATCATCGTCATTTTGAGCAGTTATCTCATTTCGATGATCAGTATGAATCTTTACTTTTTCTTACCGATGCTGCTTACGAAACGACAGATGCAGAAGTGATTTTGTTCACAAAAAAATGGATTTTATTAAAAAGGAACCCTTCATTCTTTTACATACTTTTTTGATTGGAGATGAAAAATGAACATAATGAACATTTGGGATAAAGAAGACGATTATGGTATTCTCGCACCTTTATCGGAAAATGAGGTCCATCAAATTGAAACTGAACTACAGGTGACATTCCCGGAAATTTTTCTCACCTTGTTAAGAGATCAAAACGGAGGTACCATCCTGTATAACACTGTTTCGGTAGATTTTGAAAACACATGGTCTGAGCCTGGAGATGCGAGTTATTTACCAATCCGTTATCTCGAAGGGCTCAGCTACGAATCGTTCGTCAAATCGACGAAGCATATATTACCGGAATGGGATGTCGTAGGCAAACATGTCATTATTGGTGACGGCGAAGGGATTTATTTTTACTACTTAAACTTTGATCATGATGATAAAAATCCATCCATCTGGTACCTAGACATTTCAGATGCATCCACACGCGAAGTCGCTCCAACCTTTCAAGATTTTCTATCCCGCTGGCTGATCCAAGAACCAGACTTAGAACCACTAGATCTTGATGCGTTTTATGCGAGTTATCCTTCAGTTGAAGAAATTAATCAATATATTCAAAGTGAGGATACTGACACCGTTTTGGATGCATTCGCTTCTTGGATGACCATTGGTCTAGAACAAGAACAATTAGTTCATGAACTGATGAAACATATTGATAAAACGAAAGATTCCGACATCCTTGACTCTCTTTCCCAATACTTGACGCATTTAGTTTTGAATACAAGTGCAAGCTTTTACATTTCAAAAGAACAAGTTGCACGACTATTAGAATCAAAAGGGGTTAATACTAATTTAAATATCTATATTAGCTGGTTACGATCTGAAGATTAAAGTGAATTGAAGGAGGACTGACTGATGCCTGAAGATTTTTTATTTTTAGTGATCATCGTTTCTTTAGTCATTTGGATGACACTTTCAAAAGAAGTATTTAAACCTTCACAAGAAATCAATCGCCCGAAGATGTTGATCTTATTGTCTGCTGGATCTTTTTCTACTTTTATCCTGATCATTGTACTTTTGCAGTCATAAATACATCGCGATAGAGGTGAGTTAGCTTGAAAATCAAAACGTTTCTACTTTCCTTCATCATTGTCTATCTAGTACTTAGCCTGCCGGCACTGTTCGGGATCGGATTTGTCATCGACTGGGTCCCTGAAGCGACCTTACTTCAAAAAATCAACGGTTACGTCCTCATTGGATTAACGGATAACTACTTGTTCAAATTTGTCATAGCAGGCCTGATTAGCATCGTCCTGCAACTGGTTATTTCTAAACGTCAGCGAAATTAAATCAGGTAGCAAACAATGCATCGGGGGAATTATATGAAACTTTATCGATTCACAAAAGAGACCGGGAAAAAAATCACAAAATTCGACTCTGATTTTGTAATGTCGCGGATCACGCAGACAGAGAAGCCCGTTCATATAGGGTGTGTCCATTTAGATGTCGCCGGGTTAATTGGTTATCATCAAGCGGTTGTTCCCCAGTTGCTTTTACTTGTGAGCGGGGAAGGCTGGGTTAGAAGTGAAGACGATACATCCGTTAAAGTCCAGAGCGGTGATGCCGTGTTTTGGGATAGCGGCGAATGGCACGAAACCAGAACTGACAGCGGATTGACTGCAATCGTTATCGAAAGCGAAGAGTTGATCACGTCTTCCTTGACACCGTTAGAGCGATTACAGGTATGAAACAAACATGAGCATTGATTAAAAGAAGGCTGTCTGACAGGGAGAAAAAAGTTCCACTTCCCCTCCGTCAAACAGCCCTCTTCATTAAAAATTACTTTCTCTAATGTCGATCTTTTAGAATTAACGTTCCATAACCTGTTCCTGCTGTTGGATATGGCTTATGTCTGCTTCTAGCACAATTTTAAGCTGATCCTCAACGCATTCAATAATCGTCAAGGATGTATCCTTTATGAATGGAGGTGTTGACCATAATTTTTCAAGCGGTTGCTTTTTTAAAGTGGCCAACAATATTTTAATAACGACTGTGTGCGTGACAATTAGAACCTCTCCTGTTTGATGTCGACTTTTCAGTTTCTCAAAAAATGCAAGAACACGTCGTTTCAGCTCAAAGAAGTTTTCACCTGTTTCTGATATATACAGATGTGGCGCATTCCAAAAGTTGAAATAGGCTTGCGGATAGTTCTCACTTAACACCTGTCTGTTTTGCCCTTCCCAGTCCCCAAAATGTATCTCTTTTAAATCCTCCTCGATCACAAACGGACACGTCCGTCCCTGCATCATCAATCGAGCCGTACATAAACTTCTTTCACTCGGACTGGAATAGACCGTTTGAAATGCGATAGACTTCAGCCTTTCACCTAACTGACAGGCATTTCTTTTTCCTTTTTCAGTTAACGGTGAATCCGACCAGCCTTGCAGCTTCTGTTCTATGTTCCATTCGGTTTCGCCATGCCGCGTCAGATAAATCGTCAGCATGTTAGATCCTCCGGTACGTTTCGCTTGCGTTCCGCTTCATACCGCTCCCGCGTCCATTGATACAACCGGCTCGTCACCGTCCGCCCGTCAATCCGCTCCATGACGAACGGTCGGTCGAGCACGTGGCGGAAGCCCATTTTTTCGATGACGCGTTGCGATTGTCCGTTAAAATCAAAATGGGCAGACCAGACGATCTCCATCTCAAGCTCCACAAAAGCGACAGCAAGTGCCGCGTCGACAATCTCAGGCATCCGTCCCTGTCCCCAGTAATCAGGGTGCAGGACGAATCCGAACTCGACTTGTTTTTTGCCAGCCAGTGCCTCGACCGGTCGGCGCGTATGCATCCCGAAGCTGCCGATGACCTGGTCCGTCGCTCGGTCGACGATTGCATAACCATCATTCGCTTCTTGAAACATCGTAATGACGGCGCGGCTTTCGTCGATGGACGCGTGCGGTGCCCAGCCCGCGTTCGGTCCGACACGCGGATCTTTCGCATAGGCATATAAATCTTCAGCGTCACTCATGCGCCAGCGTCGTAAACGGTGCCGCTCCGTTGTCAATTCCTCCATTTTATCCACTCCTTTTGGATTACGAGACGTTTCGTTTCGTCTCGACGACTTCTTTCATGTAAAGACCCGAATACGCTAAGACTAATCCGAGGAAGACGATCAATCCGATATAGACACTCATCATGAACGGGGCTAGGACCGCTCCGAGGATGATCGTCGAGCGTGAAATCAAGTCGGCCCCGGCGTGGGACGTCCCGGCGAACGCCGAGTAGGCGCCGCGTTTATCTTCCGGCATCATATTCGCTTTTTCAGCGTTTAACGTCGGGGAATACAACAATTCCCCGATCGTCGCGATGAAGATGAACGTCAACAGGACGGTCATCGAATTCGCACTCGTGACGGTCATGTAGCCGACCAGGTATAACGCCAGTCCCGCGACAAGCGTCTTCCGGTTAGAAAATCGGTTCGCAAGCCGTTGGATGAAAAACGTCAAACAGACGACGAGAATCGTATTCTCGATATTGATCAGACTGACCATCCGGACACCGTTGACGAGGAGACCACCGACTTCGACGGTCTTGAACTCGTCCGCCAGCCGGACGGCGACGTAACTGCCCATCGAAAACTCGGCGGCGAGGATACACATCGAACCGAGCACGACCTTGACGAACGGGCGGTCGCGCCAGGCGATCCGGTAACTGTTCGTGATGTCGGTCAGGACGGACCGGAACGGCTGCTTCCGCCAGACGTGTTTCGATTCGTCGAGCAGGAAGTGATACGCGACCGGTAAGAGAAGCGACGTACACGTCAATAAGCTGAACAGGAACAGTTTGTTGCTGACGTAGAGCCAGCCTCCGAGTGCCGTCCCGAGTGCAATCGAGAGATTGATCAACCAGTAATCGATCGCATAGACCGCCCGCCGATTGTCCGGCGTCGTCGCGTCAATGATGATCGCCCCCATCGCCGGTCGCCCGATGTTACTCGTGACGGTAAAGATGGCGTAGGCAATCGTGAAGGCAATCATCTGATTGACGGCAAGACTGATCGTCATCGCAAGGAACATCAAGCCGGTCGCTGTCGTCGAGAGGACGAGCAACCGTTTTCTCGGGAAACGATCGGCGAGGTACCCGCCGATCAATCCGATGAAGAAACTTAAGAAGACGGTACTGATTAAAAACAATCCGGCAATGACTTTATTAAAGGCATCGACGAACAATAAGGCCATGAACGGCATGATGGCGAATGACACCGTCCGGTTAAAAAAGGATGTTACGAGTCTGACTTTAATTGGTTTAGGTATATCTTTCCATTTCATATTGTCACCTTCCATTCTCTACCTGTATGATAAACAAGACAGATTGATTGAAAAATGGACATCTTCATAAATTAATGTCCCCTTTTAAAGGAAGGAGCAACTGATGGAAACGTATCTCTTTACGTTATGGAAAACCTGTCGCGACGGACACTATACGATCCAGCAACTCGCCGATACGGTTCATTTGAGTCCGAAACAATTCAAACGTTATTTGAAGCGCTGGCAAGACGACGGTTGGCTTGATTATACGAGTGGTCAAGGGCGGGGACATTTGTCGGAGCTCGTCTGGTTGCGGCACGTCGAGCGCGAACTGGCCCGTCAGCTGCTCGAGCGGATCGACCGGGAATCGATTGACGCCGTGACGGAACAGCTCAGTTGGGACTGGTCCCCTGCTCAGACCGGGCGGTTCATGCGGCGGCTCGAACAAAAATTTGGTTATGTCCAAACGGCATCCGACGCTTTACTCATTCCGCGGAAACGGCCCTTCTTGACGGCTCATCCGCTCGAAGCAGCCGATATCCATAGTGCCCACCTCGTCCAAAATGTCTTTAACCGCTTGTTTTGGATTGATGAAGACTGTCTGCTTAAAGGGGAACTTGCCCATCACTATGCTTGGCAAGGCAACACCTTGTCGCTTTATTTACGAAAAGACGTCCGCTTCCACGACGGTTCACTGATGACGAGTAAAGATGTCACAAAAAGTTTACGGGAACTGATCGCCTTTCCTGCTTACGCCTGGTCGTATCGCCACGTCGAACAGATTAAATCGAACGGACCGTACCGGGTCGACCTGATCCTTGATCAGCAACGGAACTCGATTTTACCGAAGCTTGCGACACTTCACACGAGCATTCATAAAGAAGGAATCGGGACCGGTCCGTTTCAACTGACGCAACAGGATGATAAAAAAACCGTCTTACAGGCGTTCGCGAATTTTTACGGCGTCCGGGCGTTACTCGACCGGATCGAGTTCATCCAGATGCCGGACGCCTACGATCCGGTTTACCGGACGTCGTTATCGGAATCGAGCGCAACCGGGACGATTGCCACCCAGTCCGGATTCGGCTTGATTTTCTTGAATCCCCGTCCGGGCGGCGCCTTCGAAAGTGAGGAGGCGCGGCACTACATCCACCGTCTGATTGCTTCCGTCCGCCCCTTTATCACCGAGTTCAACGAGCGCGGTACACCGAACGTCCGCGGCTTTCTCGGTGAGTTTAGTCAAGAATACGTCGTTCCCGATGGACCACCCGTCACGTTCGACCGGCCGATCCGGATTAAACTGACGGACTTTACGGAAAACGTGACGTACTGGTTATGTGAAATGTTCGACCGCCAACGCATTCCTTATGAATTCGTTCCGGTCGGATTCAAAGAAAGTATCACCGACCTGCACGCTTTCGCCGACATCGATCTCGCGATCCACGCGGAAGTGTTCGAGCGCAACTTGACGGTCGCGTTCCATCAGTTCTTAACGAATGAATATTCTCCGCCGGCCAAGCTGTACCGTCAGATGCCGGAGATGGAACGGCGTATCCAACTATATGACGACACACCGTTTGAAGACTGGATGCTGCTCCACCAGTCGTTCGAGCGCTACGTCATCGACGCCTCCTATTTCATCCCGCTGTTTGATGATACGCGACTCATTCCTTATCCGATCGAACTGCAGAACCTCGTCATCGATTCGTTCGGTTACCTTGATTTCTCAAAACTTTGGATTCCGACTTGACCGCTGACACTAGTCAGTGGTTTTTGTCCGTTTCTTGACGAATCGATGGCACGTTTGTGACAAAATTCACTTTCATTTTTAATCTAGTATTTTATATGTTGTATTTTCGGACGAAAGCTCTAATACTGTGGGAGAACGAACTGAAAAGGAAGTGGTCATATGTTAAACGCAACAACGATTCAACTCATCAAGTCGACCGTCCCTGTTCTTGCAGAACACGGACCAGCGATCACCCGTGTCTTTTATCAACGCCTGTTTGAACGGCACCCGGAGATGACGCACATCTTTAATCAGACGAACCAAAAAACAAACCGTCAGTCGCAAGCCCTCGCTCACGCCGTCTATGCGGCAGCTGCGAACATCGATCAACTCGACGTCTTAAAACCAACGCTCCTGCCCGTCCTACATAAACACCGGAGCCTGCAAATCAAACCGGAGATGTATCCAATCGTCGGGACAGAACTGTTGCGCGCGATTGAAGAAGTTTTAGGCGACGCAGCAACTCCGGCAATCATCGACGCGTGGGGACTCGCCTATCAGGAAATCGCTGATTTGTTCATGACGCTTGAAGCCGAACTTTATGCACAAGACGAACAGGCAAAAGGCTTCACTGGATATCAGACCTTCACGGTGACTGCAATCACTGAAGAAGCGTCGGATATCAAATCGTTTACCTTGCAGCCAACACATGCCTTGACGTTACCGGCCTTTACACCCGGACAATACGTGACGCTCCGAATCAAAACGCCGGCAGGACTGTGGCAAAACCGGCAGTACAGCTTAATCAATCGCCCTGGTGATGCGTTTTACACGATTGCCGTCAAACGCGACGGAAGCGTGTCGAAGCAATTGCATGACGCAACAAACATCGGCGATACGGTCCTGCTCAGTGCACCTGCCGGTACTTTTGCGTTACCAACCGGTCAAGCACCCGTCGTCCTGTTCGCTGGCGGGATTGGTCTGACACCCTTGCTCGCGATTGCCGATGCAGCACTTGCGGCAAGTCGGTCCGTCACGCTCTACGTCGCGATTCAAGATGACCGCGACCGCGCCTTTTCGACGCGTCTCGCAAGCCTGGAAACAGCCGGTGCAACGGTCATCCGTTATGCGGAACGGCATGCACAAACAGGGACAACTTCCGGTCGATTGACGGAAGAAGTCATTCAAAACGTCGACAAGTCTGCAATCGCCTTCGTCTGCGGACCGGAAGCGATGATTCGGTTCGTCGCGTCGAACTGGCAAGGAGCGACGGAGCAACTGCATTACGAAGTATTCGGACCAGTGCTTGCGTTTGAGGCGGAAGCCGTCGGAGCAAACTAATCGAATAATCGACTGAAAAAAGACCGTTTCGACTGTGATTTTCGCAGTCAAAACGGTCTTTTTCCTTTCAAATTCAGTTATCTTAATAGTAATAGCGCTATGTCCGCTGAAGAATTTAATTTTTATGTTTGTTTCTGGCTACGCAGCTAAAATAAGAAGGAGACGAGTACAGTATGCGTGATAAACGGTTCGTGTTGAAATCAAAACAACACCTCAGTGGAGGGATTATCAAAATCGTCGTCGATACGCAGACCGGCGTAAATTATTTGATGACAAGCGGTCTCGGGGTGAGCGGAATGACACCCCTTTTAGATCAGGATGGTAAGGTAGTCGTCGATAAACGTTAAGCTTCTTTATTTTTATTTTGCATGTGTGTTAATAAAAAAACTGACCATAGGAGGATTTAACATGCAACTACATCAGGAACGCATTCACTTACGTCCATTAACAATAAAAGACGCACCTCTACTGCTAGCAGCATCTCAAGACGACGAAATCCGATATGTGACGGCAACTAAAGCAATCTTTACATTAGAGCAAATTCAACAGCACATAAAAATTATAAACAGCGATTCAACACGATATGATTTTGCAATCTGTCTCAACAGTAACAATAAAATGATAGGAGAATTGTCTGTTTTTGAGATAGATCAAGAAAATAAGCGAGCAGGATTTCGAATTTCCATGAGTTCATTGAAATTAACAGGAAAAGGTTATGGTTCGGAAGCTTTACAATTAACGTTGCACTTCGTATTTAACAAACTACGATTGAATCGACTTCAACTTGAAGTATATAGTCATAATGCAAATGGGATAGCAGCTTATAAAAAAGCAGGGTTTGTAACGGAAGGTATACTCCGTGAATCGATAAATTATAATGGGGTTTATTTTGACGAACTGATTATGTCCATGCTCAAAAGTGATTATGAAAAACTGACTAACGCAAACCAAATTGCATCAAAGCTGATTTAAAAACGCCTGTACGTCACGCTTCGATGACAAAATGACGACGTTTTTCTCATGTCGCACTTCGTCAAGCTGGCGTAAGACACCCGGTCGCCGCGCTTTCGGGTACTGCCAGACCCACTTCAGGAACTGCCAGCTGAATTGTTCGATGCAGCCTTCCCCCATGTCCGGCCGTGTCCGGTTGCGGTACTTCAGATTACGTTTGATGACCCGGTACGCACAAACGGTCCGCGGCATGTCGAGAAAGATGACCGTATCGGCGGCGTCAAGCCGCATCCCGAGTGTTCCGCCGTAGTTTCCGTCAAGGATCCATTCCGGTTGTTCCATCAACTGCCGTTGCACCTCTATTTGCTCGTCCCGCGGGACGGCAACCCAATTCGGTTTCCAGAACAACGCATCGAGATGTGACACCTTAATCCCGGTTTGTTCATGCAATTGACGTCCGAACGTCGATTTCCCCGAACCGCCGGAACCGATGATGATGATTTTCTTCATGATTCTCCCCCTAAAATTTCGCAATAAAAACAGACTGCCGGCTTACGGCAGTCCGTTCATTTCTTCATATTATTCTACTTCAATTCGTCGCCATAACAGATTCAACAACACCGTCATCCCACTAATCGGAATTAAAAATAACAATGCTATCATCATCAGACCATCCATCGTCGCTATCCCCTTTTGTTCTTCTTTTATTAAGTGTACTGCGAAAGAAAGCGCTTGCCCTCCACCTTAAGACCGATTTCCTTATCCTGCCTTGTCCTGACTGATATTACTAGCTGCGTGACGTGATGTAAGCATCAAGAATACGGCACCGACCAGTCCTGAACCGCCGAAAAACAGAAAAACGTGTTCGATTGACAGGAAGGTCGTCATATAACCGGATAAGACGTAACAGACCGCAGAACAAAGTGTCGAGACGGCGACCATCGCCGAGCGGACCCGTCCGAGCAGTAAATCCGGCGTCGTTTGCTGGAGCAGCGTCGAAAACGGAATTCCGAATAAACTGAGGGCAGCACCCAGTAAAAAGAGCGCGGTGAAAGCGAGCGACACGGTATCCGTCCAGCTGAGGATGATGATAAAGAGGCCTTGTAACAACACGGACAGCCGGAACAGTCGACTGTGGGCGACTTGTTTCGCGAACCGGGCATAGAGCAGCGACATGAGAATGCCACCGATGACGAGGGCGAGTTCCAGTACCGAAAAGGTTTTTGCTCCGCCAGCGACGACGTCTTTCGCGAACGGCGCGAGTAACGTATTCGCGGGTGTAATCATCCAGTTGGCGATGACGGCGAATCCTAAGATTTGCATCAGTTGCCGGTCTTGTTTTAAGTACGTCAGTCCTTCCGTCAACGCGTCGATGTACCGGTTCTGTTTCCCTTCTCCCCCGGGTGCAGCAGGCTTGATGGACAGGAGCAACAGCCACGCTGCGCCATGCAGGACGGCTTCCATCAGTAAAATCGTCTCGATGGAAAAGCTCGCAATCAGCACGCCGCCAATCAAGAGTCCGCTTAACGTCCCGATTCGGTCGAGTGTACTCAAGTAGGCATTCGCGACCGGTAGACGGTCTGCTTCGACAAGTCGGACCACGACTTTGAATGCCGTATTTCCGCCAATCGTCTGTAAAACCGTCTGAGCAATCAATAATGCAATCAATAGTCCGGTCGAGCCGGAAAACAGTTGCAAGCCGATTGCTGTCAAAACTAATAATCCCGTCCGGACGGCAACCGTCCCCTTGAGTAAGCGGACCGGGTCGACACGATCAATCAACGGACCACTAAAGGTCGCGACGACGAACCGTGTCAAAAAGACGGCGCCAATCAACAGGGCAAGCTGAAATGCCGTCAACCGTTCTGCACTCGTCCAGTAGATGGCGATATAGGAAATGCTCGCACCGACGACGGCCAACAAATCAGACAGATAAAAATAGCGAAACACCTTAGGCACGTCGTTCCCTCCTTGATGAGATGTAACTCGATGCTTCATTTTACACTTATTTACATATCCTGTCGAAATGTTTTTTGACTTTTACAAATTCAAGACGGGGCGACATCTGGATGTCATCTAGAAGTCAAATTGTTATGTAGTTCTTACGGGACTGTAACGAGGTTTCACCATCCCTTCCTTTATACTGAAATAGAAGGAGGTGACGATCCATGAAAATGTACACACGTATCGATCCGAACGACGAAGCAACTGAAGTTCCATCAGAAACACGGCTTGGTTTCTATTTTTTACTGATTGTTTTACCGCTTGGTTTAGCCCACTTGGTTCAATCGCTCGTTCCTTCAACGGATCAACACCACTTGTTGTCGTTATCACTACTTACGTTTTTAGCAGTTCTGTTGTTTGCGATTCTCGGACATAAACATGATCGAAACGCAAAAGCGACGTTTTTCAGCTATGCCTTATTCTTAGGTGTCAGCTTACTTTCGACGCTTGCGATTCCAATCATTTAACTTTAAAAAAACGCCATTCCTAGTTTTAGGAATGGCGTTTTCAGACTGTGGAAAACGAGGAATTTATACGGGGAAACCAACGAAAAAAAGACGCTTTTTAGGAGGTATTGTCTAATATCATTTTGTCTTCATAGTCAAACACTGCTCCTCGTTTTGGGGATGGCGTTTAATCTGTTCATTAAGACATCATGGTTGCAACCGTTCATCGCTTTGAAAGCAGCGTAGCTCTATCTAAAAAAATCGCTACAGCGACGAAAATACACTTTGATTTTGTTCAAATTGAGATATTACAATTAGTGGGATATTGATACATTCATAAGAAAGGATGCGCATCCCGTTGCATGAAAGTACTCTAAAAGAACTTAGGCCAAAAAAAATCGATTATGTCGACAAGATGATGGTCAAGCGGTTTCAGACCATTCCCATCGATAAAGACGACGAAAAAATTGTCAATGTAATGGACGACCCTTTTATACCGCCTTATGAGACGATTTGTGGCGTTTACTGCATCTATCGGCGATCCATCCTGGATGTATTGCGTGGGCGTATTATGTCGTTCGAAAGCTACGAATTCAAAACGGCATTTACTGCCGATAAATTAATTGAAGAACAGCATGTGGAAGATGTTCTCGATTTTGCAACATTTGTCGTGATCGCTTCCGCGGATAAGGAAGTGATGTCACATTACTTTATCGGCGGCGACTGCGAAAAACTCAACAGTATCTTAAACGTGTGCTCCGGTTATCCTAAAGGAACGAATATAAAAACCTTCTCTCATGCGATTCAACGCTTCAAGAAGGATATTACGATAGTCGAAAACATGGGGTATCTGGAAAATATAGTGCACGAAAAGGCATAGGCATTTGACTGACTGTCAAATGTGAGTGTAAAACGAACCCGCTTCAACAATTAAACGCAAAAACCAAGCCTCCGCATTAAAAGCGAAGGCTTGGTTTTTTACAATTAGTTCGAGTTCGCGCCACCGACGTACGTAAAGAGTGGTCCGCGTAGCTGGAAGGAATAATCTTCCGCATTGACGATTCCGACGATTGCATCACTTTCGAGCAATTGATCGAGGAACGTCGCCATTTCTGCCGCTGTATGATACTGCGGGACGTTTTTGCTGTAGTCGAATCCTGCCTCCCCGCGTGAGCGATCCGCGAATTCGGTTTCCGTCGCTGCCGGTGCAAGAACTTTCGCCCGCAACTTCGCACCGGATTGTTGCAATTCCTGCGCGAGACCTTCTGTGTAGGCACTGACATAGAACTTCGTCGCACAATATGTGACCGCATTCGGAACGATCCGGTAGCCGCCGCCTGACGAGACGTTGAGGACGGTTGTCCCTTCGACGTTATGATGGTCACGGACGTAGAGACTCGTCAGGACCGTCAACGCTTCGATGTTCAAACGAAGCATCTTCTCGATTTTTCCGATTTCGATGTCTTTGACGTTGTCGAAGTCTCCGAATCCGGCGTTGTTGATCCACGTCTCGATTTCAAGGTGCTTGACGTCGTCATACAACTGATGCACGTTCGCCATCTCCGTCAAGTCGACTGAATGAAGGATGATATCAAGTTCCGGATAGGTCTTCAGTAAATCGTCCCGTAACGCTTCGAGCTGATCGCTCCGCCGGGCGACGAGGACAAGCGACTTTCCTTTTGCAGCGAGAACTTTCGCCGTCTCAAACCCAATCCCTGAACTTGCTCCTGTAATGACCGTATACTTCATCTGTTTTTCCCCATTTCGTTTTGGTATAGTGAGAGTCTACTCCTTCGAGTGAACTCTAAGTCAAGCAGAAAAGGTGATGTTGATGTATTCCATCTCAGAAGTCAGTCGATTGACTGATACGAGTGCCCACACGATTCGTTATTACGAAAAGGAAGGACTGCTGTTTCCGGACCGGACGGCAAGCGGCGTCCGGCAGTACGATGACAAGCGCATCGACTGGCTCCGGTTCGTCCTCCGCCTGCGGGCGACACACATGCCGATTGACCAAATCCGGCAGTATGTCGTGTTGTTCCGCGCTTCTTCAGACGATCACGATACGACGCTTGATCGGCTCGCCCTGCTCGAACAGCACCAAGCCCTTGTCCGGGCGCAGCTTGCCGAATTACAACTGACGGAACAAATGATCACTGAAAAAATCAGCAGCTACCATCGCCTACATCCGTCCATTCCCGGGAAACAGCCTACTCAATCCCGTTAAGCTGAAAATTCTGCCGTCAAGCGGGTGATCAACTGTTCGAACGCCTCGTTTGAGACGGCGTCGAAGGCGTCACCGAAACTGATTTCCGTCGAACAGTATCCGTCGTGTTCGACGAGGTATCCGACGAGTCCAAGTCCAAGTTGATCCTGGATGTGCGCCAATCGTGCAGCGACGTCTGCCATTTCACCATTAAAGTGGAGGTGGAACATGTTTAAGACCGGAACGCGCGGTGTCGTGAAAATGTTGTCGATCGTGTTCAACCGCTCGGCGGCGTACTTTGCCTGCTCATAATAGTGCCCCATCCGGTCCTTGCGTTGCTCATAATAATAGTCGGACGAAATGACATAGGGATAGAGACTGATCAAGTCGCCGCCATAACGTCGTTTCCAAATCCGTGCTTCTGTCGTAAACGCCTTCGGGCCGGCAAGGATCGCACCAGCAATCCCGCCGAGCCCTTTATAAAATGATAAGTAGACGCTGTCGAACAAGCTCGCGACGTCGCTTGCCGGTTTGTCATAATACGGCAACAGTTCCAGCAAACGGGCACCGTCAAGATGAAGACGGATTCCCTGCTCCCGGCAGTAGGCGACAATCGCTTCTAACGCGCTGAATGATGGCGCGACACCACCGAGTTCGCGGTTCGGCAGTTCGAGTAGTAGGCAGGCGATTTCCGGTAAGGCTTTGATGTCGTCTAGCGTCATCATCTTGTCCCGTTCACCGACGAGGATCGGCTCGATCGGATGAAGCTGCCGTAAGCCATCCTGTTCATGCAGCTCTAAGTGACAAAGCGGGTGGTAGGCGACGTGCCGGTTGTCCCGGTCATCGGACCAAATCCGTAACGCGATTTGCTGCGCCATCGTCCCGCTCGGGAAAAAGACGGCCGATTCATGCCCGAGCAACGCCGCGATTTTTTGTTCGAAGTCGTTGATGACCGCCCCGTTCCCGTAAATGTCACTTCCCGTATCGTCAGCGACGTTCAGCAAGGCTTCTTTTAGGACACCGACGTTCCGCTTGCCGTGTCCACTGACCTGCTGCCGCGCTGCTTGAAAACTTCTTCGTAATTCTTCCATCACAAAAAGCCCCCTATTATTTTTGTAAATAATGACTATATTTTGAAAAAACAAATAACAGACTGTACTTCTTTTGCTATACTCTTCCTAAAGATTCATCCCATTCAGGTTGAGAGAAAGGAGTAAACCGGTGCCACAGTCATTTCGTTTAAAAGTTTTTTTGTACATCAGTCTGACGTGTTTCCTTGTTTTATTTGCCCAATCCGTCCTCCCGTCCGTATATTTTTCGGCCTTATCACTTTTACATAAAACAGCTGATTCTTCGTGCGTAGCGCGTTGCGGCAATCAAGGCGATTCGTCCATCATTTCCAGTATCGAATCGTTCAACGTCGACCGTGGTGCCGTCGTCGACATCGAATCGATCACGCCGGAAAAACCGCTCTTTCGGACGAGTTTCGACTCTTCCATTTCGGCTCCACCTTATATTCTCATCTTAATCGTTCTAAGCTTCGCGACGCTCGCCTTTTTTTATTATTATATCAAGATTTACCGACCAAACCGGTTCCAACTCGCGGGGTTCGATTATGAGCATCACGTCACCGTCATCATCCAGCCGGATCATGATGTATCTTCCGAGCTGATTCGCGAACATATTCAATTTTTTAATTTTCGGCTACCGAAACATTTACAACGTTATGGTCATGAAACAATCACGGAATGGTTCAAACGAATCGGTTTCCCTTCCCCCGTCGATCCAGGTTATTTCGAGGTCCGTTACGGCAACAAATGCCAACTCAAAGTTCATCAATTTACGTTTTTCAAGCAAGCGACCGATGATTTTTTACGTAAACAACACCTCTAAACATTAACATTAACGAAGCAGGGCGTGAGCACGACTTCCGCCGCTTCGTTTTTTATTTTTCGACTGATCATCAAATTTCATTTTCTGTCGCTTTTCTGATATTTTCCGATAAAACTGGGTAATAACTACTATATAAGGCAAGCCGATTTTTTTATCCAGGTTTGGACAGGTTTTTTCGCAAGAGAGCGAGGTGAAACGGGATGATTTCAGCACAGGAAGCATACTTTATTAAAAATGGGTTGAATGAGCAATTTGAGGACCCCCGAATCGACTGCGATTTTTCTATTTTCTCGCTCGAACCATTTCAACTCCTGTTACACGTACATGATGCAGACATGGATGAACTGAGTACCGAGATCCGTTATGGGCTAAGTCGTAAAATCCGTTCACAGCTCCATCAACTCGATGCTAAACTGGGTGGAACACCGATCAACGTCGTGTTTGTGGTTTCTGCACCGTTAATCTCCGACAATTCGTACTGTGTGATTTTACATTGAATTTATTCAAAAAAGGCAACAGCTTCCGCAGAAGCTGTTGCCTTTTACGATTACGATCCATATTCAACTCGCATCGTGACGGACGAGCTGATTTTTCCCCGCTGCTTTTGCCGCATACAGTGCCATGTCGGCGCGATCAATTAAATGAATCTCCGTTAGCGCATCATCCGGCTGAACGGTCGCCATCCCTAAACTGACACTGACTTGGCACAGGGGCGCATACCGTTCATGGGGTAACTTCAAGTCGAGAATCCCTGTCCGGATCCGCTCGGCGACAAGCTCACCTTGTGCCGATTGATCCGAGAGAATGACTGCAAACTCTTCACCGCCGTACCGGGCGACGTGTCCGAATGGTCCAGCCTGCTTCTTCAGGACACTCGCGACCTGTTTCAGACAGGCATCCCCTTGTAAGTGCCCATACGTATCGTTATAGAGTTTAAAGGCATCGACGTCGAGCAGGATGAGCGTCACTTCTGATGCGGAAAGCCGTGCCTCTTCAAAGACACGCTCGAGGTGTTCGTCGAACGCCCGCCGGTTCGGGATCCCCGTCAAACTATCGTGCAGCGACCGGCGAATCAACGCACGTTTACTGCGTTCGAGCCGAAACGTCTGCAAAAAGGCGAACAAAATCAAGACGGCGACACTTAACACGATGACGATGACCCATTTCGCAGAGGAGGAGGCCGCTTTTGACCGGTTCGTCGCTGCCATGACAATCTGTTCGATTTCAGCCCGGATTTTAATGTCGATCTGGCGAAATTGATTGATGTACGCCATGCCGTCATAACGATTCCGCTCGGCTTCGATCAGATTGTCTTGTTGAATATACATAAGCTGCCGTTGATAAAAGGCATCGGTCTGTTGCAGGAGCGGCACCGCCTCCTCTTGTAAAATCCGGCGCATCGTCAGGTCAAGATCGTCGAGCTGCTCTAACGCTTCAAGCGACGCCTGCAGGTTCGCGCGCGTCGTCTGGAATTGTTCGAAGTCTTGCTGACGTCGTTCCAGGTAATAGCTCCGCACCGTTAATTCTTGATCGAGCAGTAAAGGAAACAATTGGGATGCTGTATTCGAAATCGGAATCGCTTCTGCAAGAATCCGGTCGTTCTCCCGCTCGATATTAGAAAACGCAGTGTAACTCCAAATACTTGTAAACATCAATGAAAACAAAGCCGTCATTAAGAACCATTGCAATGCGGAAAATTTCACGTCCAGTCAGACCTCTCTCTTTATACGCTCTCGCAAGAATCGAGAACGATTCAATTCATCACCTCTTTATCGGCATCTCGACTTCAAAGTATTAGTGTTCATCGCACATTCAGTCCGTCGGAACACTGCGCTTGAGTTCGTCAAGCAACGCTTGCGCCTCTTTTGCGGCCCGGGTGACGTTATTGTTTTTCCACCAAGCGACGAGTGTACCCAAAATGCCGACGAGCGTCGTCACTGCAAGATCGACGGCTGTCTCTGCAAATGGTAGCGGATCATACCCGCTCGCAAGAAGCGTCAAATTGACAATCGAATAGAGGGGGACGATCAGTCGCAGGGCTGCTGCATATCGCTTCGTAATCCGCGTCCCTCCTGAAACAAATGACGCCATGTTACAGGGCCAACGATTCCGTCGACTGTGATTTTCACCTGTCGCTGAAAGTCTTTGACGGCACGCGTCAGACCGTCATCAAACCGGCCGCTCGCCGGAAGACGTAACTTCATTTGAATCAAGCGAATCGTCTCCTTGTCCTGACTCCCTTTCGCTAGAGCACGTCCTAGATAAAGCGGGGCAAGGTGCGGCTTCTTCTTCCCGTTGACGGCGTCGAACAGTTGAAAGTGCGGATAATCCCGAAATGGTGTCCAGTCCCCGCCCCATTCCATCTGTCGCTGCTTCATCGCCGCGACAATCCGTGACAACCGTTTGTCCGGTGGTGCTAAAAATTCAGCGCGTGTTCCGTCAGATGAATAACAAAAGAGATCGACGGCGACACCGAAGTTATGATTCGACTGTCCCCCGCGCGCGTAGGTGACGATTTTTCCGGGGCGTGTCCGTCCTACAGCATACAAGGCATCCTGTTCCTGTTTCGTCCGGTAGCTTTGCGCGACGCCGACGTAAATCTGTTGTTGTGCGAGTTCTTTGATGACGCTCCGCGTAATCGTGACGACATCCGCGTCCATTCCCTTGACGGATAATTTCCGATCGGCGCGTTCGAGTAACCATGCTGTGCTGATAGTCATCTGTGTATCCTCCTTTATTTTTTAAATCAATTGGGCGAGCAAGTCCGTCAGTTCGGCTTCTTCCGGGACTGACGCCGTCCAAGCCGCTCGTCGCTTTTCTTCGAACAGCCGCTGCTCTGTCCGCTCCATTTCGACCCAAGCCGGTAATACGGCTGACGAACGGTGCTTCGTCGGCTTCGTCCGTGCCGGTCGTTCCGCCCGTCTCGATTCATGACGGTTGATTTGTTCACCTGACGTGATCTGACGCGCGTGTAACTGATCGATGACGGCTTTGACGTATTGCCACTTGCGGACATTCGCCGCTGCCGCTTGCTCAATTGCATGGACGACGACGTCATGACTCGTCTTTATCACGGCTTGCGCCAGTTGCTGCTTGATCCAAGGGGAGGTGCAGCCAATTTCTGCTTCGAACAACGTGAAGACCGATGACGCCGTTGAGGATGGTTCTTTTTTTAAAGACTGTTTCTTCAAGACAGGTTCTTCGTCGTCACCTCGCGCCGCCCCGGTAGTCGGCTCCTGCTCCCCCGGTAGTCGTACCGCGTCCGGAACCGGTCGGACGTGATATTCATTTGATGTTTGTCCACCGTGTTGATTGAAGCGTTCCTCCTTTTCAATCAACCCTTTTTCAAGTAACGATGCAAGACACGCTTTGACGGTCGTCTTGCCGCACGGGACGGCGTCCGCAATCGTCTGGTGCGACGGAAAGGCACTCCCGGATGCTCCGGCATAACTCGCCAAAATCAAATAAATCATTTTTTCATGAACCGATGAAAACTGTTGTCCGTCGCGCAGGACACGGTGCTCGACTTGTACATAAGGGTGCATCGCTCGTTCCTCCTTTGATATGCAAAGGAGGTTCGCCTCCTTTCTCTTAAGGATTAACAGGACCGTTTCGACAATTGTTCGAAAAAAAATAAAAAAACGTGCGTCAGCTGATTAAAAAATCAGTGACACACGTTTCGTTAGTCTTCACTCGAACCAGAGACTAAACAATAAGGGCAGCAGTCCCGCGAGTAACACGGCCCCGATCGACGATGAGACGGTCGCGAACACGAACAGTCCTTTTGAGATTTGTTGCCGGCGGTAAGCGATTGATCCCGCCCGGATGATCGTAAAGAGCATCCCACCCGCAATTAAAAATGAACCGATAAGAATGATGAGTTGTTCCAAGATACTACCTCCATGTTACTTAAATATCGTTAAGATAAACGGTAAAGCGAGCAGCACAATCGCTGTCGTGAAAACGATTTTGTAAGTCGCTTCCTGATCCGTGTTCCGCTTCTTTTTTTGTATGTAGACGACACCATAAATAATTGTGACGAGCATAATCAATATGGCGAGTAGTGAACCAAGTGTTGTACTCATCTGTCTCCCCCCTTTTTCAACTAATATTACGAAAAGGAGGAAGAAAAGGTTTCAGGTTGAATTATATTGAATAAAATTATCTGGTGTATGAAAAATGTACATATCCAATGGTTATCTTTTATTGACAACTTTTGTCAAAGTGGTAATGTGAAAGTATCATGTGCAAGGATGTGAAAACCATGTTCATCGTCGAACTGCTCGTGAATGCCTGCATTGCCTTCACAGGGTTTTATATCATCTCGAAAATTATCCATTCCACCCATTTTGAATCTTATGTCGTCAAGTCAATCATCGTCGGCCTTTTGACTGGGGCACTGGGTGTTTTATTGATGTTCAAGGGAATCGCCGTCAATGAGACGCTTCGGATGGATTTGCGTCACCTCCCACTCGTCTTGCTCGCGTTTTACGGGGGGCGCTTCCCGCTCGTTATCGCAACACTGATCATTGCCTGTTCCCGCTTCTTGTTCGGGGTGACGGAACAAGCTATCGTCGGCTTCACCGCCGTCCTTTGCATCAGTTTCGGGATGCTTGCGCTTCACCGGAAACTGCTCAATCGGCCGTTTTTTCAAAATGTCTCGATGAACGTCTGGGCATTATCAATGATCACCATCGCCGTCTTGATTAATTTAGGTTGGGGTCAACCTGCCCTCACCCTCCTGCTATCGACATGGACAATCGGTTTGGTAGTCGGTATTCTGTCCAGTCTGCTGACGCTCGATTTTCAACTGTTGAACCGGCAAGTCGACATTTATAAAAAGTCAGCCGAAGTCGATCATTTGACCGGTCTCTACAATCGCCGGGTTTGGGATACTCGGACGGCAGGACTTGAACAGGAAGGTCGGATTTACAATATTCTCGCGCTCGATATCGACCACTTTAAGCACGTCAATGATACATACGGGCATGGCAATGGTGACCTCGTCCTACAACAGTTCGCGAACATTCTGAAAGAAGAAACGCGTCCGCATGATTTTACGGCGCGGATTGGCGGCGAGGAGTTCATGGTCTTAATCTATGATTTAGCACCGGAAAAAGCGACCAAAGTCGCAAACCGGATTCGTCAACGAATTGCTGCTGAGCACTTCCAAATCGATGGATTCCCGGCAATCGATGTGACGACATCGATCGGTGTCGCCCACGGGAAGAACATTCATATTCAGCGGATGAGTGTCATCGCCGACGAAGCGTTGTATACCGCTAAGCAGCAAGGGCGTAACCGGACGATTTTGTTGGATAGCGAAAGTGAACAACATGTCGCAGCAACTGCGAGCCGGGAGACGGTTCGCTCTTGATCGGAGGTAAAGTATGCAAGAGAAAAAACTTGATTTCATTACGACGGCAGAAGCGATTCTATTCGTCAGTTCACTGTTCATGTGGATTTACGTCGCCCATACCTTTGTTTTTATCGATTCCTTTGCCTCGTTGTTTTTCATGCAATCGTGGTGGCTTCTGTTACCAGTCATGACATTCCTGATGTTTTTGACATCGTTCATCAGTCGCCGGACAGCGTGGCGCTGGAGTAATCCGGAAACGGAAGAGTTGAACGAAAAAAGAAAAGCCTGACTGAGACAGAACAGGAGCACGAGCATGTCCGATTACTTTGGACGACGCTTGTGCTCCTTTTCGCATGCCCCGACGGACTAGTCGCGGGATTTATGTACTTTTCGATTAAAGAAATATTCAATCGTAATCAAGACGAAAGCAACACCGGTTAAGAGGACGAACGCCAGCAAGGAATGGAGCAGCTTTTTATCGACAGTAACGTACATTGACAAATAATAATTGATCGTGACAATCAATCCGAAGTAAATCAGGTAACGCATGTATTTCATAGTGGTTCCTCCATCTAGATTACGACATAAACCGAAGAAAGAATTCGCTTATTGCAAATTTCTTCTCCAGTTTTCGTTACGGCTGGTGTTGCCGTTGATTCTTATTATGATGTGGATGTTCGAACGAATATAGCATCTTCTTCATTCCTGCCTCATTTCCAATGTTTCTGACGCTTGTAAACGCGGCGCCGTCGCCTCGTACCAGTGATAACAAAGAATAATGATGAGCGCGAGATCAACGACATCTCCCCCGTAATACATCAGCATGGCCCCTTGTTCCGCTTCCGCCTTCCCCACTCCACCGGGTGGATGAGCGTAGAGATATTTCGAAAGAATCTTATGCCCCGCCAACGCCAGTATTAAAATACCCGCCCGGTAGACGTGACTGTAGCGGTGCGGCGTCAAATCGATATAGATCAGGGCACTTGTAAACAAGTAACCGGCCAGGAAGACGTGGAGATGAATCAGGGCATAGAGTGCAGTCGACTGATGCATCATCGGATAGAGTCCTGTCGTATAAAGCAGGTACAAGCCGCCGATGTTTAAAACCGTTGCCGTCATCGGGTGCGTCAAGAGACCAAGCGGCTGACTGTTCAAGACGCCCGTCACCCGTCTTGCCGCCTGCACGGGTAGCGTCCGTAACAATAACGTCACCGGCTTCGCAAACACGAGCAGGAGTGGTGCGAGCATCCCGAGTAAGAGATGCCCCGTCATATGTCCCGCGAAGTTCATGTGTGTCCAGTCTGCAACCGGACCGACGAGCGCAGCACCGGCACTCAGTATCCCGCTTCCCCAAAACACGTACCGATGGATTGGCCAGCGCCGGTAGTGATTGTTCGTTTTCCAGGCGGCAACCGGATAAACGAGAAGTAAGGCGAGCACGAGGAGCGTCACACTCGTTTCAAAACCGTTTCCCATGCCTTCATGCGTATGCATCACTTATTTCACCTCCTCTGTCGTCCGCAGTTGTTTCCCGGTCTGCAGGAATAACACAATCCCTCCCGCTAAAATAAGCGCAGCGATTGCATTCCAAGCGATATCATACGGAAGAAGTTCCACACCGTAACGAATTTGATGAATTGCGAAGACTTTATGATTGATCAGACCATCGTACAATTGGAAAAAACCTCCGCCGATCATCACACCACTGATCCACCGCTTCATCCAAAAGGCGGATCGTCTCCGTAAGTCCGCAACTAGAAACAGGGCTGCCACTGTCGCGAACCAACTGAATGCGTGAAACAGACCATCGGAAAACAGTCCGACCGCGGTCGTTGATTTGTCATAAAAATGATGCCAGCCTAACAATTGGTGAAAAATGACTTCGTCTAAAAATGCGACGAGACCCAGACCGAATAAAAAACCGGACCCGAGGTTGCGCAACGCATAACGCTGTTGATTTTTCTGCATGAACGGACACTTCCTTTTTTTAGATATACACTTCAACACGAATTTTCCCTCTTACAGGTGTGATAAACGTATATCTTCCAGGAAAATGACCGCCTGGAATGAAAAGATGCTTTCCCCCTGTCCATTTTTTTGATTTTGGTTAAATAATATTAATACCGTTCCTTTTATAATTTTTCCAAAAAGTGTATATTCAAAGTACTAGTCAAAAAGGAGGTTCCACGCATATTATGAAATTCATCAGGACACCCCGGAGGCCTGCACTAAAATGGATTCCCGAAAATGAATGGCCGGATGTATGCAGGAGCCGCTCCCTTACGATTCAGGATCATCCACAGGAATCTTTAATAGGACTGGCTTACAACAACGAAAATCAAGTCGTCCAAGTTACTCGCAATGTACACAAGTTAGATTTTATCTATTACGTCACGCTATTAGAGAATCCGCAAACGACCAAGTCGCTAATCTCATCCCGGTCACACATGACGATTGAATATACTAAAACGTATCATTGTAATCATAAAGAGGTTGCAACCTTTACGTTACTTGACGTCCACGTCCGCAAAGAAGGACTCGGCGAACGTAACCTTCTGTTAGAAGCTTTGATTAATGATGTACAAAAACGTCATCTTTATTATCGAATCAGCGGTGACTTTGAAATCGTCACGCATCATGGCCAAGTATCGACAGATTGTTTTACCCGGTACGGTTTTCAATTACATCAAAATGCATTGATCCTTCAAAATTTCAATGCCGAACTTTTTGTGACGTAACGATCTGATGATCAACGTCAATTATTTTTGGAGAGTGCGGTGACACACTATGAATCATATTCAATCATTTTTACAAAAAACGATTTATTTGACGGGGTTTTGTTTACTCGCCGTCGCTTGTATCGATTTGTTTAAGCGTCAGCAGACACGTGGACCGAAGTGGGTTTGGGGTCTCACCATTTTCAGTGTCAATTACATCGGCCCTCTCCTTTATTTAGCTTGGGGCCGTCACCCGGCAGACAATGTAAACAAGCAAAGCGCCGATTAAAAACACATCGCTATACAACGCCTGTCCTGCTACTGGAACAAGTATTGTACAGCGATGTGTTTTTTCCAAAAATAAGAGCTAGTCCCGCCCCCTTTTTTGTGTTATTTTGTATCTAATCAAATCGTACTATCACTTTAAAACAAGAGGTTACATATGCAACCCAATACAGAGACATTATCGATCGCATGCTGGAACACGATTACGACGTACCACAATCATCAAACGAAACAAGTCAATGCCTTCTTAAAGACGTGGGACCTCTCGCACACGATGTTCGAGGTCTTGCGCTGCTTAAAGTCGACGACGTGTACAAGTCAAAAAGAAATCGCCCGCCTGATTCATGTCACGGACGGGACGATCTCTCAAGGGATTAAAAAGCTGTTCGCCAAGCGACTGATCGAAAAACAACGTCACCGCAAGGTCAACTATTTCCATCTGACACCGGCTGGAGAACGGTTTTTAAACGAAGTCTTACCGAAGTACGAACGTTTTCAAGCGAATCAATTTCATGCCTTGACCACATCGCAACAACACGCGTTACATCAACTTGTAATGCAGCTCCATAGTACACAACAACAGGAAGGGGAAGTTCGATGAATCCACATGCTGCCTTTTCATCGATTGGACACTGGCAATCGATCCAACGCATCCACAATCGTTACGTCAAAGAAGTCAATGATACGTTAAAACAATGGGAACTCTCACGTTCTCAATTCGATATGCTCTATACGTTGTACCAACTAGAGAGCGCGACACAAAAGTCGCTTGAGACGACACTCGAGCTCTCGAGCGGATCGATTTCACAGACGCTTAAAAAACTGATGCAAAACCGACTCTTAACCCGTAAACGGATTGACCGTGAAAAACGGATCGTTCTGACGGCGGACGGGGAAACACTCGTCCAGGCATCCGCGCCGGTCATCGAAGTCATCGACGAGCGTTACTTTCAGTCCTTTACGAAAAACGATCATCAAACGTTTGATCAATTGTTGAACAAAATGCAAAACAGTCAATTTTGATAGCAAAAGGAGGCCGGCCGGCATGATTCTCAGACACTACACCCATCGTCAGTTTTTACCGGCAATCGTTGCCCGGGGCGGCATCTCTACAAACCTTCACACGGAAAGTCCGCATAGCGGTTATTTACTGTTTGAGCTGAACCCTATAACAAATCAACTCGCACAGACCGTCCATCAGTTCTATTCGAACTCAGAACCCCCTTGGGACGAGACGGATACGGTCGTCCTCGACTTTGACTTCGTCAAACTGCAGGCTGCCGGCATCGAGGTGCACAAGACACCGCATCACTTCGCTGACGACCTGGCGCCGAATCAACCTGCGGATTCTTTCCGCTTCGTTCAAAGCTTCTTGTCGCTCGGTTATTTAACGGAAGCGTCACGAGAGCAGCTGTCGGAATACTATTAGAATGCGATATGACTAGCTGACTTAGAATGGAAAGAAGGAATTGCCATCGTCATAGATGCGCAATTCCTTCTTTTTTCGTTCTATATTATCAGATTGGCCCTCAGGCAATAGTCTGAATGGGCCACTTTCTCAGGTTTGCCACTACAAGAGTGAAGCCTAGTTTACGTTTCATCTTCGGTTTTCCTCATAGAAAAATACCCTCGAAACCGTGCTCTGTTCCAGCCTCAATTCAAATTATTTTAAGACTTATTTTTTAGCAGTCGACAATACACCATCTGCAGTAAATTTTACAAATGCACCTACACAAATGGCTAGCATTACTGCACCTGCTTTTGTCTCATATGTACTCGTAAAGAATAATACAGCCGATATGATGATCGCTACGATGGCAGCCATATAGTATTTATTCAAAACCATCTTCTCCTTTCAATGTACCTTCACTAAATACATTACAAATACGTTGTCAATCAGTAAACGTCCGTCCGTCGCTAACGGTCGCCAAGCGTTCGGGCATTAGGAGCTTGCTAGCGTCGTTTTTAACAATTTTTAATCTTTACTACATAACGCGTTTATACAAGAACAGCATTGCCGTGTACGTAAGCATTTGCAAGCTAAACATGATCAATAACGCCGTCATGACATGTTGAATGAGATTAAAGTGAACGAGCGCTAAGAGAGAGAACGCATACACAATACTTAAAGCATAAGATGTACTGCCACTTTTCGACTGGACGGACCGTTGCCGCTCATCAACCGAATCGTTCTTCGGAAAAACTAAATCAACCGTTAACTGGGTAATGCCCGCTAAAATTAAAGCGATGCTGAGCGTGTCCGGTCCTTCAAATACAGCTAAGTATCCTCCATACAACAGAAAAGCAGCAGCTAGAAAACGCCTGAACACATTGACTCTTTTCATGATTCACTCTCCTCTTTTAGACGTCATTAACATATTTTTAATCGCGTAGACACCGTTCTACCTCTTATTTACGATGCAGCACACCCTCCCGATCAAGTCGGACATGCATCTGATTATCGATCTCTAACTCGAGCGGACTCGTCAGCGCTATTTTCGGTGAAAATAACCACGGCCGTCCGGCGCGCCCGAGCAACAGATGGGTTCCGTCTTCCGCTTCTCCGAGGAAGTTCAGGACATCCGGTTTGATCGGCTGAAGATCCCGCCGAACGATACCCAGTTCAGCAAATCTTGCCCCGACACCGGCGACGTCCGGCGTCGTCACGTTCATTTCACCGATATCGAGTATATCCTGTACGCTAAACGTTGAAAGCGACTTATCCGGATTGACATCACGCCGGGCAATCAATTCGACGACGTTCTCGTCCGGATCGTAAAAGTAGACGGAATGGGCATCGATGTTTTCGAAATAGATTTCGTCCGCACCGTCCTCGATCAATAACGGTACGTGCTGCTGCAACCAATTCTTCGCCAGCTGAAACGCATCTCCCGGAATATTGAACGCAAAGTGATATTGTTTCTCTTCCTGCATCGTGTCCTGTTCAAACCGAAGCTGACTCGTTCCGATTTGGACCGCAAAGGATGTTTCCGTTTCCTCGACGAGCGGAAAACTAAGTGTCCCAGTGTAAAAGTCCTGCATCGGTTTTACCTGATCCGTCCAAAGTGTCGCAACTGTAATTTTCATTCCGCATTCCCTCCATAGTGTTTCCCTTCAATTTCTTAGCTTCAGTATACAGTAAATGATGTATAATAATGGTTAAAAAGTAAGAACTCACCTATCGAAACGGAGGAAGTCAAATGAAACGGTATAACATTGAATGCGCAGGTACCTCTACACAGGTCACCGAATGGGGCGAACCGGACCGTCCGGTGATTTTTTGCCTGCACGGCCTCGGCGGAACAAGCCTCAGCTTCATTGAACTGGCTGATTCCTTGAAACATGACTACCGGATTGTTTCGATTGACGCCCCGGGTCACGGGAAAACGGCACCGTTCACGGACGAACGTGATTATCAGTTCGCGCGCTTTTCTAACTGGTTGAACCAACTGTTTGAACTTCTACAAATCCAAGATTTCTATTTTCTCTCGCACTCCTGGGGCAGTTTCATCGCGCTCTTTTATCAGAAGGAACAGCCGGAGCGGGTCCGCGGATCGATTTTGATTGACGGCGGGTATCAGAGTAAACGGTTGCGTGGCACACTCCTCGAGCAGGAAGCTGCCTTTTACGAGACCGACTTCGAAGAATCGGTCGCAACACTCGAAGCGTTTTTAGACGTCGCTGTCTATGGACCGAAGATGCGCCGGTCGCCGTTACTTGACTTGGCCGGACAAGATTTCGTCAGGATGCAGGACGGACGGTATTACTGGCATGCCCGTGCGAAAACGGCGCGTGCGATCCTGGCGGCAATGTATCAGGACGAAATTCTCGACTTCCTTGACGACGTCCCGGGAGACAACGTACTGTTGCTGCGGGCGACGTTACCCGTCTCGGATGAACCGTTCCGCCAAGAAGCGATTGCCATCTGGCAGGAGAAAACCGGTGGGACGGTAATATCTGCTCCGTCGACTTCCCACATCTTGCACTGGGATGATCCGGAGGTTGTCCTTGAAGCGATTCGGAAAAACTGGTCAACGGATGATGTTTCCGCCCCCTTCACGAGATAGATGACATGGAGCTAATCATGATAGCTTGCACAAAAACAACAAGAGACGTCCCACGCCGAGCATATGCAAGGCATGGACGTCTCTTCTTACGTGACCTGCTGTTAGGCCACTACGATCAGCACCATTCGATTTGAAACCGTCCCCCGGGTCCAATCTGTTGCAGCAACGGCCGATCCGCCTCGATCACGCGACCGATGACATTGACCCGTTCGTCGCCCGCAAGATTCCGTTTCGTGACTTGCAATTCGCCGGCGTACCGTCCGTACTTAAGATTGTCGATCGTGATCGAGCCGACAGGCCGGTCTGATACGGTCGCGGGTTCAAGCCATCCATTGCCCGGCCGACCGGAGCTACGCGACTCGACGGACCGGATGACGTCGCGTGCCGGATCCAACCGGTTCGTCTGTACGCGCGTCAACAACGGATCACCGCTTGGACCCGTCGCCCGGAGGACAATGATTCCCTCCTGATAGGCAGCAAACTGGTTCATCGTGCTCGCCGACAAACCGGGGTCTCCGATCAGAATCCGGTCGACGGATGCTTGAAGCTCGAGGTAACAGGCAAACGGTGCTCTCCTGCGGTGGTCTTCGAGCGTCGGTAACGTGGCATGAAGCGGACCACGCCGTTGTCCGTCTCCCGGAATGAACGCTTGGACACGGATTCCCTGCCCACGGAGCCATTCATTTTTATCATTGAACCAGCCCAGATCGAGTCCTGTTTCCGGTCGCGGATAATAGTTGTGCCACGCCTCGACCTGCTCAAGGACAAGCCCCTCCGCTTTCATCGCAGCGAGCTCCTCTGCCGTCAGCGTGCTGGCGTTTAAGGCGACCATCATCTGTTTTGACAAGTCCGCGACCTGCTTCGGCGTGATGCCATAATCGACCCGCAGACCGGTCACGCCCCATTCGATTAAGGTAGCAGCATCGTCCCACGTCTTGCCTAGTGCGGCAAGCGAACTTGGTGCGATATCCGCGACGAGTTCCATCTCGAGCTCCCGAGCGAGCGCCCCGAGGTCCCGCAAGCGCTTCGTATACAGCGTCGGGTCGTCTTCCGGAATATGTAATGAGGTAAAGATTGAGGTAAAACCAATTGTCCGCATCTGTCGGATGTTGTCTTTCGCCTCATCAGTCAACGGTTCACTTAAATAAACGGCGAGTCCTTTCATCTGCTTCACTCCTCTTGATTGACTAGATGTTCACTCTTGACGAATTGTTACTAAAGTCCCAATATAAGAATTTTTTAGGAGGTATTCTACAAATTATGATACCATGAGGAGGAGATACTTAAAGGAGCGATTATCGATGAAACGAATTTTAATCCCATTGCTGTCGATTGCCTGCCTCGTACTGATTTGGAACGGCTACAGCCAACGTGCTGATTCAAAGATAGACCTGTTCCACTACAAACATACTTATGTCGGCGATAACAGTGCTGTCGGAACGATCGTCAAGCAATTGGCACACCATCAAGAGTTGCGACAAATCGCTCTTGAAACCAGACAAACACCGTACGGAATCACTTTAGACTATAAAGAAATTGAGACAGAAGAAGTCGAACAAGAAATCAAAGAAACGGTCTTGTATAATGCAACCTATCTCTTTGCACTTGTCGACAATGTCGACCACATCACCTTTTCGTTCCCGGACTATACCTTCAAGGTGACGCGGGAACAGCTTGACGGGTGGTACAACACGCAACTCAGCACAATCGAACAGGAAAAAGACTTGAAAAAGCTGATCCGGAATCAGCTGAAGTCCGATAAATCAGTGAATCAGTTTTTTGCTCATTGATTTTGAATGGGCCGGGAGTCAAAAAAAGATGGAACATCACCTCAAACGTGATCTTCCATCTTTTTATTTCTTCTGAAATCCTCTATCCCCGTTAAATCCCGTCTGCCATTTCCTCCTTAAAGCCAAACCAATACGTAAACAGGAATCCTGCCGCGTACGAGATGATAAGACCGGCGATATACGTCAAGTACATCCCGTTATCAATCAACGGTGTCAATGATAGACCGGATACACCGATTCCAAGCGCCGTCGTCTTCATCGTCGCCTGGAACGCGCCACCGACGGCCGCTCCCATACAAGCCGTCAAGAATGGACGACCGAGCGGCAACGTGACCCCGTACAATAGCGGTTCACCGATTCCGAGGAAACCGACCGGAATCGCCCCCTTGATGATGTTACGTAAACGCTGATTCCGCGTCTTGACGAAAATCGCCAGTGCCGCCCCGACTTGTCCGGCACCTGCCATCGCGAGAATCGGTAAGAGTGGCGTATCGCCAATCGTGTTCAGGAGCTCCAAATGAATCGGTGTCAAGCCATGATGGAGACCGACCATGACGAGCGGCAGGAAGAATCCGGCGAGCACGGCACCGGCGAGTGGTCCACCGACTTCAAGCGTTGCATTGATGCCTAACATGATGCCGTCGGACAAGATGCCGGCGACCGGCATGATTGCATAAAGTGCCGTAAAGCCGACAATCAAGACCGTAAACAGCGGTGTAAAGATGATATCGATCGAGACCGGCATGAAGCGGCGGATGTGTTTTTCAAGATAGGTCATCAGCCAGGCGGCAAAGATGACACCAAACAACCCACCCCGACCGACGACGAGCGGTTCCCCGTATATAACGATGTCGACGAGTAACGGATTAAATAGAATCCCGCCGGCAATCGCTCCGAGGACAGGTGTGCCGCCAAACTCCTTCGCCGTGTTCCAGCCGACGAGGATCGCTAAGTAGGCAAAGACGGTACTTCCGAGTAACAATAGAATCTGCATCCAGGTCACTGTTGCATCGACTCCGGCATTCTTCGCGAAGTTCGCTCCGCCGTTGATGATTCCGGATGCGACCAGTCCCGGGATGAGCGGGATGAAGATGTTCCCGATCCGGCGCAAGAAGCGCTTGAACGGGGATTTTTGTTTCTCTTTAACTTTTTGCCGTTCGATCGCGGCCCGTTCCTCGAACGTCAAGTTTTCGTCGACCGATTCCTCACCGATTGCAAGTCCTGTCGTGCGGCTGAGATGATCCGCGACCCGGTTGACCGTCCCCGGTCCGACGACGAGTTGCAACGTCTCGTCATCGATGACACCCATGACACCGTCGATTTGTTTAAGTGCCTCGATGTCTGCTTTCGTCGGGTCTTTCAGCGACAATCGGACCCGTGTCATGCAGTGGGCGAGTTGCCGAATGTTATCCGTTCCCCCGACCTGTGCGAGGATGGCTTCCGCCAAGATTTCTTCTTTTTTCATCTTTTATCCCCCCTTAAAGTGCATCACGGACGAATCCGTTTGCGCGGTGCAAGCGTTCGACTGCTTCATCATACGATATGTCGGCTAAAATCATCACGATCGCCGTCTTGACGTGACCGTTCGCCGAAGTGAAAGTACGCGCTGCCGTCTCTCCGTCAACCCCGGTCGCTTCGACGATCATCCGTTTCGCACGGACTTCTAACTTTTCGTTCGTCGACTGGACGTCGACCATCAAGTTTTGATAGACCTTTCCGACGCCGATCATCGCCGCCGTCGAAATCATGTTCAGGACAAGTTTTTGTGCCGTGCCTGCTTTGAGTCGAGTTGAACCGGTCAAGACTTCCGGTCCGGTTTCGACTTCAATCTTGTACTGCGCGTGCTTACTGATGACCGCTTGTTTGTTACAGGACAGGGCAGCCGTCGTCGCACCGACTTCGTGTGCATAATCCAGTCCGCCGATGACATACGGCGTCCGTCCGCTCGCCGCGATGCCGATGACGGTGTCGTTTACGTTTACTTTAAGTGCCTGTAAATCTTCGACGGCAAGCGTCTGACTGTCTTCCGCCCCTTCGACGGCTTGAATCAGTGCCCGTTCCCCACCCGCAATCAGTCCGACGACCATGTCCGGCGAGACACCGAACGTCGGCACACATTCCGCCGCGTCGAGGACACCGAGTCGTCCGCTCGTCCCGGCTCCAATGTAGATCAGGCGCCCACCGGCCTGAAACGACGTAATGATCTGTTTGACGACTTCTGCAATCACCGGAATTTCTTGTCGGATGATGCTC
Source organism: Exiguobacterium sp. s133 (assembly GCF_018618595.1). Taxonomy (NCBI): domain Bacteria; kingdom Bacillati; phylum Bacillota; class Bacilli; order Caryophanales; genus Exiguobacterium; species Exiguobacterium sp. s133. Next base: position 194,380 of record NZ_JACSMK010000003.1, read on the forward strand.
GCAACCGACGCATCTTCTTCATTCATGACACGCAGAACCTCTTCGACCGCCATGTCATCCAGGTGCATCGTTCGTTCGTTTCGTCGTTCTGTCGCTAATTTATCTAACATCGTCAACACCCTCTCTACTCACTATGTAACCCTTAAAAAACTTTAGTTTACTCCACTTAACAAATCATTAAAATTTTATTGCAAAAAAAGTCAATAGCGAAAGCCCAATCCGATTGATTGAGCTCACCTATTCCCTTCACACTTACCGGTTCCAGTTCCGGAACCCGTCTCCAAACTCGAGATGAAGCGCCTCTTTAAACAGACCGTCCTCAAATTTCGGGACATCGACCGGTAGTTTTCCCTGTGGTTTCACTTCACCAAAGATGGCACGGATTCCTGCCGGTAAATTCGGTCCGGCCGATTTCGTGTTCCCGGCTTCCGAGTCGGGTCCGTTCGGATCGCCCTTGAAACCGTAGACAAGCAGTTGCGCTTTCGCGTCCGGTTGCACGGCGACATCATACGGATTCCGGAGACTGAGCAGGACGGACGGTGTGTTGGTCCGTTTTGCCTGACGGAAGACTTCCGCCGGTACATAATGATCCGCCGCCGTCGCTTTCAGCTTGTCACTGTTGTTGACGTTTGAGCCGATGATGATGTAGTCCGCCGCATCCAGCTTTTCCTGCAGATTCGGATTTTGATCCAGGTGCGGTGTCGACGCTGTATAATTTTCCGTCAAGATGTTGACGCGTTTCAGGTTACCGGCGTTTTTTTCAAGCGACCGGATCGTCTTGACCATACTGTCCGTCTGATCTTTTGCCGGTGACAGGACAAGGATCGTCTCGCCTTTTTTCGGTTTGAACGGCAATGTCTTCCGATCATTTTTGACGAGCGTGACCGCCGCTTCCGTCATCTGCCGCTCAAGCGCTTTATGTTCCGGACTACCGACGATTGTATTCGCTTGGGCCAGTTTTTCATCGAGCGTGACTGGTTTGTCCGTTTCCTTCCAAATGCCGCGTGTCGCTTTGAGCGTCAGAATCCGCTCGACGGAACGATTGATGTCCGCTTCTTTTAAGTCACCACTTTCGACGGCTTCAATCACGTCGTCAAAAATCGACTCCAGTTTCGTCACGTCGCTCGCGGATCTTAAAATCGTCGGCATCAAGGCGATATCGACGCCTGCTTTAAACGTCTTGATGACGGCTTCCGACTCCGTGAAGTTGTCGGCAATCGCCTGCATGTTCAAGGCATCGGTGACGACAAGTCCGTCATAGCCGAGTTCTTCGCGCAGGACACCGGTGATGACGTCATCCGACAACGTCGCCGGTAACGGGAACGTCCCTTGTTTGGACTCGACGACTTCATCTTCAATTTGCGGCATGCCGATATGTGCCGTCATGATCATGTCGATGCCTTCCGCAATCGCCCGTTTAAACGGAATCAGTTCAAGCTGTTGTAATGCTTCAAGTGATTTATCGACGACCGGCAGACCGTAATGCGAATCGACCGCCGTATCGCCGTGTCCCGGGAAGTGTTTCGCCGTCGCAACGACACCTTGCTCCTGGATGCCGCGTGTCATTGCCGAACCGAGTTCCCCAACCAGGTTCGGATCACTCGAAAACGAGCGGACGCCGATGACCGGATTGCCCGGGTTGTTGTTGACGTCTAGGACCGGACCAAAGTTGACGTTGATGCCGAGGGCCTTCAACTCGGACCCGATGATGCTTCCTGCCGCTTCCGCGTAAACCGGACTGCGGGTCGCCCCGAGTGCCATGTTGCCCGGTAAATTCGTCCCCGTCCCGAGGCGTGTGACGATGCCACCTTCCTGGTCAATCGTCACGAACAGTGGAATGTCGTTACTCGCGTCACTTTTGATGACTTCCTGCAAGTCATGGACCAGTTTCGTCGTCTGTTCCGTTGCACTGACATTTTCCGCAAACAAGATGACGCCGCCTAAATCAAACCGGTCGATGACCCGTCCGACTTCCGGTGCCAGCTGCGTATGGTCGCCCCCGTCCCACAGCCGGAAATCCGGCATGATCATTTGTCCGATTTTCTGTTCGAGCGTCATCTGATCGAGTTGTGCGTCGACCCGCTCCGTGACGGAGGTTGCCGTTTCCGCCGCGACCGGTTGCATCGGTAGCGACGCAGCGAGTAGCGCCGTCGTCAATCCGAGTGTTGCCGTCCAGTTGAGTTTCTGTCCCATGTGCTCAGCTCCCCTTTAATGAAATCATTGACCGTTATAAGACAATGTAATATAAAACATCGTTTTGACTGTACATCGCTCGTTGATCCGTAATTCGTGCGCAAGTTCCCCGTGTTCACCAACAGTATAGCAAGTCCTCATTTAAGAAACAATGTTTTAATTGAAAGCGTAAACAAATTAAAATAAAATTACTGAAATGAAATAAAAAAACCTACCTCGCTAAAGGTAGGCATGTTGTAGAACAATTAAAAATCTGGTGTTCATGAATGTTTAGCCGCTCATTTCATTCTTTTCTCAAATCGCCTCTTAGCGCCAATCTTTTACGCCGCTACGCTACGATGCAGGGCTGGTTTTGGTTACCCTTTCCCTTAAAAGCGATTCATGTCGGAAATCACGTCAATGCCCTCGCTATCAAAAGTAAGAATTGGAACTGACATTCCAACCACTGAAGCAGCGGGCTTCCTAGCCATAAATTCTGTGAAGACAGACATCTAAATAAGGAAATTAAGTTGAAGCAATGATTTCGTTGACGATATCTGATAAGCGCTCTTTATATTGTTCGATTTCATATACTTCATTAATTTTATGTCGCACATTCGGTTCATCACGGAAAGTTATATATTTATTTGTTAATGAATTAAGGTGCAAACGACAGACCCATTTCCGATTACTATCATCAATGAGAATGTTAAAGTAGCTCGCGTTATCCCGATAAAAAATTCGATTTTTATCGACTGTCGATCCAAGTAACACCTTTACGGTCGCATAACCCTCAATTTCTTCTTGTGTGGTTTCAATCGAAGGCTGTGATGGAATATCTATAGCCGGTTCATCGATGGTATTTTCTGCTTCTAACTCTGATGAGGAAGGAACAGAGACCGTCGATGATTCCGAGTCTCCTGAAATCACATGTTTGATTCGTTCATTCATATTCTCATTCATGAACTGCGTAAACGCTTTTGAAACGATAGGTCTAAACTTATCAACCACAGTTTGCGTTTTAATCCCTTGATAGCAGTCTTGAATCAGTAATCTAATAAACTCGTCGCTCGGTAACTGTGATTGTGTTTTTAACTGTTCTTTAATCGCACTTAAATATTTTAGTTCCTCTGCTGTAGAGAGAATCGTGTTGACGTTAAATTCTTGTTTTTTAAATTTGTACAGCTCTTTGATTTCATTATCCTTAATGGTAGACAGTGTAATTTCAAAGAATGGAACAGTATCCATTACGTTGGGTGTTTCTAAATCCGTGTAGAATCGATAAGTGTCGCCATTCGTTAAAATAGCAAACTTAGCTTGTGTCGTTCCATAGTACCTAAACAGTTGCGAATCATGTTTCGTGAGAGGTTCTCGAATTGATTTAGCTTCAATAAGAATAGTCGGCTGTCCCTGATCCATGATTGCATAATCAACCTTTTCACCCTTTTTTATTCCGACGTCAGCAATATACTCCGGAGTGAACTCTGCCGGATTAAATACGTCATAACCCAACGTTTGAAAAAACGGCATAATTAAAGCGGTTTTAGTAGCTTCTTCGGTAGAAATCGAATGTTGAATTTGCTGAATCCTTTGAGAGACCAAACGAATATCTGAAGAAAATTTTTCCAATGTAAAAACCTCCTCATTTCATAGTTCATTAAAGATGTATTTAAAGTGAACTAATGTTAATTCACATTATACAGGAATTTCCATTTACCACCAAGTAAAAACAGAAATTAACGATATTTAATCAGAAATTATCCGATTCGCTTTATTTAACTTAGTTTGACGTGTAAAAATGATAATTACATAACTCGATTCACGTAAAGGAGTACTAAAGACATGAAAAAATTCAGAGGCAAACGGCGCTACTTCCGAAATCTTCAAAAAGAACAACAACTCAGCGCCCATCCGCTCGATTTCAGTCCTGACAGCTGGTTCGATTTTTGGCACGTCCACCTCGATTTTGACGGACACGGAAACGGTCATCTTAAAATGCGAACAGCACATGTCTAGGCAGTGTTTCATCTGATGGATGAGTTAAACGCCGCCCTTCAAACGTGGGGACAACCGTACCAGCTCTGGATCGAACTGTCCCAGCTGGATGCAGGATTGGACGCCGTTTTTATCCATACAAATAATCCGAACGACGATAATTTTCCGATTACCGATTCAATTTTAACGGAACCGACCGAAAGATTGCCGGACTATTTGCAAACCATCGAGGGTTTGGAGCAATACGAAATCCGGTTGTCCGAACGAATCACGTATGATCCGTTCGACGACGAACCGGAAGAGATCACGGATCACATGCTCGTCATCGAACGACGAGGGAGTCGTTACCCTCTTTAACCACGTACATACGGACGGTCCTATGAAAGAAACCGTCCGTCGATTGCAACTGACCTTTATATTCTTTTGAACATCATTTTCGAACCGGCAAGGAACATGATCAGAAGTACGCCGCTGAATATGAGATTGATCAGCCAAGGTAATGTTCCCATGAACACTTCTTTAGCCGCACCGTTGAACCAGTAAGCTAGAGCCGCAAACAACACCACGCTCATCAGCAGGATAAACGAAAAGCCGCTGTCCTGCTTTTGTGTTTTCTTGGCAATCCCGCAACCGATGAGAAAAACAACCACTGCTCCAATTGCAAAATAAATGTAAAACCATGCATCGACAGACAGCATAAACGGACCAACTCCTATTAAGAAATGAATTTCCTTAATAAGGAATTTTCCGTTTTAATCTCTAATCCTTTCGCACGGTCAAACACTTCAATCGTACTAACAAAAACGACCGCCTGAAATCAGGACGGTCGTTTTGCTGTGCAGTATGATGGTCCGCTTTAAGAAGAAACGACTTCCTCACCCGTCAAATCGATATGTCCTTCACCCCACGCACACATGGCGTCGAGAATCGGACGCAATGACCAACCGTAGTCGGATAAGGAATAGATGACTTTCGGTGGGACTTGTTCGTAGACGGTCCGGATGATGACACCGTCCTGTTCAAGCTCGCGCAATTGCTGCGTCAACATTTTTTGCGTGATGTTCGGCATCAGCTTTTTCAACTCACTCGTGCGGCGTTCCCCTTTGATGAGATGGCACATGATGACGACTTTCCATTTGCCTCCGATGACTTGCAGCGTCGCTTCGACCGGAATGTTATAGGCCATGCTGATTCTTCCTTTCGATTCTTGGAGTACAGCGGGACAGGTACTTTTTAGTGCCTATCGTACTTAAAAGTGCGTACTTCTCAAGTGCATTTGATGGGTTTATGATAACAACTGTCAACAGAAAGTACAAGTTGCTTTCGTCCATTGATTTGATAAAAGTAGGTAAGGTACTTTTTAGTGCCTATGGTACTTGAAAGTGCGTACTTCCTTAATTCAACTTGCCACTCTATGATGGGATGCAGAAGCTTCTCCTTTTCATCAAGCAGACTGGGCCCGGTCTGCCGGCAACAAACTGTTTTTTATTCATTTCAACCTTAGGAGGAATTATCATGAATCAATTAAACCCCCGTTCCGAACAGGAACAGGTTCCTAAAAACGGTCGCCTCGCCCTGCTTGCCCTTGCAATCAGCGCTTTCGGCATCGGAACAACAGAATTCGTCCCGGTCGGATTGCTTGCTGCCATCGCCGGTGACTTAAATATCGGCATCACTCTTGCCGGGTTGATCATTTCCGGTTACGCGATTGGCGTCGCCGTCGGTGCCCCGATTCTGACTGCTTTAACGAACCGGATGAACCGGAAAACGTTACTGATGGCATTGATGGTCGTCTTTATCGCCGGTAATCTCGTTTCTGCCGTCGCTCCCAGTTTTGAACTGTTGATCGTCGCCCGTTTTATCACCGCATTCTCGCACGGTGTCTTCTTCTCGATTGGTGCGACGATTGCCGTTCAGCTCGTACCGGCAGATAAAAAAGCCAGTGCCATCGCCTTGATGTTCACCGGACTGACGGTCGCAACGGTTACCGGCGTCCCGCTTGGTACGTTCATCGGTCAAGCGTTCGGTTGGCGCGCGACGTTCTTCGCAGTAGCCGCATTAGGTCTTGTCTCAATCATCGCCAGTTTCTTCTTAATTCCAAAAGACTTGAAACAATCTCCACCAGCGAAGTTTTCCGACATGTTTAAATTGTTGACGAACGGGCGTCTGCTGCTCGGTTTCTTAATCACTGCGCTTGGTTACGGTGGAACGTTTGTCGCCTTCACCTACTTGACGCCGATCATGCAGGACGTCACGAAAATCAGTCCGAGCCTGATCAGCATCATCCTGCTCGTCTACGGCATTGCCGTCGCGATCGGCAACGCAGCAGGTGGAAAACTCGCCAACGGCAATCCGATTAAAGCATTGTTCTATATGTTCATTTTGCACGCCATCGTCATGATCGCCTTGTCATTTATGATTCCGTTTAAAGTCGCCGGTATCATCGGCATTATTCTAATGGGATTGCTCGCCTTCATGAATGTCCCGGGACTGCAACTCTATATCGTTCAGCTCGCTGAAAAATATGTCCCGGCTGCCGTTGATGTCGCGTCTGCGTTAAACATCTCCGCCTTTAACATCGGGATCGCCCTTGGTGCAACGATCGGCGGACTTGTCGCCGACACGATTGGACTCGTTCACACACCGTGGGTCGGTGGCATCATGGTCATTCTCGCCGTCATTTTGACTGCCGTCTCCCGTCGTCTCGAACACCAGTAAGGAGGAAATTTCATGCTTGACAATCATGCCAGTTACCGGCGGATGTACCGGGAAGGTGAGCTGACGCTCGGTCTCCACATTCCACTGGAGAATTTTAAGATGCAGACACCGACCCTCGCGAAACAAATCGAGCTGGCACAAAAAGCCGATCAGTTTGGTTTTACAACCCTTTGGTTACGCGACGTGCTGTTGAAAGATCCTTATTTTCTTGATCCTGCCGTCGGTCAAATTTATGACATGTTGATTTATGGTACTCACCTACTCAGTCAGACGAAACAGATTGCCCTCGGAACATCTGCTTTGGTCCTGCCGCTCCGTCACCCGTTACGGGCTGCCAAAGAACTCGCGACGATTGACGCATTGTTCCCGGAACGGCTGATACTCAGTGTTTCGTCCGGCGACCGGCAAGCGGATTTTCATGGTCTCGGGATTGATCATCCGAGTCGGGGTGTCCAGTTTAAAGAAGCGTTACGCGTGATGGAACAAGCATTGTATACGGACTATCCGACGATTCAGTCTGAGTACGGCGACGTCACCGGTGCGACACTCGTGCCGCGACCACAGAAGCGGATTCCGACGATGATTACCGGGTTTGCCCAACAAAACATGGACTGGCTTGCAACCAACGGGGACGGCTGGATGTATTATCCGCAAGGACCTTTGGAACAGGCAAAAGCGATTGAGGATTGGCGCCAGACGAGTCAAGACGCCGGAATAACCCGGTTCCGCCCGTTTTCGATGCCAATGCATCTCGATTTATCTGCTGATCCGGATGAAGAACCGACACCGATCCGACTTGGATTCCGAATCGGACGCAATCGTTTGATTGAACTGCTCCATCTCTACCGTGACCTAGGTGTCAACCACCTTTTCTTCGCCCTGTTCGACAGTGAACGACCGGCGGAAGAGGTCATTGATGAACTCGGAACCTATGTTTTGCCGCACTTCCCGCCGTTACGTTGAGGAGGTGCATCACATGACATCTGATATACGCGCACTTGACCATACGGTCCGGATCCTCGGGACCAAGTTCGAGATGCAGATTATTCGGGTGCTGTTGCAAGCTCCCTGTTCCTTCGAAAAACTGACAGCAGTCGGATCAGCACATTCCACACCTGAGTTGACCGTTTGTCTCGCGCAACTCGAACAACGCGGAGTCATCGAACGACCGGCATCCATCTATCGTCTGGCACCAATCGGCGAGAGTTTGCAGCCCATCTTTCACGCCATCGAAAAACAAACCCGGCATCCGTAAATGGATGCCGGGTTTTATGTCGTCGCGACGAGCGTGAATTCCCACGGGATGTTTTCGCCGTTCCAGCCCCGGTGCTCGTCCAATTGTGCGAGGGTGAAGCCGTTCCGGATGACCGTGTTTACGATCTCACTCATCGTATAGTGCCGCAGCATCACTTTCGGAAACTCCGTTTGCTCAGCGGGATCAAAATGTGATTGATAGGCGATTTTGTCTTCGTACACATCCTGATCGAAATAACGCGGGATGTACGTGTCTTCATCAATACAATGTTTGATCGGGTGATAGTCGCTTAAAATCAGCTTCCCGCCCGGCTTGAGCAAGGCAAACAAAATCGCCGCGAACGCCTCCAGATCATGAAAATAATGTAATGTCCCGCCTTCAAGATACAGGACATCAAACTGATGCCGGTACGTCTTCAAATTAATTTCATAGATATCTCCAACGATATACTCGAGGTGCGTCCCGGCACAGGCGGCAAGCTCAAGCGCATAACGGCGGTTTTCTTCCGAGATGTCGAAGACCGTGACGTCAGCACCGAGTAACGCCAGCGGAACCGCTTTGCGCCCGTTCGATCCGCAGAGATTGGCAATTTTTTTGCCGGTAACCTCTTTAAACAAGTGCTGATGTTTCTTCAGACTCGCTTTCGGGTCGTTCCTGATTGCTTTCGCCTTGTCCGCCGGCGTCCCATCGCGTTGATTCCAAAATTCATAGGCGCGGTATTCCCAGGCGGTTTTGTTGATGGCACTTGTTTTTTCCATACCAATCTCCCCTTTTGATTTTAAGACGAAAAAGTGTCTGATTGATTTTATAAACAAAAGCAGCACACTTCCTTCTTTACTTTAAGTTCATTTGAACCTATAATTTAAATATGAACAGAACACCACTTAAAAGGAGGAAGCGCTGTTGACACTATTGATTGTATTTTTAGCGATCGTCTTCATCATGCTCGCATTGGACCTTGGCGTATTTCACAGGAAAGCCCATGAGGTTTCGCTCCGCGAAGCCTGGACGTGGACGTTCGTCTGGATCGGACTCGCCGTTGCCTTTGGCGGTTGGTTATTTTATGCGCAAGGAAGCGACGCTGCCATTGAGTACACGAGCGTCTATTTCATCGAAAAGGCACTTGCGATTGATAACGTCTTCGTCTTCTCACTCGTCTTTGCGTACTTTGCGATTCCGTTGAAGTATCAGCACAAAGTCTTGTTCTGGGGCATTCTCGGTGCCATCCTCTTCCGCGTCATCTTCATCGTCGCTGGGGTGTCGCTCCTTGAGAACTTCGCCTGGGTCTACTACATCTTCGGTGCGTTCCTCGTCTACACCGGTTACATGATGTTTAAGAACATCGGGCAGGAAACGTCGCTTGAAGAGAACAAGACGGTCCGTTGGCTTGAAAAACGTTTGCCGATCACACAGGACATCTCGTCCGGTAAGTTTACGCAGCGGATCAACGGCAAATTGTTCTTCACACCGCTGTTGATCGCGTTGATCTTTATCGAAATCTCGGATATCGTCTTCGCCGTCGACTCGGTCGCAGCAAGCTTTGCCTATTCGCGTGACCCGTTCATCATCTTCTATGCGAACATCATGGCAATCCTCGGCCTTCGCAGTCTCTACTTCGTCCTCGCGAACCTGATCGACCGCTTCTACTACCTGAAGCACGGACTCAGCTTCATGCTCGTCTTCATCGGGGCGAAGATGATTCTCGGTGATGTCTACAAAATGCCACTCTGGATGTCGCTCGGTACGATCGTCCTCGTCATCCTGATCAGCGTCTTCTACAGCTTCTACAAGACGAAGCCAGGAAAATAACCGATGACAGGAAAGGGAGAATGATTCTTCCTTTCCTGTTTGTTTACGTAAAAACAGCATCCCGGCAGGATGCTGTTTTATATTTACTTCTTCATATACCGTTCAATGATTTTCGTGTACAACGCGTCTAATCGGGCGTTTTCCTCGACGACGATTGTGTCTTTCGCATACGTAAAGAGTTCGTTCGCTTCTTCGAATTTACCGGCGTAAATTAACAGGAACATCTTGCCACGCGTGTCCCCTAACCGTTCTGACGATTCTTCCCGTGCGTTTAACATCCGTTCACTGTTAAGGTCGATAATAGCCGCTTTTGCATCCTTGCTGTAATGGTTTTCCGTTAAATAGTTGTCCAAGCGCGTGAGATAGTCCCGGTAGCTGATCAGCGTCAACGCTTCGCTGATTGAACCGTACCGGCTTTCAAACGAGAGAACTTGTTGTTGCTCATAGTTTGTGATGACTTTGTACAAAGCTTGGCCCTGTTTTAACAACGCTTGTGATTTCGTCTTCAAGCGCGCCGTTTCTTTCTTCAAGGCCGCGACACGTCGATCCGTTATCTTTTTCTCCTTCGCCGTGTTCACTTCAGGAATGAATTTTTTTAGTGTTTTGACTTCTTTGACAGCAGCTGCACGGTCTTTTTTAAACGCCTCGACTTTTTTATTATACCGTTCGACTTGTGCACGGTAGACAGGATCAGTCACATAGTCCGGCACCTTGATGCCACCAAATCGATCCATGTGAAAGAGGGTGCTATCGTATGAAGCAACAACTTTCAATTGTTTCGCGCGATACTTTTTATAGTCCGTCTTCTTCTTCGCGACTTGGGTCGTCTTTGTTTTTGTCGCTGCATCGGCGACTCCCCCCTGAAAGGAAGCCCCTGTCAATACAAGCGCTGTCACGACACCGCTTGCTAACACATTCCGAAATGTTATTTTTTTCATACGAACCCACCCTCTTAAATAAAATTAAGTCAATATCAGGAGAAATCTCCCATCTTTTATTTTATCACCAGACATTTGAATCGACCTACAACTTTTTAACCGTTCTCACTTTAATTTTTCTTCCGGGATGAGGAGATAGATGCCGACAATGATCAAGATGCCAAATAAGACATAATCCATTACCGGAAGGCCGCCTCCCCAAGCAAGACTACCGTCATTCGTAGCGATATATGCTCCTGCTTCCGCAATCGTATCTGTCATCTTGTCGAGTTGAATAATCAGCATGCCAAACAAGATCGTTTGTACAAGAATGATGAGACCAATCCATTTTTTCATCTTATTTCCTCCTATGTATGGTTTGTAACAGCTTAATGATTTCCGGATACCGGTGTTTCAATGCAAAGGCGAGCGCTGTTCGCCCTTTTGCATCCTGACTGATGATCCCGCTCTGCACCGTGTGCCAGCAACACTTTCGTGATGTCCGTCAGACCATACTGACTGGCAAGCATCAGGGCTGTATTGTTATTATCTAACGTATTTTCGATTTCGATGTCTGCTCCTGCCGCCAGTAACGCTTCCACCGCTTTGACATGCCCTTCTCCCGCTGCGAGGTGCAATGGTGTGAATCCGTTCATTTCGATGCGATTGACATCAGCTCCCGCCGCTGCCAACATGACAATCTTCTTTACTTTTCCTTCCTGCGCCGCATAATGCAGAGGTGTATATCCTGCTCCGTCGTCCGTCTGCCAGTCAACACGTGCCTGATCTTCAAGTAAGCGACGCAAGACTCGTTTGTTGCCAGAGCGCGCGGCGATGAAGTGCAACGCCGTGAATCCGTGTCCGTCAAAATCAAGAGCGGCACCACGGTCAATTAGTTGCATCGCGATAGCGGACCGGTTTTCATACAACGCAAGGTGCAACGGCATTAACCCGTCCCGGCTCCGTCGGTTGATGTCTGCCCGGTGGTCAAGTAACAGCGTGACGATGTCGTCATTCCCTTCCTCGATTGCCCAGTGCAATGCCGAATTTCCTTCTTCATCCAGTGCATCCAGATCGTCCCCGCGGTCGATGCACTTTTTTACCTTTTTGATGTTTCCGTAAAAAGCATGGTCCTGCAGTGATTTTTTAGGCAAGCTGATTTCCCCTTTTTAGATATTGTAAAAATTGAATGCAATCACCAATCTTCTTCTGAATACTCTTGCAACGGACTGGTTTCAATCGTCGGTGCACCTTCATTTGCTTTCTTTGAAGGGTACAAGTAATGCTTTACAACTAGTAAAAGAAGAACAATTGACGACAGAATGCAGCTAGTCGCATAAACCGGTTGCAGGACATTTTCCAGTCCGAAGACTGACAGAACTTGTAACAGTGTCAGGATAAAAAGCGTCAGGTGGAAATACTTGCGCACAATTTTCGGAATACCGGTTTTCCCATAAATCCCCCACCAGACATATAAACTTAAGCTGAATGCCACGACGTTCGGAATCGTATAGGGACTGACGATCAGTAAAATACCCATTAAAAGCATCAACCAGGCATAACGAATCGCCTGCTTAAGAAAGGTTGAATCGATTCCTTCGTCACCGTTGACGATTGCTGCTTCCTCTTCCGCTGTCAACGACCGAAAGCCAAGTGCTTTCTTTTCTTCCGCCAAGTGCCGCATTCTTTTTTGTATGCCGATGTACAGCGGATACCGTTCTTTCGTCATTTCGCCGTCATTCGATTGACCGCTTTCGTTCTCCTGGATAAAACCCTGATGCAGCGTCCGACCAATTCGGTAACAGACCCAGTGGTCAACCTGCCGACCGTTTTCCCGTTTCAAATAAATCATTTGTTTCGCCTCGTCCTTCATAGAGTAACTTTCTTCGTCTCTTCTTCTTTTAGCGTTTGAATCACATGCAACAGTAAGAGAAAACCGGAGACAAGGCACACCGTACCGCTGATCGAAAGATTAATCGGGTTTAAGTAGTCTTTTGACGTGCCGCCCAAGGGAATCAGCATGATGGCTCCGTACCAGCGATAGAAATGGGCATGCCTCGATTTCCCTTCATCCATCGGCCAAACCCACGGGAGATAAAATAACGGAATATAGCCTGGGACGGGCAACACTCCCGTTAGTGATGACAGTCCACAAAGCATCGTGAACAGTGCGACAAATACTTTCCGTTTTTTACTGCGACGTTCAATCCATTTGTCCATCGTTTTTGACGAAGGGAAATCTGACTTGAAGTAGCCATCCGCTTTCTTTAGGCGAATCCATTCTTTCTTTTGCCGATATGCTGCTATTACGTGCCGACATTTGACTACCACGGTCGCTGCTTCAACATTGACCTGGACTAGTTCGTCACTTCCCTCTTGCTTCTCCTTACTGGCAATCCCTTCCCGGTAAAACAACGTTCGTCCTTCCTGGTGATAGACGATGTGGTGCACTTGATCGTCGATTTGTTTTAATAATTGAATCATCGTGCTCTCCCTTTACTCTGCTTTATGTACTACTTCCAAGATGAGTCAATTCCTCATCTCGATCGTTTACCAGACAGAATTGACATAGTACAGTACGAACAGTCCTCCTGCGATACATATATAACCATACTGTCTGACGGTCAACGAACAAAAAATGATCGTTCCGATTGAGAGTAGGATGCCAAGAACGAATGAATCGATGTTGTCGACGTAACTCCCATGTCCCTCTAACGGCGTCTGCTTCGCATGCTTCGACCGGATGAAGTACGTTCCTACTATCAATAAGAAGAGACCGACAACAAGACCGATGAATGGTAAAATCACAAGCGCTCCCTCCAAGATATGTAACGAAGCCGCTGTGGATCAGCGGCTTTTTAGCTTTTACTCTGTTTCGTGATCAAAATATAGGTTCTTTCAGGAATCTCAATGTCTTCCAACTGATTAAGTTCTAAAGACAGTGTCATGCTTTTCTCTTTTGGATATGACTCTTCCCCAATCCAACATGTATACAGTTCAAACGATTCACCCTCGTCTAAGAAGTCGTTCATGAGCGTAAACAGATAGCGCAGCTTTTCCTTTGACTCATTTGAAACCCTGGAATCAAAAGGTTCGACGATCTCGATTCCCCAATCACTTGAAATCTCATATACATACCATTTATGAAAATGTCTCGTTTTTACTTCATACAGACAGTCTTTATCCGCAAAACTGGGTCCTATATATAAGGGAAGTGTTTCATCTTCTTCATCCAAATTGAGATACTGATCAGGAATTTGTCTCTCCATACAGATATATGATGCTAAGCTCATTGTGCTTCCTCCTTATGTTTGATGTTGCCATCGTTACTTGAAAGACGTCTCTACCTCATCTATTTTTCCAAAATGCGCAATTTTTCCATTCATACAAAAAGTGATCAAGCATTCCAAATACATGGGAAACGGTATCGATGATCGTCTGTTCAATCATCTGTCTCATCCGTTTTTGATCCGCTTCGCTCGACTGCTGGTAAAACGCGATGCAGGCCGTATAGTCATTGACGTTTGGATTGACTTCTTCTTCGTAGATGTCCTTATAGTCTGCCATACCCTCTCTAACAACCGTTCGATAAACCGCTTGAACGAATTCTTACATCTCTTGATTCATGATTTTTCTCTACTCCATTAACACTCAGTAGTTCATATCTCTCATCTTGAACGCTTAGCGTTTACATCTGTTAGTCAGGACTACTTCTTATTCTGACCAGACCGACAAACGGGTGCGAGGATCATTGTCATCGGTCACCTACTCGATTCCGGTATATCCACGTCTCACAGCGTTCTCATAAAACGCTTCGGATACGCGCTGCTCCTTACAATAGATCTCGACGTACGTGCAATCATAAATCAAAATCGCGATTTGGCAAGTGCTTTCTTGAAACCATTCATAGGTCATTCCCACTTCTTCAGTCTGACCACTTTGAAATGCAAACAATTCAGCGAAGATCAGGTAATTACTAGGTCCCCTTAGCCATTTCGCTAATTCATGTCCTGTCGCTTTCTGATTGGTTGAAAACTCTTCTAAACTGTCATACCATTCCCCGTCCATGGTTTGAATCGGAAAATCAAAATTGCGAAGAAACCAATCATACGCTTTCATCTCAATCGCACTTAATATGTCGATCAAGACACGCCCCGGTTCATTCGGGATTTCAAACGATACACCACGCAGACTCATTGAATCCCCTCTTTCTACCTTGTCATAAGAAGGCTGCAGTAAGAAAACACTGAAGTTCCTGTTCTTCACTCGAACTCCCCCACGTACAAACAGCGTAACCTCGTGCGGTGAATGTCCTAACTATCTCGGTGACTGGTAAACTTTCGCTTTCTGTTAAGCCGATGTCATGTACCTGCGCAAGTAGCTCCTGACAATATGATGGTCGATCATGATTCGTACAAATAATGGTATACATAGATGGAGAATCACTAATCATCTCAATGGCTATCGAGACCAAATTCAGCGATACCGACGTAAATTCTTTTAGACTGGAACTCATTTCCGACAAGTATTACTACATAAAAGCGATAGGTGCCCAGCGCATGCTTTTGCGTTAGCTCGTCATGGAACATCTCACTACTGATTTGTTTGAATTGGATGATATCTTCTGGAAACAAAAGCATCTCACCGACTACACATAAACAACGAATCGATGAACTCGCATCCGCAAGCCATGGGAAGATGCGTGTCGCATCGCTATGCTCTTCGACATACGTTTTCATGAAGAATCTCCTTTTTTAATCCCACTGACACGTCACGCTTTGATTCGTTTCAAACTGTAGATACACGAGTTGATTCGTACCAAGATGAGTGAGTACGAGTGATTGTTGTGATGCTTGCGTATAAGGCAATTCGAATCTGACACCTTCAATTTTTTTCAGTAAAAAATATGCCCAGTGCTGATTGTATTCACTCTCGGACAGGACTTCCCATAACGCATCCTCACAATGATTTGCCTCGCAGATATACAATTTCATGACCGTATTCTCTGCTATCATGGGTAACGCCGCGAATACGGGAGGGTTCGGAATTCGCGGTTTCTGAATGACCAAGGTATAGCCATCTTTCAGAAGACGATCCAATTGTTCTCGGCTATCCGGAATCTCTTCTTCGATGACAGAAGCCGGAAGTTCTCCGATTCGGATCGGCAGCCCCACTTCATATTCAAATGGATCTTCGAGTGCTAACAATTCTTCGTGAGAATAGGTTACTTTCATACTGTCATTTTCCCCTACCTTTGTGCAGTGCTTTGAAGTTTTAGTCATATCAGAAATTGATTCTTTAAAAGGATTCGTAATCTCTTTGTTTCATTCATATGTAGCGATCTCCACATTCAGGAGATTGTTTCGATTTTACGTTTGTGCTTGCTTCGAAGATATAATAAGAGTGCCGTTCCTGTACCAATCGAAAGGATTGGGAATAGAGAGAACGGTGTCACGAACTGAAACAGACCGAGTCCAACAAGAAGATAAGCGAGCCATTTCGTCCGGCGTCGAAACGTCTCGCGTTCTTTCCGTCCGGGTTGCATCCCGTAAATATCATCCTGCTTGTATCCTTCCGCTTGCTTCTCTGTAATCAATTCCTCCATCCGTCGTTTTGCTTGGCGCCGAAATGTATATTTTTCTTCAATTGAATCACTGACATCTTGATCGAGTTTCCATTGCTCCGTGACTCCGTGATACATCTGAATCGTTCGACCATCGCGGTACAAGAACCAGACATAGGTGATGCCACCCACTTGTTTACTGAGTGTCTGAATCATGTTAACCCTCCAGATCTGCCAGAACATCTTCCGAATCAAGCTCAAGTCCGACGAGCTCCGGTCCCCAGTTCAAGCCACAATAGAGTCCGTCGTCGATCATGTTCGGTAACCAGCCATTCATGAACAAATTCAGGTCTAAGCGAATCAGGTGATAGTTCGCCCATTCCTTCGTCTGTAAAGCCTTCGCTGCTGCTTCCGTCGAAAAGAATAACAGCACATCCGTTTCCTCTTGGTTCGACGGACAATACGCCCAGCCCGACTGCTCAAACTTCGATAGCCCATAAACAACGCCTGTCTCAAGAACTGTCTGTACGAAGAGTTCTGTTTGTTCCGCACTCCGTTCCATTTGTTGTTCCTTTTCAATGAACGCCTTCAACGTCGGTGCTACCGGAAACAACTCTTGTTCTTCATGATCCCATAAGACGATCGTCTCCGTGTCCGGAAGCTGATACCCGAGTTCGTCACCTGTTCCGTCACTAGCAATCCGCAAGAACCCGGATGGATAGTCCTCTGCATCCGTCGTGTTAACACGAACGAGATCGTCCCATGTCCGTTTGATATATTGCTCGTCCTTGATCGGATGAAATTCCCATTCGCCGACGCTGAACTTGTTTTCGCGCTTGTACCTGTTTCGTAGTTCTTTCGGAAGCTCGAAGCCGAGTTCTACTTCTACCTCTTGTAGTCTCTCTTCTGTGATACCTGGTAAGCCGATTGGGTATTCCATCAATATGACTCCTTTTATCTTAAAATAAATTATTTGTAGGTATTTAAAACGTGATCAATCTGATAATCCGGTGGTAGGATCGCTTTTAGCTGATCGACGCTTTGAAAAGCATCTCCATTCGAAAACCACATGAAACCGAGCGCATCATGCGATGGAAGAATAAACGGTAATCCATCACGTGCATCAATCACATGGGTATATTTCGCTTCTTTAAAGATCCATCTCCCAGAAATCTTCAACTCAAACGTAGGTCGCGCGAACGTGATGAGGAACGTTTCACTATAAGCAGCTCGAAAAAAGGACTCTTCTAAGATGAAACGCAGAGCATTCGCATCCAACACTTCGATACAACAGTAAAAACTGGTACGCCGATGATCGCCTTCGTACCGTGGATGTTCGTGGCATACGAATAGTCTCGATTTTAAACGGTCTAAGAGGTTCATCTCATCTTCTCTAATCTCATCAAAATTAGTCGTGATATATAAAGGAAAATGATTGTAGCGAACTAGCGTGTCATACAATACCCCCTCCGTCAATTCACTTGTAAAGCTACCTACTGTATGGTCATAACACATGATTTCGTAGATAGTTTGTAATGGACCAAGCACGTTGATTTCGGATGTCTGAAGCATACGTTGTATACTCTTCGACTGAAAAGAGTATTCGTCGATCATCAGCTCGTTCATACTGTACCTCCTACCTGTATCGTCATCGTTCAATTTTTCCGGTTAAAATTCTTGCCTGCGGGATAAAGTCCGGTCAAGCGTCTGCCGTAATGAACCTCTGCCTGCCCCACCCGGATCTTCGTCACGCCATACTGTGCCTTAAAATATTCAATGACGGGTTCGACGATCTGAGACGGTTCGAGAACATAGAGGACGAATTCGATTGCTTCCGGACCATAATCATCCTCAAAAAAATAACCGTTTCCCGACGAAAAAAGAAATTCATTGAGTTCCTCTTCGATGTTCGCGCGATGCTCCGAGATGACGTCATATTCTTTCTCCTGACAAAAGATTTCGATGACAATTTCGTAGTAATCCGCTTCTTGAACGACGTAGTATCCGTCTTTTTCTTTCTCTACTACAAGTTCCCGGATGTAGGCATCCAGATTAAAAAAACGCGAGAATTTTTGCTCGCTCATTGGTTCTTCTAACCGCTCTCCCATGATGCCGTGAAACGTGTAGAGCGTCCGACCATCCTTTTCGAACAGCCAAAAATGATTCTGACCGTTAATCTGTTTGATGACTTGCATGCCTTTCCTCCCGTTCTTATAAATCCGCGAACCATTCTCCATTCAGCTGCCGAATCACCGTATCGCTTGGTAACTGTTGACGCAATCGTTTCGCCCAGTCCGTCCGAAGATCATAAGCGAAGTGTTCTTCGTTCGAGAGCAGATAAAGCATTGCACCATCATGACCGACGATCACGACCGTCGAATCCTCCGGATAAACGAATCGATCTTCTAACACACGTGTTTTCCGGTAGATGGTTTCGATCTCTGTTTGAATCGCCAGATGGTCGGAATACGAAAACATGAACAGTTCGTTCATCAATGCGACTCCGTACGCGTGTTCAAGGATGAGTTCGAGTCTCTTAGCATCTTCAATCTTGACCGTGAAGTAATGCGTCTCAGTCGTCGACGATCGTTTTCCGAGTAACCATCCGTTCGTTTGTTTTTGTCTAGACAAGACATGTGAGGTGAACGACATATGATGTTGCGCGAAGAACGACCTGTTTTCTTTGGCTTCCTCTTGAAACGCAAAAAAGGTCGCGTATACCGGAAAACGATTTTGATGAATCAAAAAATCATACAGGAAGGCTTGGTTTAGGACAGAATTACCTCGTTCTTCCGATTCTACGCTGATGTCATACGCCTTCCCTAAGGGTCCGTCCAGTACTAACGGCCGTTGGATGTCGTCTTCAAAAAGGTCATCCGTGATCTCACATTCGAGAACGAAGACCTGTCTGTCAGGCCTTGATTCATCAATCATTTCATCGTCCCCGACGAGTGGATGCCGCTTTAAATTGAGCAATTGCATCTCTGTTTCATACAGCATGTCATTAAATTCATCAATGCCGTACTGCTCGATGTATGCGACTTCCGAAGCAAAAATCGGCACGAACCAGACCGGTAAAACCGTCTCCGGTTCTCCGGACGCCGCATCTCCGTGATGGACTTGAAACGATTCCTCGAAGTAGAACGGTGTCGTCACATACAGAGCAGCGAAGCCGTACTTCGATAACAATCCATCCGGCATCGGTAAGTACTCGCCTAAATCATAAGCGTGTCCAGTTTTCAATGCTTCTAGCGTCAAGCGATAGACCAATTCAACCAGGTCCGATTCGGCATCTTGTTGCATGACGGACAGCATCACTTCTTGATGGACAATAGCGCTATTATCGAATCGCAACGGGTTGCGCAACAGTCCGAGTGATGTCACTGTACTCGCATTCGCAAACGGTGCATTTTGAAACTGCACCAATTGAATCGCCTCTTTTTGTAATTCTTCAATCTCGAGATGACCCATCATCTTGCCACAATGTTTTTCCAAATGCTCGATATAATTCATATGTACCTCCACTATGTTGCCTTTGATTAAATTTGCTATTCTAACGTAATCAATTTCCATTTCTCATATTTATTATATAATCAGAAAACATTTTTGGAAATTTTTATTTAGTGGAGTCGATTGATACACAAACAAAGATAATTTCTTTCACTCAGTGAAAATACTGATTCCATTAGTACATCACACGCTAACGTTGAGCGGCCCTGTCAGCACCCATTCTTGGAATACGACATCCATGTCACTCAAGGCTTGGAAATCCGTCAAGACAAAAAAGGTTAAAACACATCCCATCCGGGTGGTTTTAACCTTTTTTGTAGCATCACCGATACTAATTACAATCGAGTCAGCTATTGACGACTTTTTCAGCTGTTTCTGCAGCCATGACCGATCGGTTGATTGACAGTTGTTCCCCTTCTCTTAAACGTTTTTTGAATTCAGCTGTCGCCGTAAACAGAACGTCTGTCGAAGAGTTAAGACCTGTCTCAAACGAATCTTGCAAGACTCCGATAATGAAACCGACCGCTACAACCTGCATCGCTATATCATTTGAAATACCGAATAGACTACATGCGAGCGGAATCAGGAGGAGTGATCCGCCTGCGACACCGGAAGCTCCGCACGCACAGACCGCAGCCAGGACGCTTAAGATGATCGCTGTCGGAAGATCGACTTGGATGCCTAACGTATTTACCGCTGCGAGCGTTAAGACGGAAATCGTAATTGCCGCGCCGCCCATGTTAATTGTCGCACCGAGCGGAATGGAAATCCCGTATGTTTCTTTATCAAGGCCAAGCTTCTTACAGAGTTCCATGTTGACCGGAATGTTTGCTGCCGAGCTCCGTGTGAAGAAAGCCGTAATGCCGCTCTCACGAAGACATTTGAAGACAAGCGGATAAGGATTTTGACGAACATTGATGAATACAATCAGCGGATTGATGATCAGTGCAACAGCGAGCATCGAACCAATCAAGACGAGTAATAAATTGAGATAACTAAGCAAAGAGCTGAGACCATTTTCCGTGATCGCTCCGATGACAAGCCCCATGATACCGAGCGGAGCGAGCTTGATGATCCATCCGACCACTTTAGCGATCGCGTCCGAGAAATTCGAGATGAACGTCTTCGTCGTATCCGAAGCATTTTTAAGCGCTAACCCTAAGACGATGGCCCATGCTAGAATACCGATGTAGTTCGCATTGATTAACGCGTTGACTGGATTGTCGACCACATTCAAGACGAGCGTCCGGAGAACTTCGACGGCATTCCCTGGAGCAGTCAGTTCTTCTGTATTTTGAGTCAGAGTAATATCTACCGGGAACAGGAAGCTAAACACGACTGCCACGATTGCTGCTAAGAACGTACCGAGAAGATACAAAAAGACGATTGACTTCATGTTCGTCTGCTGTCCTTTTTTATGCTGGGCAATCGACGCCATGACGAGGAAGAAGACCAGGACCGGTGCAACTCCCTTCAACGCGGAAACAAACAGTGTCCCAAAAATCGTTAAGGATTTTGCGGCTTCAGGAATCGATACAGCTAAAATAATACCAAGAATCAAGCCGATTGCAATTTGTTTCACTAAACTGATTTGGTTCCACATCTTCAACACTTTCATACTTTCCCCTCCAGGCTTAAAGCAAATAAATTATTTAGAATTTGAAAAACGACGATTTTCTCTTTTATCCAAAAAATTAGATAATCTATTCGTTCATTTTTCTAAAAATTCTCTCAGTTTGTTGTCCTCTATTTTTACACAAAACCTAAGAAATAAAAACTAGTTTTTTGCAAGAGAAACGATTCATTTAATCTGCTGCTTTAATCGAATACGGATGCAATCGTTTGCATAAATACAAAAGGAAGACACCCTCGTTGCGAGACGTCCTCCTTTGACTTTTCTTCTTTTCTGTTAGGTATTGCATTCATTTTCCAATCCACCAGACGTTCATTCGTCCTCTGCGAAGTTGACCCGTACTCCGACGATTTGCCACGAGACATCATACTGGATGTCAACATCATACAGCCCGTCTCCAAAACCTGACGTTGAGACAGCACCAAATGAGACGACACCGGCCTGATCATCGGCAGAAACAACTGTCTCAAACTCCATCGCTTGATTCTGACGATAAGCTGTCCAATCAAAAATGCCGGCCAGTGCCGAGTCGACGCCGACCAGTTTTTCCTGCCGGTGCCATTTGCCGCTTCGCTTTTTATTCCCTTCAAAAACAAGCAGCTGTTTGACCCAGTCGTCCTCCGTGTAAACGACAGCTGCGGTCCAGCTGCCTGACTTCACATTCGACAAAATCAGCTGTAAATCAGTGCCTTCTTCTAGTCCGTAATAAGGATCCGTCACGATTAGCTCGTTGCCTTCTACCGTGAAACGACCAATTCGGTTAGCTTGATTCGTTTTTCGTTTCGAGACATGCCAATCGACGAACTCTCCCAAAGAAGACGACGGGTATTTTGCGATTCCCGACTGTTCATTCCATCTAAAGACGAGCTCCTGCAGAAAACGTTTTCGAATCCGGTAACACAGCTTGTCTCCGGTCAGATTTTCACCGATACAAATCAAATCGTCCGGTAAGCCGGCGGGACGATTCTCATTTTGACGAACGATATCCAGTGAAAACGTTTGACCAGTTGGTACAGGGTACAAGGTCCATTCGCCAAACTGTGCACCGTTCGTCTGTAAGAACAGGTCTTTGTATTCATCCGGAAACAACACACCTAAGGCACGCTCTGCTTTTTTCAGGTCAACAGCTGATACCCCAGACACCCTTGCATCGGGATGGAGGCGTTTAATGAGTTTGCTCACGATAGCATCGCTCCTATCCATGTTGTTTAGACGGCGTAAGGCAACCAAATAATTAATACAAGTGACAGCACCGTTTTCGAAAATTGTTTTTTCTCCAGAAACCATGGCAGTAACACCAGTCCGACTATCGTCATCGCAAGCAACACCAGTCCTAGATTAAAGTAATGCGCTCCCGCTGCAATCGGAATACTCAAAATCTGAAAATCTGCATTCGGAAAATAACCGAGTCGATCGAATAAAATATTTCCAAATACGCCGCCTACCATCAGCAGGATGGAAAGAGTCAACATTTTTTTCTTCAATATGAATAGCTCCTTTTTAACGTCTATGTATGATTTCAATCATATTTCATCCTAAAACCGTTCCGAACACCAACACGATCAGGGCCAGGGTCAGTGACCAAACGATTGTTTTTTTATTGTTCCCTTCAATTCGTACATACCAGAGCGCAAAGATATTCATGACTAAAAAATAAAATGACCGATCCAGCTTTTTCTCTGCAGCATCCCACCCAAGCAACGCAGTCACACTCACCAGGACAAACAACAAGCCGGTCAGACTGATACTGATCGCCCGGACACGACTGCCAGGTTGCAACCGATTAAACAGAAAAGCCACGACCGTTCCGATACAGGTAGCTATACACAGATAATACAAAACGTGCTCCACTCTCATTCCTCCATGTTCAGTTTCAACCTTCTTTTACGTGTACCAGGATTAATCGGTTTCGTCATCTAGTAACCAGTCATTAATTTGCGAAATGACGGTCCCTTTCGGAAACCGGGGCATCAGGTGTTCGATTGGTATATAGCTTTCATCGTTTGACAGCAGGTAAAAACCGTTGCCATCGTGGGCAATCTTAAAACAGGTCATGTTTGGATGCATGGTCAGCACACCAATCGGACGAATCAGTTTTAATCGCCACCATTTTGTCTCCCCTAATTTAAATGACAAGTTATCCGAGTACGAGATCGTATAAAACAGATTTTCCGATGCCAGCCAGTAGGTTTTGTTCAGGACAAGACGCAGTTCTTCTGCATTTTGAACAGTAATCGTATAACACGGATGGTATTCCTTATAACGCACTTTCACCTCTCCACTTCGAAACTGTGTATCTAAATCCAATACGACATATGAAAGCTTATTTTGCTTGAAAAACGCGTCATGTTCTTCATGTAGTCCATACTCATCCACGAAACTGATATAGAGTGGAAACACCTGTTGATGGATTAAGAATTCGATTAAAAACTCTTTGTTTTCATCTGCTTCGTCTTTTTCAATTCGGCTTACATCAATGAAATAAGCTGTCTTCAACTCTCTACTCATTTCAAACGGGTATCCTAAGTTCATCGCATCCTTTTCGATAATCTTTTCTTCCGTAATCATGATTTCTGCCATTTTGTTCTCCTTACTGAGACACAGCTTTTTTATTCTCTAAAGTGCAAATGATGCAGAAGACGAAATTTAAATGTCTTTTTCTTGATCCTCCGTATGTAATATCTCATCTTCTATTATTTCATCGTTGACTTGCGTAACGACCATCTGGTCCGGCAAACTGGCGATCATGCCAGCAAGAGAAGCATACTGCGTATCCCGGCTGAGTATACAAAATCCTACCCCGTCATAATCAGTGGTGATGTAGGTCTTTGAAGCATTAAAATCAAATACAGCGATGGATCGTCTTCTTTTGACTCCCCATTCTAAGAAATCTCCCCATTCAAACATTAAAGAATCTGAATGACTGATGCAGTAGAATACATTTTCAGATGCGAGCCAGTACGTTTTGTTTAATACAAGCCGCAAGTCAGCAATATTTTGGATTTTTGCCGTAATACAAGAATAATAGTTGTACCGTTTATACCCGTAAGATTTCAAGTTGCCGCCACAGTCGTCAACCGTATAGTCAATTTGATGTTGTTGAAAAAAGGTCGTAAAGTCTTCAGACAGTTCATACTCGTCGACAAAATGCACATACAACGGAAAGACCGCTTGATGCGTTAAGAATGCCATTAAAAAATCTCCACCTTCTTCGACGTGTCCTTCTCCGCTTAAACGATGCACAAAAGGTAAACCTCCATCAAACCGATGGGGATGCACTAAATCTTCTATGAAATTTGTGGTAACAGGTTCTTCTATAATCAGGACTTCTGTCATTTTATGCTCCTTACCGGAAAATAATGTTGTGCTACCTATAAAGAATAACGGAACATGTCTAAGGTTTCCATTTTTTCTAATATAAAGTCTATTCTTTGATATACTACATTATAGATTCACCCTGAAAGGATGAGCTTGATGTGGAAAGCACTATTATTCTTTTCTGTATGGATCGGCATTACCATTCCGATTCTTCTGTCTATCGTGTTCACGATCTTTAAACCGCTTGTTTTAGCAGATGATACCGGTATCAGTATGATTGTCATCGCAGCTATCGTTTCAGTATGTAATATTTATATCGCAACACGTATTTGGAATCGAATCGAAGAGAAAATGTACAAACGAAGGACTTTCATGTGAAAAACGCAGATCCTCCTGTTTACGGAAGAACAGAGCATCTGCGTTTTTTCATTCACACCTGAAAGCGGGCTATCTATATCAAATCTGGCAAGACAAAGAAATCCTCTTCACAATCATTGCACCGAATGAATAAGCTGTAACGGCAGCTTATTCAGGATATTTTTTTAGTTTCTCACATGTATTTAGCACTTAAAATTTTTCCAAAGATATTAATGATGAAGTGGTCAGCTCTTCGCTTTCTATAACGATTGCAGTCAACCCCGTATCTGTTTTGGTTTCATGCCATTCATCTTTATCCCAGAATACGGCTTCCCCACTATGAACTTTGATATATTCATCCGTCTCACCTTTGACCCAGCCTTCTCCGTTTACAACTACAAGAAGCTGAGAAACAACAGCCTGATGATAACCGATTAATCCATCCTCATCTAAATGCACACATCCGATATGTGCTACTTTGTCTGTCTGTGTAATACGTGACATCACAAAATCAGAGTCGAACTTTGTAATTTTCTTACCCACTTCTTTTTTAAATTGATAGATTTCCATATAATTCTCTCCTGACCAACCGCTTTTGAATATGACCGCTTTGAGAAGATAAACCGCTACGTTTACAAGCTTTACAACTTTCAAGTATCATGTCGTTTCACGCACAATCAGCTCGAGTGGAATCGGCTGACAGATGGGAGGCTCTTTTCCCGCAGCCAATCGATCGAGCAGTTGGACCGCTTCTTTTCCGAGTCGTTCAATCGGTTGGGCAACGGTGGTCATCCCCATTGCCTCCGCAATCGCCTGATTGTCAAAACCGGTCACAGCAAGCATCTCCGGAATTTTAATCCCTTCTCGTTTCGCCTGATGAATGATGCCGGCAGCGACATAATCGTTGCCGACAATCATCGCCGTTGGTCGGTCTGTGAGCGTCAACAACTGATTCATGACCTTTTGTCCATCGGCAAAGGAATAGTTCTCCTCAAAATACCAATCCGGCGAAACGAGTAGTCCGTGTTCCTGAACGAACGCTTCGAAAGCATGACGGCGAATCAAACCAACTCCGCTCGCCGGATTTCCGAGACACAGTCCGAGAGAAGAATGCCCCCGTTCCACTAGATGAGATAACACTGCTAAGACTCCGCTTTGATGATCAACAGCGACCTGCGCGAGACTTTCTTCCCGCTGTTCGCAGATTACGACCGGACCATCGCGTCGAACACGCTCAAGTGCTTCCGGCGGACTGACTGACGATCCGATGATCAGCCCGTCGATTTGTTTATGCCGCAGTTGTGTAAACGACAGCTGTTCCTGTTCCCTGTCACTAAACGTTTGATGAATCAGCATCGAAATGTTCTGTTCGGCACAGGCAATACCGATGCCCTCGATCAGTTGACTGAAAAACGGATGGTTGATTTGCGGAACCATCACACCGATGACATTTGTTTTGCCACGCGACAAATGAACCGCATTTTGATTCGGCCGATAATCCAGTTGCTTCATTGCCCGTAAGACGGCCTCCCGTTTCTCAGCAATGACATACGGCTGATTGTTCAACACACGGGAGACCGTCGAGCGGGAAACGCCGGCTTCCTTTGCGATTTCAGTAATATTTGCCATCCTGTACTCCTTTATGTCCGACTTGAATCGAACGGAACGTTTCTAACGCCATGGCAACTCCATCGTCATCATGATGTCCTGTCTTGTAAGTCGCCAGTCGTTTAACGGTGTCTTCCGCATTCCCCATCGCAATACTTGTCCCGGCCACCCGAAACATCGGCAAGTCATTGTGATGATCGCCGATCGCTACGGTTGCTGTCAGTAGAATTCCCATCCGTTCAGCAAATTGTTGCAACGCCATTCCTTTATCACTTCCGCTCGCAGTCACCTCAAGGTTAAATGGGCCAGAGCTTGTAACGGTGCAGTTTCGTGACGACAAGTCATTTTGAATCTGTTTAAGTACGACTGCTTTCGGACTGACAATCATGAATTTCATGACTTGCGTGAAATTGACATCAGAGAAATCCGTTACTTCCCGGACGCCATACTGCGTCAATTGAGGGTGCACGGATTTAAGAAATTTGTCAGCTTGAAACGACGGATTGGTTCCTTGTTCTTCTTTGATTTTTTTCATCAACTGATCCGTCGCGTCATACGTCATCAGAATTTCATCTTCCAAGTAAATTTGAAGATATACGTTCTGCTTCAGCAAACAGTTTAAGATGGCTTCACTCTCATCAAAGGGAACATAAGTATTTTTCCGTATCGTTGTTCCTTCATATTCTGCCCGGAGTTCTGCTCCGTTTGAACCGATGATTGGACAATTGAGTTCATGGAACCGTAACAGGTGCGCTGCGTCAAACGCGGCACGTCCTGTCGCAATCACGACGATGTCTCCATTCTTCTGGCATTGCTTGACCGCTGAGACATTTCGTTCTGAAATTATATGAGTTGAGTCTAACAACGTGCCGTCTAAATCAATGGCAAATAAGCGCATGGTGTTCCTCCTTGCGGGATAATGTACTGTTCGTCTTCAGTATAGATTCTGAAACGCATCCCAGAGCAACCTCTTTGTTCCCATTCCACATAGGTTAAAATGAATGTCTCTTTTTTGTGAAATGGCTCATAATTAATCAAGTAGGGCTTTAATCTGCTTTGTCAGCTGTATCCTTTAATTTTTACCTCACCAATCACTTTACTCCATCACAGAAAGGCGGGTTCCGCTTCTATGACAACTGTTTACTTTGTAAGGCACGCTGAATCTCCGAAAACCGATTTGGATGAACGAACACGAGGTTTAACTGATGGCGGACAAATGGCTGCACAACACGTCACAACCTACTTAAAGGATAAAAAGATTGATCTGTTTTTCTCCAGTCCCTATCAGCGTTCGTTGTTGACGATTGAAGCGGCAGCGCATTATTTCGGGAAAGACATCTTGATTGAAGAAAACTTACGGGAATGTGCCTTTTCCGGACAACACCAGACGATGCCGCAAGCTGACGTCTATCCGCTCGTCCAACAGATGTTTACTGATCACGATTTTTCTCGCGACGGCTCGGAAACATTTCAATCCTGTCAGCACCGTGGAATTCAGGCATTGATGTTGATTTTGCAAAAGAACGCTGGAAAACGGCTCGTCATCGGCACGCACGCTTTCATCATGACTGCGATTTTTCACCACTTTGATGCTATGTACGATTTTAATTTTCTTCGCCAAACGACAAAGCCGGATATCTATCAACTTACCTTTAAAGGAACAGAGCTCGTAAACATGTCACGCATCACGTTATCTCTTTACGATTGATGAGACGTGATGAACTCGAGCAAAATCGGTTGTTCCGGCGGATTGATTCTGTCTGGTAAATTGTCGAGACGGAAGAACTTTAAGAGCAAGAATTGGTAGTCGGTTTTCGTTTAAGATCGTTGCCATAATCGAATACCCGACAATCCGGCAAAAAGGATTGTCAGAACACCAACCCGTTGAACTTTGGATTGGTAAAGAGGATCGGTCAGATTAACATCGAGCTGAAAAACGTGTGGCCATGGCATGAACTGTCCTTTTGTGACGATTTCTAATAAGGTGTACATCAAGATTAAGGCGAGCGCGTATTCAAACTTCTGAGTCCACAACATCAGACTCATCCCGACAAATAAAAATAACAACAGCAACAAGATATGATGAACATATACAAGAAATGGCAAGGCGCTAAAATCTAATTCGAGAATTGTCGCCATCAACACGATGTATCCACCAAAATAAACGAGGAAAAACCTGCCTGCGTCTATCCAAATCCACTTTCGATACTGCAAAACTAACGTGTGATACGCTCCTTCTTCAAATAGAGGGTGGAGGTGTAACATAATGGTCCACGCCACACACGGAATAAACACGGTATGAACGATTTGAATTCCGGACGTCAGGCAATCCGATAACGCAGACACCTCCAACACAAGGAAGACCAGCACCGGAAGTAATGCAGCGACGCCGTGCAGTTTCCAATCGAACATAAATAAGTGATGGAGAATCTGCCTTTTCTTCATATAGCACGTCGCATGACTATCAAGTAGCCATCCATTAACTTCGGTTCGATTGTAGAAATGCCAGTCGCCTCGTCTTCTAAAAAACGTACTTCCACGACGTCCCCTTTTTCATTTAAATGTACGACACGCTCATCCTGCATCCACCTTCCAAGATCCTCTGCCATGACGTCAACTTGTCCGAGGTAGCCAACCGCTTGTGCTTTTAACTCGGTCGGAGTACCTTCAAACTGGACGGAGCCACCTTTGATAATCCCAATCTTTGTACAGAGGAACTCGATGTCCTCGACGAGATGCGAGGAGATGACAATCGTGTGGTCTACCCCCAACTCATGTAACAGATTACGAAAACGAATCCGTTCTTCGATATCTAAACCAGCTGTCGGCTCATCAAAAATTAAAATCTCCGGTTTCCGTAACAACAGTTGCGCAATACCGACCCGACGCCGCATCCCTCCGGACAACTCATTCATCCGTGTTTGTGCTTTGTCTTGCAGATTGACGCGTCTCAATGCTTCCTCCACCCGTTCCTGCCGCTGGTTCATCTCCATGATTCCTTGCAATAAAGCAAAATGAAGAAGTACTTCTTCCACTTTTAAAGTCGGATAGACATTAAAATCTTGCGGTAGGAAACCGACTCGATCGGAAACATCGGCATACTTTCTCCGGACAACGGATTGACCGTCAATCACAATCTGTCCGCCGGTAATCGACGTCAATCCACAGAGCATTTTCATTAATGTTGTTTTCCCGGCTCCGTTTGGACCAAGCAATCCATAGATACCTTCGATTTCTAGCGAGACTTGATGCAGAATGTGTTTTTTGCGGTAAGACTTGGACAGATGTTGCACTTCAATCATCCCTGTTCCCTCCCTTCTGCTTGGCATTCAACTCACGGTACCATTTCTGTAACAGCACCAACTGCTGGTCATGACTGCGATCAGAAAACATTTTGATCCAACCGTTAAGTTGCTTCATATCCCGTCCGGTTTGTTGAAGATAAAATGAATCAATCTCAATCGGTTCGAGTTTCAGTTCGATTTGCAACCAGTAGGCAAGTGCGGCATTAAACAGCTTCCACTTTGGATCTATTTTGACGTGGCTTGATGTCTCAGACCACATCAAGCCCGGTACATAGGCCGCAATCACTTCATTTAAACTTTGATCCAGTCTGAGGTTAGTCCCCACTTGCAACAACAAATGATGACTATCACAGAAACTGTTTCGCTCAAGGTTCGGCGAAATAAGCACCACCTTATCCGGAAAAATCACTTTTTTCCCAAACGTGCGCCGAATAACTGTATTTGTATGTTTCAGTACCTGTTCGACCGGCAACCAATAAGTCGAAGGATTGGACCAGGAAGAATCCGTTACGATCTGGATCCCTCTAGCTTCATAGGTCGACAGGTTCCCACGAAGCAACGTCACACCTGATACTCGTCCTATGTACGTATTTTCATCCTGTCTTGTTAAATTCGATACGAGATCATTCGGCAACTCACCTGTGATTCGCACATTCATCAGATTAGATCGGTCAACAATCAGATCAAGCGTCTCCACGCCTAAACGATTGATGGGCTCAACTTGGCGGGCCGGGTACCAATTTGTCGTCGCCGGCAGATACCATTCTTCCTCTGTCACCGGAAAATGAGGACTGTTGTGGAGTTGATAACGGATCGTCACGGTGTGCGTTCGTGCCTGCGGAGGAAGCGACATGCTAATAAAGTCGCCGTACTGTTTATACTGCAACTTTTTTTGTCCGGCTGATACGGATGTGATGTGGTACTCGTGCCATAAAGACAAGACAATATGCGCCTGATCTGACTGGATTTTCAGTTCCGCCTCCGTCTCTATCTGATTTTCGACAGGATTTAAAGTTAAATTCATCTTTTGAATCGTATAGTCCAAATTTTTATGATTCGGCTGAAACCGATAAGGTGTTTTATAATGTTGGGCTAGCTCAGCATCGTGACTCCGGTCAAAGGTCTGTTGGTTGTTCGCCAGCGCATAAGGTGAGATTATGATCAGCAGGCAAAGCACGAGTAATGAAATGACTACTGTCATCCATTGTCGTGACAATCTGAGGTGCCACTGACCAATTAACAGAAACAGAATGATACTTTGAAGCACGATGTGAATGAAGATTTTCAACAGTAATGCTTGGTTTCCAAGATATCCAACGAGCGGCACATATACACTACCAGGTTGCAAAGGACCGATAAACAGAAAACTGCGGTCTCCTTCCAATCCACCTTCATAAAAATAAGCAGAAAAGAACTCGGTATTCAGAGGTCCGAGGAACACCCAGATGAGAACCAATACAAGCATTCCAATTTTTTGTTTCCCGAAAATCATCGCACAATTTATTCCCCATAAGGCTGCGAGGACAAGTGGAAGAAAATAAAAAATCAAGATGTGCCGTAATATGTCCAGTTGGAAGCTAGACCACGGAACTTGTTCCTGATGAAAATAGACAAACATTCCTGTGGCACCAAACAAAAGAGCCATACCGGTAAACAGAGCATGATTCATGAGTATTGCTATCACGCGTTGATACTGAATCCGGACGATGTCTGGAAAAAGAATGCTTTGTCGGTACTGGATTTCATCCGCGACAAGTCGGTACATATAGACGGCAACCAATAACATGATTCCCTGCATCGGGATGACGAGCCCATCCAGTAAACTAGCAAAGTCCATATAGGTATAGGTTTCACGAATATCGGCAACAACTTTCATGAGAACACTAAAAGGAAACACCAGTAATGCCCCTATGTAAAACAGGCTCGTCCCCATCTGTTTTCCATAAAATTTTAGCAGTTCGCCTAAGATAATTTTTTTCATGATTGCCCCCCTCTTATTACATAAAAACCATGGTAAAGAGTAGGATTTTTCTTTTTGTCTCTTATCTATTTTACCACTATATGGTTTTAATCTTAATCAAATGTTAAAATGATGGAAATGTATTTTGGTCGCAAAATCAATACATGTTTTCAGAACAGGAGTCGAGACAAGTGATTGATCATAAAAAACAAATTGAAGTCCTGCTGTACGGAAATCCATTACAGTTCGCCTGTGAAACACTTGGTGTCCCGAATATGCGAAATCATTCCTACGCAGACGTTTTTACTGTCAGTCGAGCGGAAGTCTTGGCTTATACGGCGGTACACGGTATACCTGAACCATCTTCGACCGAATCCAATCGTTTGCTGGACGGATTTCATTATTATGAAGAATACGGTACGTGGTACACGTTTTTTCGGGAACGTGGCATGACGTTTGACCAAAAGAAGTTCAGCGACGAAACAATCGCCAAAGAATACATTGTATCGATGCTTCTGAAGCTGACCATGACCGGATTATATTAAATCCATGGAAGGAAGGGATTACTTTGACTACTTCTCCATTCCCCATCCTGCAAACCACAAGACTGACGCTCCGCGAGGTGACACCGCTCGACGCTCCGAGTCTACTGACGTATCTCGCTGATGAACGTGTCGTTAAACCGATAGGGCTCGCTCCCTTCCAAACGGAAGCCGATGCGTTGGACGAAATCAACTGGTATCACGCCATCCGAACAGAACAGACCGGTCTCCGCTGGGGCATCACTGAACATGCGACTCCTGACATCATCGGCAGTTGCGGTTTCTTGAACCGTTCTTCCCGGCATCAGCGGGCGGAACTCGGCTTTGAACTGAGTCCTGCTCACTGGGGTAAAGGACTGGCACAAGAAGCCGTTCGAGCCGTACTCGCACACGGTTTTAATGAATGGAACTTAAACCGGATCGAAGCGCTTGTTCTGCCGGACAATACGGCCACTCAACGGTTGCTCGAACGGCTTGGTTTCAAGCGGGAAGGACTGTTGCGTCAATACGAGAAGACACGCGGACAGTTCGATGATTTGTATATGTATTCCTTGTTGAAGACAGAATGGCAGGACGGCTCAATCCACAATAAAAACACGTCCTTATACTAGCGACGTGTTTTTGCGTTTACCCACGCGGCGGGAACGGATCATTGCCGTATGAATCTTTATCGCGGATCTGACCTTCCTTGTTATGAATGATCAGCTCGACCTGTTGTTTTTTCGCAATTTCCCGTCCGGCTGCGATCGCTTCTATTTGTGTCGGAAATCGCTTCGTTGCTCTCGATGCCCCTTCCGCAATGACCTGATAACCGCCATCCGGATGTGGTGTAACATGCTGATTCGCCATGCGTTCACTTCCTTTTGAGTGGATTGTTTTATTTTGATTCTATCTTTGATACCCTTAACTGGAAATCTTCATTCATCCGGAGACGTTCTTAAATATAATAGGAAAGTACACAACAACTGCCAAGGAAGGAACACTTTATGAAACTAAACGATTATTTCCACATTCACTTCGACAATCCAGATGTTTTGGAAGAATCTTTTGCGGAGCGTCCACTGACACTCAGTCTCGACTTGCAAAAAGGACTTTACCAAATACAGGAGGATTCCGATGAACTGAATATGGCCTACTTTGAGAAGGTCTATCAAAAATCCCTCGCCTTGTTTGAAGATCTGTTTCAGGAAGACGACCGTCTGTACCTCATTGTACGTGTCAGAAAAGAAGTCCAGTCTCCTCCGGCGAAAAGTACGGAGATCTTTGAGCGTTATCTTAAAAATAACAAGAATCGATACGCGCTTGAGTTCGAAAAAAAGGCTGTCCGCGATGAGGAAGAAGTCATTTACCAATACGCCCGCTTATTACCGAGCAGACAGTCCATTCGTTATAAAAAGTTGCTTCAAGCAATCTGCAATCAGGACTTTCCTGAATTGTATCCCCGCTTTAAGTCGAGACAGACGTACTATCCTGAAATTTTTTTCGTCAACCCTGCCAAAGACATCATCCTGTATATTTTTGACGACCGGGGTTGTTTCATTCTGCTCAATGAGAAAGAGACCTTTTATCGTCTGCACGAAAAATATAAATCTGACCAATCAGAAGGCTTTCTTAATTGCTTTGACACACAGTAAGTTCATGTATTGCACAACTCAGGAATCCGACCTAATGGTCGAAAATTGATTAGGCTACCCCCGTCGTCCCGACGGTTGAAGAAGCTAAGATGCGTTCAGCTTCTTGTTTGAGGTTCAGTCCTGCGTTCACATCACGGTCGTAGTGGATGCCACAACTCGGGCACGTCCATTCACGCAAGCCAAGATGTTTCACATCTTTGTGTTGATGTCCGCAACTGGAGCACAGTTGACTAGAGGCGAAGGTCTTGAGTCCGACATCGACGCCGACGGACAAGCCCGTCTTCGGCATTTCGTTGATCTCCTGCTTCAACAACGGGAGTTCTTTTGAGCAAGAACCCTAAGACAGTCCCTTACCTGTCGTGTTATACCTCTCATCCCACTTCGCTAAAAAGTGATTGAAGACGAAGCGCGAACAACCAATGGTTTTCGCAATCAGGATTTCATGCTCTTTTGTCGGATAGATTCTGAATTTGTAGGCCTTCTGTGTCAACATGATGTTCACCACCTTACAAAGGATATACCTAAAAGAGAGGGTCGCGATTCATCTCCCACTTTCATTCGGGCTTCATCCGGATCGTTTAGAAGTGGGCATTTTTCCGCCTAATTCTGGTAAAGTATCCTCTAGTTCTCCTTTAATAATTGATAAGCTACCGTCTGTTTCAAGAACAACAGCTTTCACCTCCTCTAATCCCCCGATTCCTTTATTACGCACGGCTTGTAAGATTTCGTTCTTGCTGATTCTTTCTTTTTTCATAGCCCTTTCAAGAAATTCGCCTCTTAAATATAGCAATCGTGGTTCTGACTTAATGAGTTTATTGAATTTTTCAAAACGAACAGCTATGAATGTCATTATGAATTGCATTAAAATTAATAGAGTAAGTGCAGTCAATCCTTCTAATAAACTGACATCCTTACTAAGTAAAATAGTAGATAAAGTAGAACCAAGTGCGACTGTAATCACTAAATCGAAAGCGTTCAACTTAGTTAATGTCCGCTTCCCAGAAATTCGTAAAAAAATTATTAGACTGATATAAGCTAAAAATCCTACAGTGGTAATGCGTATAAAACTCTCTATTGTTATTGAAAACATTTAGTCATCCCCTGTCTTTTCAAAATTTTATGCTACTGAACCGTTAGTTCAGTCTGTCGTGGAAAGGCTCAAATTGAACTACCTCTACCTACGCTTCGCTTAGAGGTTAAGGTCTTGCCGTACCATTCCGCTTTGTATTCGAGCATGCGGAAAGTTTTCCTTTCTTATCCAAGGCCAACCGTTGACGACGAGAAAGCTTGCGTTGCTCACGCGCCAGCTTTTTCTCAAGCTAACGAAAAAAAAAACGGTCATTCTTGTACACCGTGCCGTTCGACAGGATGGCGAAGGTCTTGAGTCCGACATCGACGCCGACGGATGAGCCCGTCTTCGGGAAGTTGAGACTTGCCCTGAATGTTCGTCCTATACGATTGAACAGGGTTGCACTTTGACTTGAAGCGTGGCCGTTCGTTCAGCTTCTTGAAGAAGCGGTCAAAAGCACCGTCAAGATGTTTGACGTTCGTTTGAATAGACGTGCTATCAACTTCTTTCAACCAGTCGAACGCCTGCTTCAACATCGGAATTTCTTCCGAACAAGAACCGTAAGACAGTCCTTTTCCTGTCATTTTGTATGTCTCATCCCACTTCAATAAGAAGTAATTGAAGATGAAGCGCGAACAACCAATGGTCTTCGCTATCAGGATTTCCTGTTCTTTTGTCGGGTATATTCTGAAGTTGTAGGCCTTGTGTGTCAACATGATGTTCCTCTCCTTGCAACGTATATACCCGAAAGAGTGGTTAGCGATTCATCTCCCACTTTTCACTCGGGCTTCACGCGGATCGTTTAAAAGTGGGCGTATTCTCGCCTAATTTTGAAAAACTGTCAGATAGACGTCACCGTGCTCTTCGAATAAAAATTTTTTGGTCAGCTTTCTCTTAACGGAAGAGGCGTTATCTGATAATCCTAATTACATTGCTTATGCTAAGCCTGACGACAAGACGACAATTGTTTTCTCTGATAATAATGGTAAAGAACTTGGTCAAAATACGATCATATTTGGTACAGACCCTGTCGATTTTGAAATCAACGTCAAAGGACTTCGGGTGACGGCTGAAGGACTAGATACAGTGTCGACAGTCATTTCACCCGTGTTAACAAAGTAATTTCCTTTCATACACCATGAACTCTCATCTTTGAAGTATTTCTTAAATTTAAGTGGCGCACTCAAAGGAGATCACACACGAAAAATACTGCACAATAAAGCACGTCCAGTTTGTATGGACGTGCTTTATTGTGCAGTTCTACCAAACTTCGGTCATCCACGTGGCGGAAAAGGATCATTTCCATAAGAATCCCGATCGCGGATTTGACCTTCTTTGTTATGAATTATTAACTCTACCTGTTGCTTCTTCGCAATTTCACGACCTGCGGCAATAGCTTCTTTTTGCGTCGAAAAACGTTTTGTGGCTTTGGAAGCCCCTGCCGCTTTGACTTGATATCCACCATCCGGATGTGGTGTGACATGCTGATTTTGTTTCGTCATGAGTTCACTTCCTATCGTTAAAAATTCTCTTGCAAAAAAATGCTTTTATAGAAAGTACCCTTTAAGTTTAATTTTTATTTTCTTGTCTGAAACTTTTAAAATAATCGTTCCAATATTGATGAGATCTACCTGCCGCTTCAAAGTAGTGACTCGTGTTGTTTGACTTACCTTCTCTGATTCCTTGATAAATTCCAGCCACAACTGTTCCAATAAATTCACCTAACTCGGCAATTCGTTCTTCTTTAAATTTTTCCACACTGATTGACGTGTAAGTTAAATCGACATCAAAAGCATTGCTCAAATAATTTGCAAGTTCGTATTGAGTAATGGCTTCGCCATGAAGATTGTATATTTTAGAATCATGCTTATCTTCTATCATCATTTTTGCATACGCATAAGCCAGTTCAGTTCTTGTCGTATAGCCGCATCTGTTGTCGCCTGCACAATTTCGAATGCCACCTTCTTTAATATAGGAGTCGATGTATTCAACATCGGGTTCAATATATATTCCATTGCGCCCAATAACCCACTCTAACCCGCTTTCGATTACATCTTGTTCAGTCTGTCGATTACTCTTAACAATTGGTGAAAATGCAGTCCCCTCCTCTGCTCCTTGTATACTAGTGTAGACAATTTTCTTGACACCGCTATTTTTAGCAGCTCGAATGACATTGCGGTGTTGAATTACCCTCTTATCAGGTGCATCCATACCGGATACAAGTAACAACACATCAATCCCTTGAAGTGACTTCTCTAATGCTTCCAGATCGTCGTAATCGCCAGGACGTACTTCAATCCCAATATCCATTGCTTTTTCAGGCGTTCGCGCTAGTCCGATCACATCGCTTTTAGGTAATAGCGAGACCGCTTCTTTAATTATTGCTTTTCCCAACTTACCATTCGCAGCCGATATTGCTATTTTCATTTTTTCTCCTCCTTCGCGTTTTTTAACTGTTTCTTAAAATACAGACTAAACGTAGTAAAAATCCCAAAATGAATCGAGTCTCAAATAAGAAACAGAATATCTTTTCACTACTAAACCTATCCGGATGATAGTGAGTATTTCCCTTACACGCCGTGCTTCAATCTGTTTACTTGTTAAATGACTATTTTAAAAAATCACTACTTTTTCGCAAATCATTTCCTACTCCCAGCCCGGCAAAGGGCGTGGCAATTGTTCTGCAAAGGCCCGGTAGCCGTCATACTGTATGATTTGGGTTTGCGGATGTTCGACTCGTTTCGCGATCTGTTCACCGATGATCCAGTAATGACCATAGTCTTCATCAATCAGACCATCTCCCTTGGCCTCAATTGTCTTTTCAATCACTTCCTCGAGCGGATACAAGACCAGCCCCTCGTCGCCTAACATAAACAGTTTTGCTCCGTCATGCAGTTCGAGAAAAGTCTGATATTCACTTGGTAACGGTTGCTCGAACTCGGCTT
The DNA here is from genome assembly GCF_018618595.1 of Exiguobacterium sp. s133. Lineage (NCBI taxonomy): Bacteria > Bacillati > Bacillota > Bacilli > Caryophanales > Exiguobacterium > Exiguobacterium sp. s133. Next base: position 232,690 of record NZ_JACSMK010000003.1, read on the forward strand.
GGAACGCTTGAAGTGTTTCCGGTCTGATCGGTTTTGGCAGATGGAACGTGGCTTGACCGATTGAATTGTAACTGCGCTGGATGAACGTCGATCCGTGATCAATTTTTTGTTTCAATCCATCCAGTATTGCTGCGATTTGCTTCATGATCTCCACCCTTTATGTATCTCTATCTGAAACTTGCTGATACGTCTTCCTCGATCCTACCATTTTACCAATAATTTGGGTGATTCGTCCTTCCTATTTCTGTGGTATTCTTTTTCTAATCATAACGGTGCCAGTGTCATATCAGTCACCGATTCATTTGGAGGTGAACCATGCAGAAACAATCGTCGATGTTGCTGATTCTACTCGCCGCGATGCTGTGGGGCACGACCGGCACGTCACAAGCCTTTGCGCCGGAAGCGGCTCATCCGATTGCGATCGGCGCCGTCCGATTAGCGGTCGGTGGATTATTTTTACTGTGCCTCGTCTTACTGACGGGAAAGTTGACACTGAAAGCTTGGCCGCTACAGACGATTTCTCTTGCTGCTGTCAGCATGGCCGCCTACCAACCGTTATTTTTTTCTGCCGTCCTCATGACCGGTGTCGCCGTCGGAACGGTCGTCGCGATCGGCAGTGCGCCGATTTTTTCCGGAGTGATTGAATGGTTGGTCCTAAAAAACCGTCCCGGTACGATTTGGTGGCTGTCGACATTACTGTCGATTGCCGGTTGTTTGCTGCTCGTCATAAATCAAGCGGCAGTATCGGTCAATCCGCTCGGCATTTTGCTCGCTCTCGGTGCTGGACTCTCCTTCGCCGCCTACACGTTCGTCAGCCGGGATCTGGTGAAAACCCATACGCCGCTGTCGGTCGTCGCCGTCGTCTTTACGCTCAGCGCCGTCCTGTTGTCGCCGCTCCTGTTCCTGTTCGACCTGTCATGGGTCTTCAGTCTGCGCGGTGCCGGTATCAGTCTGCATCTCGGAGTTTTTGCGACCGGTCTTGCCTACCTCTTGTTCGCAAAAGGGCTCGCGTATGTCTCGTCTTCGACTGCCGTCACGCTGTCGCTTGGTGAACCGTTGACCGCTGCATTACTCGGTGTCTTTGTCCTCGGGGAAACGCTCAGTCTGTTGTCGTGGGTCGGCATTTTACTTTTATTCTGCGGCATCGGATTACTCATTTGGTCGTCACGGCGGGTGCGACAGCCGGATATCCTCGAACTCGCCAAGGAGAAGCACTCTTAAGGAGGAATAGTCATGCACATCACATTTGAGAAACTGTTGTACCGGGAAGACTATCAGATTGCACTTGATCACTTAGTCATAGATGAGAAAAACAGCGATCAGTTAGCACTTTATTTTCGCGGCCATACGGACGAAATCATGGTGCTCATCGGTGACTATTCCTGCAATTATTTTGAACTGTTGTTTGAAGCAGATTGTGTCTTACTCCGGTCGTCGGATTTGCATGAACTGGATGACGGACTGGAGTTCAGTACGGTTCCGCTCACCCTGTATCAGGACTCGGCACTTCTGACCTTTGCGACGGCCTGGATGGGCTTGAAGCGGGATCCGTCGCGAGACTGGACCCACTACGCCATCCGGGCATTCGAACAAGACTTTCATGTCCTGTCCCCGCGTCCGCCGGTCTTTACGGACCTTGGTCATAAGATGAGTGATTTTACCGTCAGACATTCTTTTAATCTGCCAAAGCAGAGTTGACATAAAAAAAGCCCTACCTCGCCAAAGGTAGGGTGATGCGATACGCCTGTCCGACGGCTTGCGCCGGACAGGACGTGGTTTCATTATACATAGCGCGCCAGTGTTTTTTCAATCGTCTGGATTGAATCGACCGGGGCAAACCGCTTAACGACCCGCCCTTGACGGTCGACGAGAAACTTCGTGAAGTTCCATTTGATGGTTGACGAAAGCAGTCCTCCCTGTTGCTGCTTCAAGTACGTATACAATCGGTGTTCCGTCGGTCCGTTGACGTCAATCTTCTGAAACATCGGGAACGTCACGCCGTAGTTCCGCTGACAAAACTGCATCGTTTCCTCTTGATTGGCGAATTCCTGACGGTTGAACTGATCACACGGGAAACCAAGCACCTGAACGCCTTGCTCGGCATACGTGTCGTACAACCGTTGCAAGTCTCCGAGCTGACCGGCGAGCCCGCATTTGCTCGCTGTATTGACAATGAGAAGTACCTCTCCCGCGTAATCTTGTAATGAAACGGTCTGTCCGTCTGCAGCCTGTACCTCAATCTCATAGAGTGATGGCATCCCGTCGCGCCCCCTTTTCCGTCAGTATACGCCGCTAGAAAAACTCCGTCTTTTTTGAACACGCGGCGAGCTGCTTACCAGACAGATTCTTCCTGGTCACTCAGCTTAATGACAAACGGCATGATCAATACAAACAACAGGCTGACGTATCCGAGCGACAGATAATGCTGCGTATCTTTTGAAAGATACTGCTTCTCGCCACAATTCGGGCATGCTTTGCCATGCTTCGCAAAACCGACAGCGAGTACATCTTTCGTCTTCCACTTGTAGTCACAATTTGTACAGCGTACCATCTCATCATCCCCTTTGCTCTCTTCTACTTCTTCTTCTCAAAGCAGGTTTCACGATTTCGGTAATTTCTTATACGATTAGTATTCAAAACAATTTGATACGTGATATTTTTTGTAAATAAAAGGAATTATCGAAACCTTATGCAACGGTCTCCCGTATAAAGTGATGTCGCTTCACTACATTGAACTTACGCTCACTGAAGCATTCATTCCTACATATTGACAAAATAATAAACACTGATGGAGGTCATCCCCTTGAAAAAAGTAATCGTTCCTTTGCTTTGTGTCCCGTTCCTTCTGTTATCGGCATGTTCAGATGAAAAAGAAAAAGCAGTGACTCATGAAGAGTCTGCAGCTTTCAAACCAGAAACTATAAAAATCGGCAAGGACAGCGAACTGACGATCGTACCGCTGTACGCGCCGTATCAAACATATTTGAAGGCATCGCTTAAGAAAGACGACTCAGCGATGGACGTAAAAAATTATGCAGAATATGTCCTCGGCTACATTGACAAGATCGGGGAACAGGAGAACTTCAATACAAACAGCCTAAAGAGCTTTTTCTTGTTGCAATCAACAATCAATGAGCAGGATCTGCTCGATCGTACGAATGAATTGGCGAAACGGAATGACGAAATCAAAGAAATCATTACGAACAGCTACCTCGCTTCCCATAAGGTTCTCCCTAAAAAAAACAGCACGATTTTCATCGCACCGTCCAATCCGGAATTTTGGTCGATGATTGATCCGTTAGGAGGAGTCGGTGGAGCCGCTTTTAAAGATTCCATCCTCTTTAATCTAAATCCCGACTTCGATCAGGACGTGCTTGCCTATACGGTCGCACACGAATACCATCACCTGGTCCTGAATGACACACCCGAGTTAAGTTCAATCGATACGTCCCTCGACTCTGTCATCTTCGAAGGGAAAGCCGATGCCTTTGCCGATCGCATCATTAAAGATGTCAAGCCGCCCTGGGATAAACCAATCGATGAGGCAGCGAAGAAACATGTAGCGCGTCTGATTGGGAACGGCGAAGCCGATTATCAGGAGATTACAATGGGAAACACTGAAAAAGACATCCCTTTATGGAGCCGCTATTCTTTAGGCCGCGATATCTTGACGCATCACCTGAAAGCAAACCCTGATCTCGCCGTCAAAGCATGGACGTATGAAGAGAATGATGACATCTTAAAAGGCTACAAGTATCAGGATCTTCTCAAATGATGAATAAGCAAAATAGTAGTGAAAAGAGCAAAGATTCAATTGAGTCAGGTTCGGTGAATACAAAAAAAATATCGTTGCAGGATGCTTTCTTAATCGTCAAGTCCGTCCTTACATTACGTTTGATAATGGCCGAATTGTCTTTTCGATGATGTCGAGAGAAGCCGGAATCTGAATCCATCTTTCCATCTCCGGGTCAAAATAAAGTCCCTGTTCTCGCATGGTTTCTTTGCTGTTCATTTCATCATATTCTAAAATTTGATCCAGATTTTCATCGGACTCCTCAAAGTCATCGAACGGTCCCGACCCATAATAAAAGAGTAAGCCTTCTTTTGTATATCCCTCTAATTCTTGAACCGTTTCTTCCATTAATTCGAGTGGACGTATGCGGGCTTTCGCGTAATCGATGATTGTCGGATAAACGTCAAATGGTATGTCGTGTTCTAAAAATCGTTTCGAATACCATTGCCAAATCCATTTCCACTTACAGATGAAATACACGATGTATTCGACTTGTGATGTTTCTTCCCGCTCATGCATTTCGTAAGACAACGTGATGGTGTCTTGTTCCAGCTCGAATTCAATAATAAATTCACCATTCCGATCTTCCTCTTTCAGAAGTTCATCGATTCGTAAATCGTTTAGTTCAAGATAGTCCAACAATGGAACTGGTCGTTTCGCTTCTTCGCGAAACAACACCCTTATATTTTTAATTACTTCGATTGTCATTTGGAACCTCCAGAATGAGTCAAGCAAAGAAACCTTGCTTGATTCATTAGTTTTATCAAAACTAGCCACAAATCTGCCTACTTCTAAACATTAAGGACGAAATCCTCATGAAAGTCATCACCGCGATACCTACCTATATACAACACATACAAAAGGAAGGAGCAGGGTTCTATATGTATAGTAAAATCGATAAGCTCGGGTTTCAGATATTACTGTATATCTCACAATATGAAAATAAATGCATCGTCAGTCTAAGTAGTGATATATACAATTGGACGATCTTCGATTTTGAACTATATCATATAGAATCAATCAGAAATGAAAATGAGTGTTTAAAAATCCGAGACAATTCAGGAAAAACGGAAGTTGATATCCGATTTAAGCCACATTTCAGTTTAACTCACATCAGATGATCTGATTAAAAATATGATTGATTTTTTAAAATACTACTTGCGTAGGAGAACAGTTTCAAATGCGTAAATACTTATTGACTGGTTCTGTAATGATCATCTTTGCGTTTTTTTGTTCAATTCGAACCCTTATGTAATGAGCCGCCAAATCCCCGTGTCGAGATAAAGGGACAAAGTATTTTAACGGTCCAAGGTACATTTTGCTGGAGTTGCATGTTTAGAGGTCAATGCGTCGACAAAATCTACGCAGACGGTCTGCACATGACTGAAAAAAGTAACCCGGTTACGTTAAAAAATAAGCAACTCGTAATACCAAAAAAGAGTGGAACGTACGCATATGAACTTCAAGCAGGATGGTCGGAGAATGGTGATGGTCAGTTTGCTCTCTTAATCAAAATAGATTGAAGTGAGAACGAACTCGCATCTATACTAACATCTAAATATGTATTACAATGTATTACAAAGGAGATGATAAGTATGAGTACGATTTCTGTTCGACTCGATGATGAGGATACGCGACTGATCAAAGAATATGCGAAAGCAAAAAACATCACGATTTCTACACTTGTTCGTGATGCCGTCCTCGATCGTATTGAAGATGAGATTGATTTACAACTCTATCATGATTCCATGGCAGCACACCGCAAAAAATCAGAAGCAATCTCGTTTGATGATATGATGAAGGCACTTGATTTAGAATGACAGCATATACAGTCGAGTTTGAGCGCGGAGCTCAAAAGTCCCTTAAGAAAATGGACCCTCAACAAACGCGGATTATCATGTCCTGGATCAAGAAGAACCTGGTCGGGACGGATGATCCACGTCGTCATGGAAAAGGATTGGTTTCGAATCGTTCGGGTGAATGGCGGTATCGCATCGGTGATTATCGTCTGATTGCTGACATCCAAGAGGACAAAGTCGTGATCTTGATTCTTGAGATCGGCCATCGTCGGGATATCTATAAATAAGGAAGCTAAGACCCACGGATAAGTAAACATCTTCGTTTCTCTTTTTAACGACTGTTTTTGCAAACGTCGCTTAACCATTATTCATACGTATGATGAAAAGGAGCAAAGTACCTTCACCTCTAACAAAGAAGGGATTTGGCTCTTTTTATGACTTTAAGTTCGTGGTTTTAAATAGTTACAGGTAAAAACATTTAAGACTCCCTTTCCCAAGTTGGCAATTTTATGTAAAAATGTATAATAATATAATAAACCCAACAGAATGTGATTGGATGCAAAAAACATTACTCTACCTTTCGATACTGAACAGTCTTTACCTCGTAATTAATGTATTTACGTATTCCGACAGTCTCCTTAACGCCCCGCTCGGCTTAACAACACTGTTTGCTGTCGTTTTGATGTTTTTCAATGACAGAGCAAAGAAAACGGGACGATCGTCCTTTACCAAAACAACGGATGTCCTCAGTTTCATCAACATCCTGATTGGATTTTCGCTGATTGTCTTTATTTAAGAAAGGAAAATACCGATGACGATTTTCTACATAGCCGAATCTTATTTAACGGCACATAACGTAACGAAAGAGGAGTGGGAACCTGTTTATGTGTACACTCTTCTTTTTATCAATCAAGCTGATTTTCATTATTAAAGTAGGACTACTCGAAAGTTCAGTTCTTCAAATTCTTCTTTAGGACGTAGACAGCAAGAGCAATCAGACCACATCCGATACCTAGCACTAAGGCTATAAAACTTGATAAATGTAGCAAATTCAACCTCACTTTCTTTACCTGATAACCTATAATCAGTGCCAATTTCATACTAACATTAGTTCTTCTTCTTTCACTTGTTACTCAGCTTCGATAGGCTTTTAACCAATGGTACGGCTGCAACTCATGGAGTGCTTTAAAGACCAGTGCTTGCTCGGGATTCGTGACGGCAGCTTTGACGTCCGCACCAAAGTAAAACAGACGCTCCTGGCAGACACCGCATGGACTCAAAATCTTGAACGGTGCCTGTTCATCGTCCCGCACGACACAAATCGTATGTGTGATCCGACAATTCAACTTGTGTGCTTCGAGGATGGCACCAGTCTCGATGCACAATTCCGTCGACGCATTGACGACTTCCGGTGCGACACTCGTCAAGATCCGCCCGTCATCGGTCGCCATCGCTGCCGCTCCACCCCATCCGTTCGAATACCTCGTTTCGATTAATTCTTTTGCTGCCTCAAATAACTGCTGTTCAATATTCATTTCATCACTCCTGTATGCAGACGCATTTTGACGAATTCAAAGCTTCCACCGTTCGTTTCTTGCTGAAACCGTTCAATCGGCTCAAAACCGCTTTTAGTGTACAACCGGATTGCCCGTTCGTTAAACGTTGCGACGGCTAATTCAATGTGGCGCGGTTGATACTGCTTGATCGCAAAGGCAAGACCGGATTCCAAAAAAGCCGTTCCGTTTCCCCGTCCCGTCAAATCAGGTCGCATCCCTAACGCCAATTCAAGGCTGCCCTGTCCGGGTTCGAACACAAAAAATCCGATCAGTTGCGTACCGTCCATCACCGCATAGTAATGTTCTTTCCGTTTGTCCGGATCCAAAAATTCCGCCAGGTCCTCCTGATCATTCGGCATATCGTAGAACGCAAAGTCACCCTCATATTGCCAGTCATACGCAATCTGTTCCGCCTGATGTTGTGTCAGTGGTAAATAGGTATAGGTCATTGCAAGCGACCTCCCTTCAAAAGGAATTTATGCATCAATCAGGATCGGTTTTTTCTGTATTCGAGTAACAGTGGTGTCAGATTCAGTCCAATCGACACAATCGTTAAGAACCACCAGGCGCGTTCCATTCCGGGAACAACGTCTGCCAAGGCCGCCCAGTCCTCCGCTTCGACCCAGCTCGCCAGTTGACTGTATTCCGTACACAGTGTGAGCGCCGTAAGCGATAACCCGGCAGCCATCGCCAGCTTATAGTCCTTGCCGATGAAGTACAAAATCAGATTCACCGCCGTCGCGAAGATGGCAAGTATCCCAAACAGTAGCCACATGACACAATTCCTCCTCTCCTTGTTGTGTTTCCTATTGTTATTCCTTTCGACAATCAATCAAATATTTTATTTCTTATCTTCGAGATAAAGTGTTTCGTCGATTTCTTCATACGTCGAAACATCACCATACGTTACAGTTAGTTCAGTGTCTTCTGACCACTCCCAAAAGTAGTCGCCTTGCGCGATGATAGCACGTTCTAAAAAACATTCGAAATTTAAATTTAACGCAACTGCAGTGTCCAGACCATCTGATGGATGCACGACCGTGATATATGGTTTTTTAAAGGAGTCTTCTGCATCTGTACATTGATTTTTATCAATTAAAATCCATTTCTCATCTATTTGACCTATGATCCAGTAGTTTCCTTCTGAGAGGATACCGTCTTCTGAATGGTGCTCTTCCGACATTTCGAGCATTTCCTCAAGAGGAAACAATTCTAGGATTAAATCAGATTCTGTTTCAAATAAACCGCATCCATTATGTAACGTTAAAAAATGTTTGTAGTCCCTTGGTAAAGAAAACGTATCTTTCAGGAAGTGTGAATCAATCTCTTTAGAAGTTAACGGTGTATTGAAGGTGCAAGTTGCCCATCCATTTCTCCCGTATCTCCCCATAATAAATCTCGGTTCGTTTTTGAACATTTGTTTGAGCAAAATCAACGTTCTTTCAATCAGTTTCATTTTATCTCCTCCTCATTTTTTTCGAACTATCATCACGCCAAAATATCCTCTTCAGTTTATACCTTTAGTTGGAAATAAAGATACTAGATTACAGACTTTATGATATGATCAACTCAGTGCTTTTATTACATTTATTACCTATTTTATCATTAGAAGGAGGGCTTTAGATGAGTGGTGATGGACTACTTTGGAGTGTATTATTACCAAGCTTAATCGCATTAAATGTATCAGCTATCCTTTTATACAAAAAAGGGAAAATGCCTTTATGGGGATCCGGCTTACTAATTGTCATACTCGGACCAATCATCGCTTTGATAACCGGTTCTGTTTTTTTAAAAATCGACCATAGTACGGGCGGATACGGTTTTGGAGCAGCTTATGCAGCAGCTTTTATTGGGTTCGTGATCGTTGGTAACGGGATCCTCTATCTCATCATCGGTCTCGTATTAGGGATTAAGAACTTCATTAAACGACGGCAAGTAAATCAGTCAAGATGAAATACAGAATAGAAAAGGAACCCTAACTTCGAATCATAATGCACGGTCTGTTCACTTCAAATCCTGTATGCTCATACGATACCATTCTTTTTCCTGATTTGTCCGAAACACTTCTCGACCTCGATCCCACTCTGCAATCAAACAAAGCAGACCAAAACCTGTGATGAGCAGGTAGTGCATTGTACTGACGGACTCCACGTTAACATACCGCCAAGTCATTCCCGCTACAAAAAGCAGCGGAACAACTGCCCCTAAGTACACATTCTTTTGACTCGATAATACATACTGCACTCCGAGTATGCCGGCATAAAGTAAACCCATCCATAGAAAATCCATTCTTCTTCATCCCCTAGTTGAGCATATTTTAAAATCTTCAATCGTCAAACGCCTTTTCATACATCCAGGCTGGTTTCTTCAACCATTCGCCAACATCAATAATTTACCATATTAAAACGAAGAATGATTTGATATTTCTGATGATTACAAAAATGTGAGCGAGCACCTAAATTAAACAAAAGCTAAAAAACGATTCTTCTCGTGTAAGAGAACAATCGTTTTTCGTCTTCAATCTGAAACACTTAATTGGATGCTGTTTTCTATACATGCAAGGACGATGATTTGACTAATTTTAATCAAACCAAGCATAATGATAAACAGCAAAGCGTTACACAACTCGCTCTGCAATGAAAGGATGTTGGTTATTATGTCATCAAAAAAAGTATGGTCAGTAGAAGGTTATGAGGAAAATGGTGTAGAGAAGCATCAAAAAGCAACTATGACGGAAACGTTTACGAATGAAGCCGATGCTCGTAAAGCTGCTAAAAAAATGGCGGATCAGCACGATGACCTCGATGTATATGTCATCTATACGAATACGTCAAGCGGTAAAGCAGAAGAACGCTTCTTCAATTCGGATGGATCTTACAGTGAAGAAGGATATGAATGGTAACAGCTTAGCCGTCGATTTGACGGCTTTTTTTGTATGACGAATTGTATGATTAAACACAATACCTAACTGAATACACAAAAAACGCTCTGTTGAGCAGTTCGCGGGGAAATTCTTGAGGCTGACTCATATGTGGGATATCTATCGATTAAAACGAATCAGTGTTTTTTTCATGCGTGATTCAGTCACAGACTAAAGCGTTATGAACACTACGAATTTGTACCAAAATGGCCGATATTCCCGTGAAAAGTGGGATTATCGGCCATTTGATTGATGGAGGACGGAAACGTCCGTCACAAACATAGTTTTTAGACTGACTTATATCAGTCAAATTTCAATAAAACAACAGGAGCGACTTACGCTTGCGGACGTTTCCGGCGCAATCCGTAGTACTGATAAAACTGAACTTCGATGTTCCCGTTATACAGCTTACGGCGTTTCGTCGCCGGGCGGCCGAACGCTTTTTCGAACTCGACGTATGACGTGATCATATAGACACTGTAATACGGGAATTCCTTAAAGGCGTTACCGACTTTCCGGTACAGCTGATGGACTTCACGTGCATCCTCGAGACGTTCCCCGTACGGCGGGTTGCCGATGATGACACCGAAGTCTTCCTTCGGCTTGAAGTCGGCCGCGTCGCGTTGCATGACGTTGATCGCGTCCCGGACGTCTGCGAGCTCAGCGTTTTGTTTCGCCAGCTTGACCATCTCCGGATCCGTATCGTTGGCATAAATTTTGAGCGGCTTGTCCCACTCGGCTTTTTCGTTTGCTTCCTTGATCGCATCGAACCAGGCTTTTTTCGGAATCGCTGCCCATTCCTGCGAGACGAACTCACGGTTGATCCCGGGTGCGATATTGCGTCCGATCATCGCCGCTTCGATTGCCAGCGTTCCTGAACCCGTAAAGACGTCGTAGAGCGGCATGTCCGGCTTCCAGTTCGTCAGCATCAGCATTGCCGCTGCCATCGTCTCTTTCAGTGGTGCCGCCGAGTGGAACTCGCGGTAGCCGCGTTTATGGAGAGCATCGCCTGACGTATCGATTGTCAGCGTCGCGATGTCTTTTAAGAGCGCGACTTCAATCGGGAAGCTCGCTCCTGTTTTCGGCAGCCACTCGTCGCCTTTGTTGTACGCTTCCTGCATGTGCGAGACGATCGCTTTTTCCGTGATTTTCTGGCAGTCACGAATCGAGAACAACTTCGATTTGACCGAGCGGCCGTTGACGACGTAGTTCGCTTCCCACGGGAGCAGTTCGCTCCACGGAAGGTCTTTGACTTGATCAAATAATTTTTCGAATGATGTCGCTTTGAATTCCGCGACGACGAGTTTGACACGGTCCGCTGTCCGTAACCAGAGGTTGAGACGGGGAATGTCCTCCATCTCACAGTCGATGTATACTTTTCCGTCCTCGACCGTACACTCATATCCTAAATCGCGGACTTCTTTCGCGACCAATGCCTCGATGCCCATTGCCGCCGTCGCGATGACTAAACGTTTTGCCATGATTGTTCACGCTCCTACCTGTTTTTAAGATTTCCAAAATCATTTCAATAAAAAAAGAGCCCAGTTGGACCTGGACTCTCGCTCAAAGTAAAAATAACAGCCTATGTGGTCCTGTAAGCCATGTTCTGTTCCCTAGTGTTGCAAACGGTTTGACCCTCACACGTGGGCGACAATCATCTATCTCCGTATTTACATACGCTCTCCTTCGCGTTCAGTTCCGCTCCGGAAATTCCCCTACCAAATTTGGGTTTCTCGCTCGTGGGGTTTACCTCGTTCCACCCTTACTGTTTCCAGTAAGGCTCCGTCACTGTGGCACTTTCAAGAAGTTTCGGCCCTATCCGAAGACTTAGGCGTTCCTTCTGCCGTCAGCACGACGCTGCCTACACTTATCTTTTCGTGTAGCACGATCACTACAACCATCGCAGGTTGTGCGAGCATGGACTTTCCTCAAAGCACCGAAGTGCCCCGCAATTGTCCGAACCAACATAGTCACTGCTTAACAGTGTAGCGTACTCCCCTGTTTCCCGCAAGGTTTATTTTCAAAAAGGACAATCGAAAAAGTTGCGTTTTCACGTGATTTCGCGGTATAGTACAATGGTTCAGAAGGGGGCATGTACTATGAAAAAACGACGCTCTGGTACGAACCAGCGTACCGTCCGGAAGCTGACGTTCTTGATCGAAATCGATGAAATCAAGGCGCTGCATCTCCGCAACGGCATCTTTGCCTTTTATCGTAAAGGAGAACTCATCCATGCGTTCGAGCCATTTAACGTCAAACAACCGGATGCGTTATCAAAACGAAGCTATCATTTCGACCAACACGATATTCTTTTGATGAACGAACGATTCCCGCAACAAATTCCACTCTATGATGAAGCGATGACATTACGCTCATGGGCGGAACAGGTTGAATTCGGTTTGTATCAACTAATTGATTCGGGACGCCTCTCGTTTGTCCATGAGGATGATACCGGGTATAAAATGGAAGCTAAAATCGAGTGGACAGGTGAAACGCTCACCGTGCCGACTCCCGTTTATAAAAAAGGAAAAGACCCAAAGCAAGATCTTTGAGTCCTTTCTTCGAGCCAGTTCCTCACATGAGGAATTGGCTTTTTTTATTTGATTATTTAACCGTCAAGACACGTTCGACCGTTCGTGTATGGCGGCCGGCAGACGTCGTGAAGACGAGTTTGTACGTCCCTTTGTCCTTTAGCTTGTAGGAAAATTTGTGAAGCCCGTTGCGTAAGTTCGAGTCAGAAAACGTTTTGACGACGGCACCGTCCTTATACAGACGGGTCCGGGTCGACGCACTCGAATACTCATTAAAATAGAACGAAAACGTCTGGTTCGGTTTAATGACGGACGGCAGCGAGATTTTCGAAATCGGAGCCGGTACTTTCGCCAGCATCCCGGCATTCAGGCGGCCTTTCCCGTAATGAAGCGACGTATCGCCTGATTTTTTCGATGCGGCCGCATAAAGCTTACTGCGGAGCGTATGGTTCGAAATGAACGGGTTCTTTGACTTCGCAAGCGCCATGACGCCACTGACGATCGGTGTCGCCATCGACGTTCCGTCGAGGTAGCCGTATTTGTTCCCGACGATCGTCGAGTAGACGCCTTCCCCTGGTGCCATGATGTTCAGTCCACGTCCGTAGTTCGAGAATGTCGATGCCCGACCGAGCGTTCCGACCGAACCGACGGCGACGACTGACGACATCGACGCCGGGAAGAGCAATTTATTGCGACCGTCGTTGCCGGCAGCGCCGACGACGATGATATTATTCGCTTCCGCCTTCTTGATCGCTTTTTCCATGTACGGATCAAATTCATATTGACCGAGCGACAGATTGATGACGTCCGCGCCTTGCGCGATCGCATATAAAATCCCGTCACCGATATCAATCGAACTGGCATAATCACCGTCAAAGACGTCCGCGCCGATCAGCTTGACACCGGAAGCGACACCGACGATGCCTTTTCCGTCTTCTGCAGCTGCGACGATTCCGGCGACATGCGTCCCGTGATCATCCGGTTTACGGATTCCGGAAATCGTCGTCGTCTTATAGATGACGTTCTTGAATTCCGAGTGTTTCGTATCAATCGCGTCATCGATGATTGCGACGCGGATATCTGATTTCCCATGACTGTACTTCCAGTAAGTAGGGATGCGTGATTGATCAAGATATGTTTGTTGCAATTGTGCCGAATCGGTCGCCTTCTCGACATCCGTGACGGGAATCAAGTCAACTTTGACTTCATCCGCATCGAGGTGTGCGAGTGGCTCGACGAGCGAAAATCCGTCCTGTTTCAGCGGACGTACTTCTTTTAGGCCTTGGTCTTTTAACCAGGTTTGTTTTTGTTGGTCAGTGAACGTCGGATCGTACTGGACATATTGGGAACTAGCGAATGCCGTCGTCGGTAGACCGACCGCAAGCGCGACAGTGAGTGATACAAGTTGCTTTTTCATATGGACCCTGCCCTTCTGTTAACACACGCCGATTCGATTGATTTGCTGATTCAACGGACTTAAAAAGGAACAGTGCCACCTGATTCTTCGCTGACTTCAAATGAAGTGATTTTCCCAATCGTGACATACGCATAGTACCGTGCCAGGACGGCGCGCCAACGCGCGGCGTCAATCCCCGTCAAGTCTTCTCCGAGCGGAGAACCGTCAAATGTCTCAAACTGCTGACAAAAAAACGCTTCTTCGTCCTCGTTCCATATTACAGATTCGCCAATGAAACCCGTTGAAAATCTGACGAAATCCGCAATCGAGGGACCGATTACTTCTGCCGGGAGGCGTTCACTCATTCTCCCGACCAGTTCATAGCGGTCGCGCTGAGCTTGATCCGCGTCTTCTAACGTCTGACAAAGTAATACTTCGCGATTGATTTCAACTAGAACGATGTAGTCACCGCTCGGTACATTGACGTGTATCATCACTACACCCCTTGGATTAAATTCGTGTAGTTTCTTGATGTGACTTGCTGTTCACTGCCTTATAATGTCCATTTTCGATCAAACATCAATTCAATCGGTTCGTTGTTCTTAGACTTTAACACATGGACGCGCGTCGTATCAATTTGATCGAGTAAATCAGACTTTTGGAGCGAGCGGATTTCAGTCGCTTCCGACTCGGCGATGCGCGCCCGGTGTGGCTCAAGCAACGCTTGTTGCTGACTTGCGAGGGCATACCAGGCAAGCCGCGCAAACGGCTCGTCTTTCGCCGTCTCAAGAGCGTAACTTTCAAAAATGTCCGGCAAGTAGCTGCTGAATTGATCGAGCGCATCAATACGTTCCGCTAAATCGAGGACCGTCAACCAGCTCGGTAACGATAACAACGATTCACTTGACCACCAGTCGATTAAATCGACGTGCTCTTTAAAGAGTTGTTGTGCTTCCGTCCGGTCGATGAAGTGGTGCATCGTTTGAATCAATTCATTCCAGGCGACCGTCCAATATTCTTCCGACGGGTTCGCCGAGATGAAGAATTGACGATACACCGTCAACAGCTCCGATACGTCACGGAGCGTTTCGACTTCCAGCCGCTGGTTGAGTCGACTGACTGCTTTCGTGAAATAACTTGGTTCTAATGTTAGCGCCATATAAAGTAATTTCGGGACATCTTTCAAATCTCCTTGATCGACAGTCTCAAATAATTCTTGAATCCACTCTGGTTGTTCGTTCGTCATAATAAATTCTCCTCTACATAGTAAATTTATTTACTATACCCGAAAAGAAATAAATGTAATCCTCTTCTTTAAAAAGCACCAATCCGTTTAGCTGTTTCTTCTCCACATAACACGATCAACAATGAGCCGGACGGAATCGTTTCGTCGAGCCTTCGGTTCAGGTCGAGTCGCTTTCCGTCGGACAAAATCGTCACGCCTTCTTCGAGCATCGCATGGAACGCTTCACGGTACGTCGTCCACTCCGGCCGTACCGGAATCGAGAACATTCCGTCCCCGTGTTTCGTCAATAAGTTCGTCACGACTTTCGTCACGCCCGGGTGATGGGAGGCGAGAATCGCCATCCGGGAAATCGTTTCGTCCCCGAGAATGACTTCGTCGACCTTGATTTGTTCAAAGCTGTCGAGATGTTCTTCAAGCATCATCTCGACGATTGTATAGATGTCCGGATTCGCGCGTTCGATACTCGAAGCAATCAGCAGCGTCCGGCCGTCCGCCAGCGCCGGTGGCATTGAATGATCGGCGAGGACGATTGCACGCGCCGCCTGTTTGACGTTCGCCCGTTGTAACGTCGAGGCGAGTGCCGGGTCCCCGTTGACATAGTGGAACCGTTCGTGACTGAATGGTTCCCGCTCCAAATCATCGACGAGGATGACATCCGTCGTCTCGAGCAGTTCTTCGATGACATGTTTCGACCGGCGGCTGTAGCCGAAGACGATCGTATGGCCTGACTCTTTCACTTGCAACAACCCTCTCTCTTTTTGATCGCGGATCACTTGGACTCCGTCGACGAGCTTCGAAATTAAACTCCCGACGATTCCGATCCCGAAAATGAATACAAAAATCGTCATCATCCGCCCGAAATCCGTATTCGGGAAGAAATCACCGTATCCGACCGTGACGACGGTCGTCATCGTCCAGTAGACGGCACGGAAATACGAGCCGAATGTCTCCGGTTCGACGAGATACATCAGTAAGGCGACGCCGAACACAAAGAAAAACGACGCATAGCCTAGCGTCCGCATCTTTAAAAAGGACATCTTTCGTAAAAATCGAAACCAAATCATCCTTTTTTCACTTCCTTTCGAACAATATCTCTTCGCACCCTGTTAATAGGGGCGAAGGAGGTGATACACATGACACAAGCGGAAGAAATCAAAACGAGTCTCGTCGTCGTCTTCGAACGAGCGGATAAAGTTTCACCGAACGGAGATGCCCTCATCGCCCGTCGTCGCTTCAACGGACTCCGTCCAGACTTAGCTCCTGAAGCTGTCGCTGCAATCGGTCAAGCCATCGGCGCAATGATTACAGGAACATACACACACAGTAAAATCAGTCGTGACTACGCCCTACTCAACGCCTAATCTTAAAGGAGGATTCTCATGGAACATACCATTTTATTGACGTTCGACACATCGACGAACAAACCGTTTCGCCTTCGGTTATCCGGTGCGAAAGCAGACACGACGGTCGCTGAAGTCAAAGCCCTCGGCAACTTGATGGTCGCACACGATCCGTTTTATAACGGCATCATCAAACTGCGTGAAGCCGAACTGCAAAACAGCTCGGAATCCGCCTACGTCCTCTAACACGCACCAGTTGTCATCATCACCGATTGAGGTGATGATGACTTTTTTTTGGTATACTAGTGTTATCAACCAGCTGGAAAGGAAGTCAATTTATGGCCAAACGCCCTCTTACCCCTCGCGAATGCGAACTCGTCGTCTGTAGTCTCTATGTAATGGAACTGATTCCATTCGAAGGAATTATGGAACGACTCGAGTCGATCACGCTCCGAGACATCATCGGACCGGTCGCGACCGGTGACGCGACCCGTCAACAAGCAGCGGAGTCGCTTGATCAATACATCAAAGTGCGGCGCCGCCGTTTCCGTAACGTCCCTCCGGAACATTTATGGTCGCTCGACG
This sequence comes from Exiguobacterium sp. s133, assembly GCF_018618595.1. NCBI lineage: Bacteria > Bacillati > Bacillota > Bacilli > Caryophanales > Exiguobacterium > Exiguobacterium sp. s133. The sequence continues at coordinate 249,856 of NZ_JACSMK010000003.1, forward strand.
ACCGGATGGAGCAGGAAGCATTACGGATGATCCGTAAACGCTCTCCCCTCTCTGCCGGAGAGAAGCTCCAACCGAAAGCAATCCCGTTCGAGATGGGTGACACGGTCGAGATGAAGGTCACGGAGATTCAGGAACGCAACAGTAAAGTGACCGTCATCGGGAAAGTCGGACAAGTCACGGCAAAACTTCCCGTCGCGAACCGCCAAGCGCTCAAAGGCAGCAAAACGATAGCAGCTTGGGTGACGGGCATCGAGAAAAAACCGGCCTTGATCCACTTGTCGACTTCCGACTACGGAAAACACCAACCGTCGGCTGAAGTCCTCGCGGCATACGTGACGGCCATCCGGGGCTTACGTCAGTTTTTCGAAACGAACGAGCTGCCTTCGACAGAAGAAGTCGATTTAGCGAAATCCCTGTTCCAACGGATGATCCGCCGCGATCAAAATGACTGGTTCACGGTCTATGTCGCAATGGGCCGTCCCCAACTCGACCATGTCCGCCGCTGGGTCAAGGTCATCCAAATGCTCGGCAAGTCACTGCGTGGCGACGAAGATGCGACACGCCAACTGGCTTCACAGGAAGATCGCTTCTTCAAGGACGCGTTACTCCGTGCCTGCCGCTCCGTCGAGAAGAATCTCGATTCGCGTACGTAACCTCTTTCGACTCTCACGCATGAAATACCTATTAAATGAAACCGATTTTCCGAAACAAAAAAATGCCGCTACCGTCGAACACTTACTTCGAGGTAGCGGCATTTTGAAATTAAGTGATGTCGAGCGTCGACTCGAGGGCCCGACACGTTCTGCGGATCGTCGGTAAAAAGTCCGTTCGTTTCGCGACGCCGCCTTTAATATGAACATGATGAATCCCTTTCGTCCGTTGAATCGCCGTCAGGACCGTGACGAGTTCGACGAACCAATTCGAAATCAGTTCTACGACCTGCTCATCAAAAGCAGCCGCTCCATACACATCATACCCGTTCTCGCAGAGATGGTTCGGGAATTGTTGCTTAAACCGAAAAATTAACGTCTCCGTCGTCGGAATCGACCATTGCTGAAAGAGGATGCGTCGCTCATGATCCATCGACGTTTCAATCACTCCGTCCGTCTTTAACTTTGGCTGACTACCGATGTTCAAAATCCAACTCGTTTTCTTTCGTTCGCCAGTAGAAGTGATCGTTCGCATGGTTTCGTCCATCTCCTTTGATGTGTAAGCGTTTACTCTCTTATTCTACAAGCCGATTGACCTTTCGTGCAAGTGACAAACTAATGAAACTGAACGATGCCTTCGTCTGACGTTCAGTCTAACAAACTTTTCCGCTGTTGACGATGGCAGTAATTAACAACATTCCCCGCGTCTTGCTTTTTTTAACCGCCTGGACGCAAATCGGCAAAAAATGATCGAATCCTGCGACACCATCCGTCCCGTAAAGAAATAGCTACTAGCTCCACTAAAAATGTGATACCATTCAGTGGAATCATCGAAAGAGGAGAGAACATTATGCGAAAGTTTTTACGAGTTAGCATCTTGTTCGTACTGTTCGTCCTCATCGCCGGCAGCTTCGTCTACTGGCAGAATCGGGAACGTGTCCAAAATGAATTGTATCGTACCTATTACGGGCAATACGGCGTCCCTGCCGAGAACATCGACATCTACGAACAAGCCGGTGACCGTTATGAAATCGATTGGAAGCTGTTAGCAGCAATCCATCGGGTCGAGACGATTTTTTCGAACTCTTCCGCGATGCAGTCGTCCGTCGGCGCCATCGGTCCATTCCAATTCATGCCGAAAACATGGGTCGGTTGGGGATATGAAGGTGGTACGTCGCTTGGTGACATCGAGCACGACGGGATTGATTTGACGGATCCGGAAGCAATTGAAAAGTATGGCGGTCTTGGGGTCGATGCTGACCAGGACGGCAAAGCCGATCCGACGAACCTGACGGATAGCGCCCATACGGCAGCGAAGTACCTCAACCAGCATGACGTCACGAAAACATCTGAACGCCAGACGCTCGAGTCCGCACTGTTTGAATACAATCGCAGTGAACAATATGTCGTTGACGTCCTCGCACAATACGATAATTATCAACAGCAAGTCGAGACGATTGATGCGAACGACCTCGACTTCAAACAAAAGACACTCGCCCTACTTCTTCGCGTCAGCTCACGTTTACTCAATTAAAGGAGGCACCACCATGACACAACCCGATCTTTCATCACTTCAGATCGAGGAATCGTCGATCCGCGTCAAGACGACATTTGATGCAGACAAGACGAAACGTTATTTGCGAAGCTACATCTTTGACGACATCGAGGAAGGGACGCACGTCGCCGCGATGATTTATACACCGCGGACGACGGACGCCTTCTTGTCCGGGACGACGACACAACGGGCGTATAACTTGATGAAGAAACACGTCAGTGCTCCCGTCAAACAATACGATATCATCAGCTTGATGCCTGATTTACTCGTCAGTGAAGATTTACCGTTCGCCCAGGCGAGCTATGACGAAATCAACTACCAGTTCGTCGAACAGACGTTACAGCAAGTCCGCGCCAAAAATGGAGTTGTCTTATGCGGATGGGGCTCCCCCGGTCGCTTGATGCACCACTTGCCTGCATTCGAAGATTTATTCAACGAATATGCCGACATATTATACTGCTCCGGCATCACGTCTAAAGGCGAACCGAACCACTTGCGTCTGACCGTCGACGACAGTCCGATGATTACGTATCGTGAGATGCAACAAAAAGCGAAAAAACTGCGGCGTAAATAATGCGTCAACAAAAAGGTGTTCTTCCCGGTTCTTACACACGGGAGAACACCTTTTTTTAGGACGATTAAAGCATTTACGTCTGGATGCTGTCTTGTCTCATCGGTAAAGCGGTTCGAATCACTTTTCGACTTCGACTTCCAGAATAGCTTCGATTTCTGCTTCGACTTCTTTATTCACCATCTGCGAACGTTTTTTTCTCAATTCAAGATCCATTTCTTGGTCGATGAACTGGTTCGTATGCTTATCAAAACAGCTGTAACAAACCGCATGAAAGTCTTTTTCATCTGTCTTCAAAGATTTAAATTCCCACGTCTCCAGTTCCAGATAACTGACTTGGTTATTCGTTTCTTTTCCACATATTTCGCACGTCATGTTCATTCCGCTCCCCTTTTCAGACATCTTGCTTACTTTTTCCTAATTGGCGTTCTTTGATTCGTTTTAGACGTCCATGATATTTCATGATGTTCGCTTGTGATTGTTTGGCTTCTTCACTCGTCGGTTCCAAGTTCTCGATATCCCAGTATTTCACGACGACATCTAATACTTGGTCGAAGTATTGGAGTGGTCCGTAATTCGTATCGACGGCGATGGTTTTCATGCGCTCGGTAAAGTCCGGCATGACGGCACCCGGCATCGAGAAGTTAATGATGACATCTTCAAAGAACACGATGAAGTTCGGATCGAGCTCAAGGTGTGCCTTTACCGTATCGCGATAGAACGCATAGTGAAGGGCTTCGTCTTTCGCCAAACGGCGAAGCAGCGTCGCCAAGTCTTTGTCATGCGCCCCTGCCACTCTTGCGACGTTGTTATAGAAAACGAGTGTCGCAAGCTCCTGCAACGACGTATAGGCCATTGTTGCTAAAGGATTCGTAAAGTCCGGGAACCAACCACTTTCAACGACGCGTCTTCTTAATTGATGCAACCGGGTCGGATTGACGTTTCGTGTCACGAGTAAATACGTTTCGAGTAAGCTCGAATGCTGATCTTCCTCCGCCGTCCACGTACGGACGAAATCATTGATGACCTCCATCGAGTTTTTAAAGGTGTAATCCAAATGCGACGTGTACCAAGGTAAATTCACTTCTGTCAGCAAGGCCGTTTCCACCGCAACGATGACACCTTCCGGAAGCGTGACTTGACTTTCCTCCCAAGGAACCCGTTTAAATGACATCGCCTTGTCCCAAGGAATGAATTCGTGATAGCTCCAGTCGATATGTGCAGAGCGTTCCTTATGTAATCGATATAATTCTTGAATGCGCGGTTCTAAACGAATATCTAAATCTGAATTTAACATGATCATGTCTCCTTTAAGATGTTTTTTTAACCTTAACCCATTTAAATGTATTTAACCATTATAATGATTTAAATCAAACTTGTTTATGGCTATAACATTTTAAGGAGCAGGTCGTATTAGCTACTGTAGACATTATAAAGTGAGACGCCGTCCTATCCAAGAAAAAAAACCTGCATTCACAGATTTTTTAAAAATCCATGCATACAGGCTTATGACTCACTTGAGAAAAATCGCTAAAATGATTTGAATACTATTCATCCTGTCGTTCATTTTCGCGTCAGTACAGCATCAATTCAAGTAAACAGTCGACGAGATCCTTCTCAAGATCCAGTGCCTGGAGCTGATGCATCAAATTGATCGGCTCAAGACGTTGCGTCAACAGACGATAGAGACGGTCCTTCAAGTCGTAGCCGATTTCCGCCTGATCGAGGAACTCATATAAGCGTTCCATCCGATTATCGTTCGTTGACATTTCGACTTGGAGCGATAACGTGACCGTTTCCGTCACTTCACCGAGCGAAACCGTCAACGATTGTTTTTTCGGGTCATATTCGCCCGGTAACGTTTCTCCGTCACGGACGATATACCCTTCGTTGACACCACGTAAAATCACGGTGATGACCCGTTTTTCAGGCAACAGTTCCTGTTTTCCGATTGGTGCTGCGATCGTCATCGTCCGGGCGACCCAGTCGAGTTCGAACGATGTCTCGACGTTTTCCCCGTCCCGGTGGGCGACACCGACACTGTCATCCTCAAACAGCGTGAATTGGTTCGAGGCGCCAGGGAATACGTGAACATCGAGGTGTTCCGGATTATGCAAGGCGTTCGAGTGCTCGACGTGTCGACCGAGCGGAATGATCGCGCCTGCTTTCGCGAGAACCGCCTGTTCGTCAAGCTTTCGGAACAGACGCATTTGTTTCCCGCCTGTATAACGGTGACCGGAGAAGAAATCGAACCATTCCCCGTCCGGCAACCACGCCGTCGTCGCCGCGACGTGTAATTTCTGATTCATCGGTTCGACGATCGGTGCGACCATCATTTCCGTTCCGAAATAATACTGGTTCGGGACGGCATAAGCAAGTTCGTCTTCCGGATGCTCATAATACATCGGTGAGACGAGCGGCAATCCGTCAAAATGATTGCGGGCATTCATCGTGTAGATATACGGGACGAGTTGATGACGCAACCGTAAATACCGTTTCATGACTTGTTCCGCCTCGACCGAATACCGCCACGGTTCTTTCCCGTTAAAGATGCTCATCGTACTGTGCAAACGCATGATCGGGCTGAAGACGCCATATTGGAGCCAGCGCGTCGACAATTCATCATCTTTTTCACCGCGCTGGTGTCCGCCGATATCGTGACTCCACCAGCCGTAGCCGATGTTCGACGCCGTCGCCGTGAAGTACGGCTGGAACTTGAGTGATGCCCAGGAGATGATCGTGTCACCGGAGAAACCGACCGGATAACGGTGACTGCCGGGTCCTGCGTAGCGTGAGAAGATTAACGGACGATTGCCGTCACGGGCGATATCGAGCGCATGGTAATGATTGAGCATCCAGAGCGGGTCGAGCCCTTTAATCTTCGAGTTCGCCCCCTGTTGCCAGTCGATCCACCAAAAGTCGACGCCGTCCGCTTCATGCGGGTGATGCAGTTTCGTGAAGTAGTTCTCGATGAACGTCTTGTCGGAGAAGTCGAACGGAATCCGGTCTTCCGTATCCGGATCAAGTCCCATCGCGACAGCCATCGCTTCATAGGCCTCTTCAAACCCGCGAACACCGTCCGCCGGGTGCAGGTTGAGCGTCACCATCCGGTCATCATCCTTCAACCATTTCAGGAAGCCTCGCGGGTCGGGGAACAAGTCGCGGTTCCACGTATAGCCGGTCCAACCGCTCCCGTATTTTTCCGGAATGTCGGTCACGTGCCAATCCATGTCGATGACGCTGACGGAAAACGGGACGTCTTCTTTTTTGAAACGTGTCATCAAGTCTTTGTATTCTTTTTCGTTATAGCGCCAGTAACGGCTCCACCAGTTCCCGAGAACTTGACGCGGCAACATCGGCGTCGGTCCTGTTAAATGATAAAAGTCTTTCAGCGCTTGTTTGTAGTCATGACCATAACCGAAGTAATAAATATCTTTTGCCCCGTCTTGGCGCGGCTCGACGAAATGATCTTCCGTCAGGACGAACGAAGCCGAGTCGTCAATCGCCGCGTACCCTTGGCGGGAGATGATTCCTTCTTCGAGCGGAATCTCCCCGTCCGCATGGTCGAGTGTCCGCGCCGTCCCTTTGAGCGTCCGGAGCGGTCCGCCGAATGTATAGCGGCTGTAGTACGTACTGAAGTTCCCGAGCACGTCGACATATAACGTATTCTCAGCGAACGGACCTTTCGTATAGTGGAGGTGCACATGTTCCGTGATAATTTGCAATTCCGTATCGTCTTCAACAATTCGGAATGACGGGACGGGAAAATCGCGGTTCCAGACCGTTTGCGTCGGCCGGTCCTCAAAGCGACCATCCTCCGCGTATTCCATCCGAATCATCCGACTCGTTAAAATCGTGAAGCGGTAATGATTTCCTTGAATGATCGCTTCCGGTCGTGCCAGTGGTTTCATGTCTCGCGTATAGAAATGGGATTCGTCAATTGTTCGCATACGGGATCAGGACGAAATCGTCCTTTTCACTTCCTTCCAAAAAGTAAGTAGTGCAACCGATGTACACCCTAAGTGTATAAAACTGTTTGTTCCCGTTTCAAGTTCCAACTAATCCATTATTCAAAAAAAGTAGTCCCGCCAATGCATTATCGACGGGACTACGAACTCTGCTTTTTATAATAAGGGCGAAATCAACCGCGAGAATGACTCGAACAGACGGAAACGAAGCGATCGCTTGACATAATCATTGGACGACAACTGAATCGAAACTTCGAAGTCATCGATGAAGTCCCGCTCAAGCTTCGATGCACTTTCTGTATCATAGAGAAACGCCATGATTTCGTAGTTGAGGACGAAACTGCGAATATCCATGTTCGCCGTCCCGACGACGCCGATCTTGCCATCAATCAACACGATTTTCGCATGGATGAAATGACGGTTATACGTATAAATTTTCACTCCGTCTTTGAGCAAGGGTCCGAAATAAGACCGTGTCCCGTAATACGACGTGAAGCTGTCCCCTCGTCCCGGCGTCAAAATCCGGACGTCGAGCCCGGCCCGTGCTGCAAGCCGCAGCAATGTCATCGTTTCATTGTCCGGAATCAAATAGGGCGTCGCAATCCAAATCGAGCGCTGGGCAGAGATGATTGCTGCAATCAGGGCATTACGGATCGCCGGATCTTTTGACGTCGGTCCACTCGTGACGACTTGTACCGCCCCGTCCGTCTCAGCGTCATGTTTCGGGAAGTAGCGTGCTAATCCGTCCTCGCCACCGAACGTCTCCCATGTATCCGTCCCTTCAAGATGCGCATAAATCCAGTCATCCAAAAACGTCGCCTGCAACTCCTTGACGGCACGCCCTTCGAGTCGAAGGTGCGTATCGCGCCAAAATCCAAATTTCTTGTTTTTACCATCGTATTCATCGCCGACGTTCAATCCACCGGTAAAGCCGACTTTGCCGTCGATGACGACGATTTTCCGGTGATTCCGGAAGTTCGCCGTGAAGATGAACAAGGGACTCGAAATCGGATCATACGCGGCGATTTTTGCTCCGGCGTCACGGAGCGGACGTAAAAACCCTTCCCCGAGCATATAACTGCCGAGCCCGTCGTACATGAAGCGGACTTCGACCCCGGCTTCTAGCCGTTCAATCAATGCTTCACGGATCGCCTTCCCCGTCTCATCGTTGCGGTAGATGTAATACTGGATGTGGACGTGATGCTTCGCACTCCGGATCGCCTCAAGAATCGCCGGGAACGTCTCCGTTCCGTTCGTCAAAATTTTACTTGCCGTATGGACATCGACCCCACCGCCACCGAAGTTTCGAATCGTGTTGGCGAGCTTCAGGTGATTTGCCGGCAATTCACTGACGGCGAGCGAACGGACCGGCCGGGTCGCTTGTTTGAGTAACATCCGCTCATCATGCGACCGGCGGTTCCGGCGACGGCGACGCGGGTTCCGACCGAACATCATCCAGATGATGACCCCGAGAATCGGTAAAAAGATTAAGACTAGAAACCAGGCAATCGTCGATTCTGCCGTCCGATTTTCGATGAAGATGATCATGATGACGGCGAGCGGCACGACGACCGCGGAAATCGTTAATACAAAATAGAGGTAATCCAATTGATACAATGTCCAAATGATACCTCCAGCGACTAAAAACACGAGCGCGAACTGTAAAACCCGATTGCGCACTGTACTTCCCCCTCTATGAAACATACTCTCTTATCGTCATTTCCCTGTTCCCTTTAAAAATATAGCAAAAAAAGAAACCACAGATGTGATTTCTTCAAAAGTTGACCTGAATTTAAAAAACGTCATCGTACATCGCGCGACCCGGAAGCGGATCGGCGAGCGAGGCCCAATCAGTTTCATCCCGCTGAACGAGGCAGGCATCGAATTGTGCTTCAAGCCGTTTTTGATCCAAACCGATCCCGATCAGGACGAGTTCCGTCCGGCGATCCGCTTGCGTCTCGAACCGTCCGGCGTATTCCATATTCGACGCATATCCTGCCTGATGAAACAAGAGTGCCACTTCCGGTCGTGTCGCGAGGAACAAAAATCCTTTCGCTCGGACGATTGTTTCCGGCCACGTCTCAATCAACGCAAGCAGGCGCTCCGGATGAAACGGGACCTCCCGCCGATAAACAAAGGATTGAATCCCGTATTCTTCCGTCTCCGGGACATGTTCCTCGGCATTGAGCTCACGGATCCAACCGGCACTTCCTGCCGCCTGCTCAAAATCAAATAAATCGACGTCAAGAATTGCTGCCGGGTCGACTTGTCCGTAGGTCGTCTCGATCAGTTTCGCCACCGGGTTCAGTGCTTTCAAATAACGGATGACTTCGAGACGTTCTTCCGCCGTCAGTCGGTCCACCTTGTTCAAGAGAAGGATATCCGCAAACTCGACCTGGTCGACGAGCAAGTCAACGACTTCCCGGACGTCCTGTTCATCAACTGCCTGTTGCCGTTCAATTAGTGATTCGCCGGACTCAAAATCTTTCAGGAAACTGTACCCGTCGATGACCGTCACCATCGCATTGATTTTCGTCGCGTCCGTCAAATCGATTCGGCTGTCTTCATCGACGTACGTAAACGTTTGGGCAACCGGAATCGGTTCCGAGATCCCGCTTGATTCGATGACGATGCCATCCAGATCACCTTGGTCGACGAGGCGACGGACTTCAACTAATAGATCATCACGAAGCGTACAACAGATGCAACCGTTCGATAACGTCACGAACGACTCCTCCGTCCGTGAAAAGCCGGCCTTTTCAATCAATGCCGCATCGATATTGACTTCACTCATATCGTTGACGATGATGGCGAGCTTCCGCCCTGCCCGATTATGTAATAAGTGATTCAAGACTGTTGTTTTTCCTGCACCGAGATAACCGGACAGGACCGTGATCGGAATGCGTGACATGTAAATCGTCTCCTTTATAAATCGTAATGATTACGTTTTAAATAGTAACGATTCCGATTTAGACTGTCAAGTCCCGAAAAATAAAAAAAGTCAGGACAACGACCGTCCGTTCATTCAAAAAACGTCGTCCGGATCAACTGGACGATTCTTTCGGCAGCCTCTTTTGAAAAACCGGCAATCGTGTAATGGTTCGTATTCGCAATCAGATGGAATCTCGCATCCGGCAAACTATCGGCAAACCGTTCATGAGCTGCATTGATCCGTTTCGTCAAATCTTTGTTCAGCCATTTTTCAGGCATCCCGCCCGCCCAATCGGAAGCTGACAATACAAGAACCGGCGGCGTCACGTGCGGGACGAGCTGCAAAATCTGCTGATTGTTGTGTGCGATGGTGTCCCACTCGTCAAGCGTGCCCCGCCAGTGATGCGTCCGGCTCAACTGTCGCCACAGCGGGACACGGTCCGCTTTCGGAAGGCTTTTGAACATCCGCGCCCCGAGATTGTCCGGAATCAACCAGGCGAGAGGACGGATATGACTGAGGACATACAAAAAACGGTTCCACTTTTCCTGCATCCGCTCATACCAGTCCGGCAGTTCAACATCAACTTCCGGATGTGACGGATCGAGCAAGACGATGCCAACCGTCTCGTCCGGACGACGGCGCCCGAGTTCGAGCGAGATATAGGCACCGAGCGAATGACCGATGAACAGAAACGGTCCGTCGATTGTGAGTACATCCAGGACGCGTCCGAGTTCAGCCGCCTGTTGACTAAAAAATCGTTTCGTTTTGCCGCGCGAGGACTTGCCATACCCGAGCCGTGAATATTCAAAGACGCGTCCGAGCTGCAATAACTCGCCGCGCAACCAGCCCCACTGGTGGTGGTTCGACATCATCCCGTGATCAAGGATGAATGTGACTTCGCCCGTTCCCGTCAAGCGGGTGTCAAACCGTCCGTCAACCGTCTCAACAATCCGTTCCACTTTAAGCCCCCCCTTATTCAAATAACGCCAGCTCGATATCGTACCCGAGCAGATTTAAGTAATCAAACAATTGTGACCGGTGATGATACAAGTGGACGGCTGCTTCCACCAACCAACCGGACGAACTGTCTCTGACGCCCCAGTAGGTCGGTTCCGTCGCAAAATCACCCGCCAGCCGGTCTTGATAATACTGCCATGACTGGTCCAAGCGGTCGACAAGCTGACCGGTCAGCACCGGGATCGCATAAAACTGCGCCATCTCCTCTGCCGTCGCGCCGGTCGCAATCCGCAAATCCGCTTCGAGCAACACGGCAAGATGGGCGGCGACTTCATATACGGACCGCTTCCCCGCAATCGGTCGCTTCTGCCAATCGTCCTGTCGAATCCGTTCCATCAATCGGCTTGTCGTCCGGACACCAACGGCGACGTGCCGTTGTAACGCCTGTTGCCACTCATCCACGGGACCACCACGTGAGCGCCCGGTGTTCCATTTCCTTGACGAACGCATCCTTACCGGCGATGTAGGCACTGATGTCGACCGGATGCTGCTTCGCCAGTTGTTCCTTGATGTCGCTGTAAGCTGTCGCTTCTTGCGGATGCTGCCGTAAGTAATCGCGAAAGACGACATGACGCCTGATTTCCGGACTGCCGTCCGCATAGAGATGGATGTGATGCGTCCGCGCATCGCCGCCCTTGCGGTAGTAACGCCGTCCCGGCATGCCGAACTCGCCCATGACTTCGTAACCGAGTGCTTCCATCGCCGTGTCGAACGACTCAATCTCACCCAGCGTATCGACGACCGGTAAGATGTCGATGATCGGTTTTGCCGACAGTCCCGCGACCGATGTACTGCCGATATGATGGATGCCACGCAACCGTTGCCCGAAAATCGCCCGCAGTTGTGCCGCTTCCGTTTCAAACATTTCTGCCCATACCTCTTGATACGGTGTAACGATGACTTGTCTCATACCAATCCTCTCCTTTGTTATTTAGTATGCCAGTTCTTTAAGCAAAACAAAACGACCTCAAGCGTGCGAGGTCGTTTTCGTTCGGTTATTTTTTCGTGATGAAGTAACGGGATTGATCGAGACGATCCGATGCCGTGTAGACATTCATCTTGTACGAACCTGTCGCAAGACCCGTCCGCATTTTCAGGACGTAGTTGCCGTGGTTGTCGGCGACATCCTGGGCAATCAATCGATAGCCGCTGCTCGTTTTTTCGAACAGACGGACGATTTGACGTTTTTCGACTTTGCCCGTCAACGTCTTTTTACCTGTCCATTTTTTGACCGGGTAGGTGTTTTTAATCGTGAATGATGCTTTTTTCGTGACTTTGTGCGAGATATCCGTCGATTTGACCGTGTATGTCCCTGTCGTCAAACCGTTTTTGACTGGAATCTTAAAGCCGCTCGCTGTCGTTTTTGCTTTGGCAATTTTTGTCGACCCTTTGTACAGCGTGACATCAAGTCCTGCTGTCGCTTTACCCGTCAAGACCGTCGAACCGTAGACGGCTGATTTTTTATCGATCGCCGGTGTCGCGACGAAGCCTGTTCCGACCGTGACGGTTGCTGATTTTTTCATGAATCCGAGTTCCGAGACGACCGTCAGTTTGTCACGGAGCTTGACCGGACGAACCGTTACCGCATACTTTCCTGTTTCGTCAGCAGTCGCCGTTCCGAGAACTGTTGATCCGAGTTTGACGGTAATCTTCGCTCCGGCAACAGCTGTTCCTGTGACGACTTTCGCTCCCGGTTTGACGGTTGCAACGTTAACATTAAAGTTTTTCATCGGCACGTTCATTTCGAACTTCAGGAACGTTCCCGTTTCACCGGCACGTGTCACGCCTGTATTCGTGATACCTTCGTAACGTTTCGTATATGCTGCTGCCGCTTCCGCTGAATCGAAGTTGACCGTCATCGGTTTACTGGCAACAAGCGACCAGTTCGCATCGGCCTTATAGTCGACCGGCTGCTTGGCTTGGATGAAGTCTGAGATGACGTTCCGTGTTTCGTACGCTGACTTGTAGACGATGTTTTTTCCGCCACCAAGACCCGGGAACGACGCACTGCCTGCACGGTAGTTGTTTGTCGCGACGAGGAATTCCTGCTCATCCGTGATTTCCTTGCCTTCGTACTTGATGTCTTGGACACGACTGGCATCCGCGTTGACGACGACGCCGTTGTAGTCATACTTCGCCGGTTTCGTAATGTCGATTTCATACGTCAATCCGTCGAGGATATCGAAGTTGTAGCTGCGGAAATCCTTGTTCAATAAATCGGTTTGTTCGCCTGATACTTCATTGAATTGACCGGCCGACATCTCGAGCCAGTTTTTGACGTCTTTGCCCGTCACCTTGACGACTTCAAGCGTGTTCGGATAGACATATAGATCAGCGACGTTTTTCAGTGCGATCGGGCCTTTTTTAATCAACGTGTAGTCTGCCGCATTGACTTGATTCCGTCCGCCTGTTTTGAAGGGTGCACCGGCAGATAAGAGTGGCAAATCTTTATATTTCGCGAGTTCCGCATTGTCTTTTAACTGTTTTTCGACGTACCATTTTTGAGCGTTCGTGACGAACTGGACGGAATCGTCATCCTGGACGAGTGCAAAGAAACTTTGGATATCGTCGTTGATCGTTCCGACTTCCTGACGGATATAGTCGAGTGTTCCTTGATGCGACTTCTCGATCAGTTTGACCGCACCGGCGTCCGCGACCGTCTCTTTCGTGACGTCAGCGAGCTTCGCAGATGACGTATCGATCGTCCACTTGCCGTCGACTTGTTTTAATTGCAGATCGATGACACCGACATTTTTCCCTTGCGTGTTCGCCATGACGACCGGTTTTCCGTTAATCAGCCCTTTTTCGGCATCGACGTTCGGTAACTTATTGAATGCCGAGTCAGCTGCCGGGAATTTTCCGTGCTGGTGACCGGTCATCAAGACATCGATGTCAGCCAGCTTCGATAACGCATACCCGACGTTCTCATCGCCGTCTTTTTGGTCGATCGTATCCCCGATTCCGGAGTGGGCCAACGCAACGACGACGTCTGCACCAGCGTCTTTTAGTTTTTTCGCCGTCGCTTTAGCGACCGGGATGATGGCTTCCGCCGTCACTTTACCGGTTAAGTTCCCCGCGTCCCACGCCATGATTTGTGGTGTGACGACACCGAAGACGCCGACTTTGATTGTTTTCGGTTGATTGTTTTGATCCATCACTTGCCGTTCAATGATTTGATAGTCTTTTCCGTCTTCATTGTATTCCGCGACGATTGGTTGTTTCGTCACGGCGTCGAGGACGTTTGAGTTGACGAACTTGATTGAACCGCTTGAAGCACTCATCGCTGACTTCAGGAAGTCGAGTCCGAAGTTGAACTCATGGTTACCGAGCGTGACGGCGTCGTAACCGAGGTATTCCATTAATTCATACATCGGGTGTTTGCCTTTGTTGCCTTGATCGTACTGATTTTTGACATAATCCCCGAACGGCGTGCCTTGGAGTGTGTCCCCGTTATCGAACAGGAAGCTGTTCGTTTCGCCGACGACGTTTTGTTGCTGTTTGATGACTGTCGCTGCTTTGACGAGACCGATCGACTCATCTTGCGCGTCTTTGAAGTAATCATAATTCATCGAGTTTGTATGTAAATCTGTTGTTTCTAGAAAACGTAGTTTGACGACACTGTCATCTGCTGCGAGTGTTTTGACTTGGATGACGGGTGCTAACATCGGTGCGATCAACGTGGTAGCGATAATAATTTTTGTAGCCTGTTTCATCTGGTTTCCCCCTAAGATATAAATGACTGCTCAATTAATTTAACACGCTTTGATTGTAGCTTATAGCCTCTTTGAATAGGTCGGACATCCGTCTTATTTAACCTTCTTAACTAATTCCACAAATTGGCTTTACATTAACCTTGAACCTTTACAAATTTACTTGTAAAAAAGAAAACCGCTCCCCGAACTTACGGGAAACAGTTTTCACCCTTCATCTATCACCATGATGCTGTCGTTTGATTGCGTAACCGATGAAACCGGCAATCAGTGCCAGTACCGTCGCATAGAGAATCGTCGTCACCGTCGCCGTCTCTTGACTGAACCGGATGAGAGCATCGTCCTGCCATAAGAGTGCAAACGATGTCCCCGTCAGCGAACAGATGAACCAGCTAATCAAACCGGTCGCAACAGCGAAAACGACGGGATCGTATATTTTCTTAAAGGCCCGGATGCTGACAAGGAGATAGACGACGAACGGGACAATCAGAAACAGCCAAAACGGGAACGGCTTGTCCTGTTCGACTTGATCAGCGGCCGCCGTTTGCCCGGCCGACCGAGCGTCCATCGCAAGGACGACATTTCGTGCCGTCCCGTAATCGACTGCGTCAAGCGTCAAACGCGTATTCGATAAATCGGGACGTTCTCCCCCGATGACAGTCAACAATTGATTCGTGACGCGCTCGGCGTCGATTCGGTTGACGACGTCCTCCATCGATTGTTTCAACCGCGTCACGTCGGTTTCCCCGTTCAAAAACGTCACCGGGACATTTAATCTTGCACCAAGGACATTTGCCTTGTAGGTCACTTGACTGCCGTGCATCAAATCATACCAGCCGTCACTGCCTGCGTTTAAACTCGAAACAGTCAACCAGGTCCGGGTCGAGGCGTCCCCCTCATATTTCGCTTCATCCGTCACCGTAAAGAACAGTTGTGCACTACTTGCGACCATCAGAATAATGATCGCAGCACGGGCGGCGGCTGACATACCGGACAGTTGTCGTGGATAAAACGCGAGATAAAACAGTCCTGTCAAAAAGAGTAAAATGAAGATTCCATTCCAGACGGTCGCTTGATCAATTGTCAGCACATCAATCCCGAGTCCTGTATTGAACGTAAATGCAAACAAGACGAAACTCGCCGCTAAAAAGCTGATTGTTCGAATCGTCCAGGTCACACGCGTTGCACCGATCCGTAAAACTAAGAATAAGATTAGGAATAGACCGATTCCGAAAATCGATAAGAAGGGACTCCCATATTCGGCGCGGAAGGACAGGGGTTCCAAGACTTGATTGAGATCGATTCCGAAAACCGATAAGATGTTCCCCGTATCATTTGCGCCAATCAGTTGATTCGTCAATCCCTCTTTGACGGCTTCCGGCAACGTGACAGCCATTCCGCTGATGAAAAACAGGAGGAACACGAGGGTCAATTCCAGTGTCGTCCACGAGACGTCCGCGTCCTGCATCAGTTCCACGAACGCCTGGTAATCGGCAGATTTCTCGATTTGTTGGACGAGAACGGTCATGACACCGAACAGGACGAGAAAACCAATACAAGCGAGTCCTATACCAAACAAGATATTGCGTAACATATGCGAGCGTTCCTTTCGCTGTTGCCTCCGCTCCATAAAAGCGCCTCCCCTTGACTAGATTGTTTGTATAGTTATTCCTGTTCCGGGTGATTTGAAAACGAATCTTCTGCATTAAATACAAAAAGTAGCTCGTCCATGACGAACGGGCTACTTCCCTGACTCCGACTCTGATTGGCAGGAACGCTTAGTTTACGAATTTTTTCACGTCCGACTCCCCCACCTGAGCTAAACCAAAATGTTCCCGAAGCGTAGTCCCTTGATAGGCTTCTCTAAACAACCCTCTTTTTTGCAGTTCAGGAACGATCAGGTCTACAAAATCCTCTAAGCTTGATGGGAGTGACGGCGGCATCAGATTAAATCCGTCTGCGATACCCATTTCAAACCACAGCTCCATCTGATCGACGATTTCTTCCGGTGTACCTATCAGTGTCAGGTGTCCCCCACCAGCTGCCAGA
The DNA here is from genome assembly GCF_018618595.1 of Exiguobacterium sp. s133. Classification (NCBI taxonomy): domain Bacteria; kingdom Bacillati; phylum Bacillota; class Bacilli; order Caryophanales; genus Exiguobacterium; species Exiguobacterium sp. s133. Next base: position 266,308 of record NZ_JACSMK010000003.1, read on the forward strand.
TAACCTAACAGTTCTCTTAGTGTAGGCTTTGTATCATCGATGATTTCAAGAATCGTTTTATAGCGTCCGACCGGTCCTGAAAACGCATCGACAGGCGGTAAGGACGGCACCGCTTTGTCAAGATCCCAATCAGAACAGTCCTGTTGCAAAAAGAAACTCAGTTGCTTCAAGGCATTCGCGACCGGTAATTTTTCATCCAGTTCGGCTTTCTTCGCCAGCGCCTCTTCCCGTGTTCGACCGACGTATGTAACCAATCCTGGAAAGATTTTAATCTGCCGCTCCGGTGACTCACTTTCTTTGATTTGTTTCTGTAGACTTTCCCGGAATGCTTTCGCTTGCTTTACATTCCACGACACCGAATAGACGGCATCCGCGTGCTTCGATGCAAGTGCAATCCCTTGGGCAGATGCACCCGCCTGCATTGCCACCGGCTTCCCTTGAGGACTACGCGGTGTAGACGAAGGACCTTTTACGTTGAAGTAGGTCCCGCTATGATGGAATGGTTGAATCTTTTCAGGATCAATCAACCGGTTGTCCGTCCGGCTCGAAAGGAAATCAGCTCGATCCCAGGATAAAAATAATTTTTCCATTACAGATGCAAATTCATCCGCCTTTTGATACCGTTCGTCCCTTGCAGGGAGCCTATCCATACTATGGTTTAACGCTTCCCAGTCCGTCATCGACGTCACCAGGTTCCAGCCGACACGCCCGTTCGTCACGTGATCAAGGCTTAACAGTTGTCTCGCCGCTGTATACGGATTTGAAAACGTACTCGATATCGTTGAAACTAACCCGATATGATGGGTTACTTGAGAAATAGCGGTTAAATTGATTACAGGATCGAGCCAAAAGGCAGGTAGTTCAGTTGCGTTTGCAGCAGGAAAAGATTGATTGTCAGCAAAAAATACAGCATCCAGGCAACCCGCTTCCGCTAGTTGAGCCAATCGCTGATAATAACCGCTCTCCCCGATTTCTTCAATCGCAGAATCCGGCATTAACCATGCCGCTTGATGATGGCCACAGCCGTACAATAAAACACCGATGTTTAACTGCTTCGTTTTCGTCATCTTTAGGTCCCTGACTCCTTTCTCCTGAACGCTGACATCAGTTCATCGTCAATCCGCCATCTACGGTTAGATTTTGACCGGTAATGCCAGAGGCGGCTTCTGACGCTAAAAAGGCGACCAATTGCGCCACCTCTTCCGGCGTCGTCACTCTTTTTAACGGAGTTGATTGGGCAATTAAATCGAATACTTCAGCGGTCGTCACAGCACTGGCATCTGTCACTTTTAACAAGCCGCCGGAGACGACATTCACGTTTATGCCGTACTGTCCTAGCTCTGATGCAAGATTACGCGTAAAGCCGATCAACCCTGCTTTTGCCGTCGTATATTCGTGATAGGGAACTACCGGGTTTTGATACAGATTCGTGCCGATGCTGATGATGGTGCCGTTATTTCGTTCAATGAACTGCGGCAGGACACTTTGCACGACGTGGAACGCTGCTTTCAACGTGCCATCCAACTGTTTTTGATAATCTTCCCATTCCAAATCGATGAATGATTTTTGAGCGCGCGGATCGAACTTAAAATCGACTAATGCATTATTGATTACGACATCGATTTGTCCGTAATGAGCTGTCGCTGACTGCATCAATGTCTCGACGTCTTCTCGCTTCGTGACATCCGCATACAGGGCAATGGCATGTTCTGCACCGAGCTCATTTACGAGTTCCTCTGCCGCATCCTTGCTCTTATAATAATTAATCACAACTTTAAACCCATTGTTCACCAATACTCTTGCAATCGTCGCGCCAAGTCCCCGACTGCTTCCCGTCACTACTACCGTTCTGTTCACTGTCTTCCACTCCTTCATCGTCTTTTGCAACTTAAATAGCGAAGTCGTAAACAAAAAAAGCGCAACTCTCCAAAAGGAAAGTTGCGCACGTCTAAATAATCACATAACAAAAAACCGACAGACTGGTCTTCGCTGGTTTATTAGAGTCTACACTTCCCTACGCTAGTACGAACTAGTTCAGGTTCAAAGGGTTTGAGTATCTACTCATCTCAGTTTAGCAACACCCCTAGTGATTCTATTCAAGTTACCTTCACTTTAGCGGTCTTAGAAATATCTGTCAATAATGACAAGACAGTTTTATCGGTGTCTCTTCTGATTACGAACGAAAGCCTTGCCTCCGTCGACCGGAAGCAAGGCTCTTTTGAATTGCCATGATTTTTTTCTCTGTTATACGCCTTCGTACGCAAGCTCCATGATGTTCCGAAGTTCCGTCACGAGCGGCATTTTTGGATTCGCTGTCGTACATTGATCTTCGAATGCATCGACGGCCATCTTGTCGAGTTTTGCTTCAAAGTCGGCTTTTTTGATGCCTTGGGCTTTGAATGACATTTTGATGTTCAACTGTTGTCCGAGTTCTGTGATCGCTTGGATTAGTGACTCGACACCTTGTTCCGTCGTCGCTGCCGGTAGTCCGAGATAACGGGCGATTTCTGCGTACCGTTCATCAGCGATGAATGATTCATATTTCGGGAACGAAGCGAGTTTCGTCGGTTTCGCTGCATTGTAGCGGATGACGTGTGGCATCAGAATCGCATTCGTGCGACCGTGTGGCGTGTGGAACTCCCCACCGATTTTGTGCGCGATCGAATGGTTAATCCCGAGGAAGGCATTGGCAAACGCCATTCCGGCCATCGTTGACGCATTGTGAACTTTTTCGCGTGCTTCGGCATCGTCACCATTCGCATAAGCGCGTGGCAAGTAGTCGAAGATCATCTTGATCGCTTTTAGCGCCAGTCCGTCCGTATAGTCGTTCGCGAGGACGGAGACGAAGGCTTCTGTCGCATGTGTCAAGACGTCCATTCCGGTGTCCGCCGTGATTGATGCCGGGACCGTCATGACGAATTCCGGATCGATGATTGCGACGTCTGGTGTTAACGCATAGTCAGCAATTGGATACTTGACGTTTTTCTCTTTGTCCGTGATGACGGTAAACGGTGTGACTTCAGATCCTGTTCCGGACGTCGTCGGAATCGCGACGAACTTCGCTTTGTTACCGAGCGCCGGGAATTTATAGGCCCGTTTCCGGATATCGAGGAACTTTTGACGTAAGTTCGAGAACGTTTCGTTCGGTTGCTCGTAGAAGAGCCACATGCCTTTCGCTGCATCCATCGCTGATCCGCCACCGAGGGCGATGATCAAGTCCGGTTTGAAGTCGCGCATCGCTTGCGCTCCTGTCTGAACCGTTGCAACCGATGGATCCGGTTCGACTTGGTCGAAGATCCGGTAGCTGACGCCTGCCGGTAAGTTGCGGATGACTTTATCCGCGTAGCCGAACTCGACCATCGCTTGATCGGTGACGATCAACGCACGTGAGACATCTTGAATCGATTTCAAGTATTGGACTGAATTTTTTTCAAAGAAAATCTTTTCCGGTACTTTGAACCACTGCATGTTCACGCGTCGTCTCGCCACCTTCTTGACATTGAGTAGATGTTTCGCCGTTACGTTTTCAGAGACGGAGTTTTTCCCGTAAGAGCCGCAACCGAGTGTCAGTGATGGTGTCAATTCGTTATACAGATCACCAATCCCACCGTGTGCTGACGGGCTGTTGACGAGAATCCGGCAGGCTTTCATCCGCATTCCGAATGCCGTCATCAAGTCGTCATTCGTCGTGTGGATGACTGCCGTATGACCGAGGCCACCGATTTCAAGCATCCGTTCGGCGACATGGAACGCATCTTCCGTTGACTGGACGCTATACGCACCAAGGACAGGGCTTAGTTTTTCGTGTGAGAGTGGTTCTTCTGAGCCGACTTTTTCAAGTTCTGCGACGAGCATGACGGTGTTGCTCGGGACGTCGATGCCGGCTTTTGCTGCGATCCATGTTGCCGGTTTCCCGACGATGTCAGCATTGACGGCACATGTATCGGTTTTGATGACGAGCGCTTCGAGACGTTTTTTCTCATCTGCTGTACAGAAGTAGCAACCGAGTGCTTCCATCTCCGCCCGAACTTCCGCGTAGATTTCCTGATCGATGATGACTGCTTGCTCCGATGCACAAATCATTCCGTTATCAAACGTTTTGGAGAGGACAAGGTCACTGACGGCACGTTTGATTTTTGCTGTTTTTTCGATGTAACACGGGACGTTCCCCGGTCCGACACCGAGTGCCGGCTTACCTGTTGAATAGGCTGATTTGACCATGCCGGCTCCGCCGGTCGCAAGGACCATCGCGATATCCGTGTGGTTCATCAAGATTTTTGTTGCTTCGAGTGACGGTTGTTCGACCCACTGGATACAGTCACGCGGTGCGCCCGCTTTGACAGCCGCGTCACGTAACGTTTTCGCTGCTTCGAGTGAGCAGTTTTGCGCTGACGGGTGGAAGGCGAAGATGATCGGGTTACGCGTCTTGATCGCGATCAACGCTTTGAACATCGTCGTTGATGTCGGATTCGTCACAGGTGTGACGCCACAGACGACACCGACCGGTTCTGCGATATATGTTAGTCCGTTTTGAACATCTTCTTCTAAGACGCCGACCGTTTTTTCTTCACGGAGACTGTTATAGATATATTCCGTCGCAAACATATTTTTAATCATTTTATCTTCAAAGACACCACGTCCTGTTTCTTCAACGGCGAGTCGTGCCAGTTCAACGTGACGTTCGAGACCGGCAAGCGCCATGTCACGGACGATCGTATCGATTTTCTCTTGATCAAATGTCAATAATTCCTGTAATGCGGTTTGACCTTTTGCGACGATTTTATTGATCGTTTGTTCGACAGGTGATACGTCTTGTTTAATTTTTTCTTTGACAGCCATGTTAGGTTTCCTCCCTATTTTGGAACGAATCTGAGTCTGCATTTCCCTACTAAATGTTAGGAATGCCAAGCTGATATTCAATAGTTTGTGCTTTCCTTCACAAATCAATCATACCGCCTTTTTGATGATTTGTGCATGACCATCCTGTGAACTATTTCACATCATTGAAAACGTTCTCATTCTTGAAAAGTGTTGTCGGACAAGGCATCCTTTTTGAATTCCTTGCCTGTGACTTTTCTCACAGCACCTGTTTTCTTTGCTTGTCTGACGGACGAAACATCGTGTAATCTATTAAAAGATACATATTTATTTGTTTTGAAGGAGGAAGTTTCATGACAATCGTCAATCAAATGCTTGCGTTCAACGAACAATTCGTCGAAGAAAAACAATACGAACAATTCATCTCGGATAAATTCCCAGATAAAAAGGTCGTGATCTTAACATGTATGGATGCCCGCTTGACGGAACTCCTCCCGCACGCGCTCGGTCTGAAAAACGGCGATGCAAAAATCATTAAAAATGCCGGGGCCGTTCTGTCACACCCATTCGGTTCCGTCATGCGCTCGATCCTCGTCGCCTTATACGCACTCGGGGCGGAAGAAGTCATCGTCATCGGTCACCATGACTGCGGCATGAGTACGATCGACCCGGCAAACATGATTGCCGAGATGGAAGGACGCGGCATCAATCAACAAGTCCTAAAGACACTCGAAGCATCCGGCGTCGACTTGAAACAATGGTTACGCGGGTTCACGTCAGTCGAAGAAAACGTCAGTCATTCCGTCGGTCTGATTAAAAACCATCCATTATTACCACCGGGCACGAACGTCCACGGGCTCGTCATCGACCCGGGAACAGGGAAACTCGACCGCGTCGATTGCTAAACTTGTCCTTATATAGTAGAAAGAAGGTACGACCGACACCGGTCGTGCCTTTTTATGTTTTTTTCTTGACAGCAAAAAGAACGGTCTGTATGATACTTTAGTATAGTACAGTGATACCAAAAGAAAGCGTGGTTTTATAGTTATGTTCAATGCTGTTGTTTTAGCCGTTATCCTTTTATTTGTCTTAGCCATCTTCCGTGTCCACATCGTCCTCGCGATGGTCATCAGCGCTCTCGCCGGTGGTTTACTCGGCGGTCTTGGTTTAACGAAAACGATCGAAAGTTTCTCAGGCGGTCTTGGAGCCGGCGCAGAAATTGCCCTCAGTTATGCCTTGCTTGGTGCGTTCGCCGTCGCCCTGTCGAAAACAGGTTTGCCGGACGCCCTCGCACATAGCTTGATTGCTCGCTCAAAAGGAAGTGCCGATGCGACGTCGGTCAAGAAGTTAAAAGGGTTCATCATGTTCGCGATTTTATTACTCGCAATCAGTTCACAAAACGTCTTGCCGATTCACATCGCCTTCATTCCGATCATCATCCCGCCGTTACTCGGTCTGTTTAATGATTTGAAAATTGACCGGCGCCGGATGGCCATCATCATGACGTTTGGTCTCGTCACACCGTATATGTTTTTACCAATCGGTTTCGGTGATATCTATCTCAATCAGATTCTGTTACCGAACTTACAAGAAAACGGGATGGACACCGCTGGCGCATCAGTCATCAAAGCGATGGCGATTCCGGCGCTCGGGATGTTGTTCGGATTGTTACTCGGTTTATACAATTACCGGAAACCGCGTGAATATGAGATGCGGAACATCGCACCGGACGATTACGAGATTCCTGTCGTCACGAAATCCAAATTATTACTGAGTTCAATTGTCGTCATCGCGACGCTCGTCGTCCAATTGACGACGGAATCGATGATCATCGCCGCGACGACCGGCCTCCTGCTCTTCCTCGTGTTACGACTCGTCCGCTTCAGCGAAGCAGACGATGTCATCACACGCGGTATGCGGATGATGTCGTTCATCGGATTCGTCATGATTTCAGCGAATGGCTTCTCAAACGTTTTACGTGAGACAGGTGATATCGAACCACTCGTTGAAAACTCAAAATCGTTAATGGGCGATTCGCAGCTCGTCGCTGCCTTCGTCATGCTATTGATTGGATTACTTGTCACTGTCGGAATCGGTTCAAGTTTCTCGACGATTCCGGTCATCGCCGCCATCTTCGTGCCGCTTTGCATCCAGTACGGATTCAGTCTCGAGGCGACGATTGCCATCATCGGTACAGCCGGTGCACTCGGTGACGCCGGTAGTCCGGCAAGTGATTCGACACTCGGACCGACGAGCGGATTGAATGCTGACGGACAACACGATCACATGCGTGAAACGGTCATTCCGACATTTTTACACTACAACTTACCATTGCTGATTTTCGGTACGATTGCTGCCGTCATTCTTTAATGAAGAAATCATCTCGTTTTAACGACGGGGTGATTTTTTTCTTTCCATTTTGCGTGGACTTCTCTAAAATGAAGGGATGAAGTGCAATTAAAGGAGTGTGGAACGTGTTATCTAGCGTCGTCAATACCGTCTTACTATATTTAGCCGACTTAGGTTATGTCGGAATCGCGCTTGGCTTGATGATTGAAATCATCCCGAGTGAGATCGTCTTATCCTATGGTGGGTTCATGATTTCTCAAGGGACGATCGGCTGGCCACTCGCTATCGTCGCCGCCGTCATCGGTGGATTGTTCTCGCAATTGTTTTTGTACTGGTTCGCCCGCTACGGCGGTCGTCCCCTCATCTTGAAGTACGGAAAATATGTATTGATCACGGAACACCATCTTGATCTCGCGGAACGTTGGTTCGTCAAATACGGACAAGGTGTCATTTTCGGGGCACGATTCATCCCCGTCGTCCGCCATGCGATCTCCATTCCGGCAGGTCTCGCCAAAATGGATCAAACAAAGTTCTCAATCTACACGATTCTCGCGATCATCCCGTGGTCGATTTTATTTCTCTATCTCGGTGAGACACTCGGAACGAACTGGCGCTCGATTAAAGACGTCGCCGCTCCCTATACGAACGGCATCTTAATCGCAGCGGTCGTCATGATCGTCTTGTACGTCGCCCTCAAGAAACGCCAACGTACGACGTAATCCGTTTACAGCCTGTCCTACTGCGACAGGCTTTTTTTAAAAGGAGTGATTTCTATTGGAGACATCAAAAACCGTAACCATGCATCTGGATCGTGTCACTGCCTCACATATCCGTGGAACGCATATCGCGACGGGACTGACGATTGCCGGTCATATTCTACTCGTCGAACAAATCTACGATGAAAAACGGCACCGTCCTTTCTTGCATGTCCATCGGATTCATGACCAGTGGCGCAATACGATCATCATCGCCCAGGAAGACGTTGAATTCAGTTATGTCGAATCGTTTTCCGACGGACGGATCCTGCTCGTCGCCTCGCGTTGTGATGACGATGTCGACGGATCATGGTTACCGAATGCTTTTATTTACGATCAAGTCGGTCATCTGATTGACAGTTATTGTCTAGATGACGGAATTCAAAATGTCCAAGTCGATGAGCGTGACCACATTTGGGTCAGTTATTTCGATGAAGGCGTCTTTGCTGACGCCGCGACCAATTCAGTTGGGTCGTTCGGCCTCGTCGCTTTTAACGACCAGGGGAAAGTCGTCTTTAAAAATCGCGACTATCCCATCGATGACTGTTATGCAATGAACGTCTCGTCTGCGAATGATGTCTGGTTCTTTTATTACTCCGACTACCGGATCGTTCAACTGCAAGGAGGAACGAGTCAGGCGTTCCACGCACCGAAACGGCCGTTCACAGATTTTGCTATTTATAAGGACTATCTCGTCTCGACGGATAATACGCAGACCCACGTCTTACAGCAACAAGGAAAACGGTATGTCGAGCAAGGACGTATGTCCTTCATGTCGGAGCAGGATGAACGCTTGTCCGGAACCATCAAGATGCGAAAGAATCAAATTGTGTTGACGACAGATACACGTCTTTATACAGGAAAATTAAATGATTTAAGTTTCAGAACAGTATAAAACACCTCGAATTCGAACAGTTTTTTTTGTTCGAATTCGAGGTGTTTTTCATTATTTTTTGAGTGCTCCCCGCGCGTTGAGTGCCGCAAACACAACCATCGCAAGACTGAGAACAGCCGCGACAAGCACCCCTTGCGTATAGACACTCCAGTCAATCGTCTCACGTAGCAAAACGGCCCGCATCCCTTCCATGATGTAGGTCGTCGGGTTGACCGTCGCAGCAATCTTTAACCATTCCGCCTCAATCAATTCTTTCGGGACGAATGTCGTCGATAGGAAAATCAACGGGAAGAACAACAATGTTCCGGCTTGCGCCGCCTGTGCATTGCGTGTTTTCAAGGCGACTCCGACCGAATAGCCGGCAAAGGCGAGTCCGAAGCCGAGCGCAAGGATGATCGTCAAGAAAAATCCGGCGGCTCCGGCTGGAATCGATAATCCGAGTAAAAAGCCCATGCTGAAGATTAACAACGTCTGGACGAACAACTGTAACATCCCGGCAAGCATCGGTCCAAGGACGATGGCTGTCCGCGAAACCGGCGTCAACAGCAAACGTGCGAAGTAACCGCTCTCGATATCTTTGACGAGCGCCTGCCCGGCACCCCCTGCCCCGCCGACTGCACCAGAGACGATTGAGACCGGCAAGATGAAGTTCAAGTAATCAACGCCGCCGAACTGGGGCAGACTCGAGATGCCGGATAATCCGCTCGTATAGACGAGCAGGAAAAAGACGCTGATGATTAAATTCGGGATGAATGAGAACGGATTCCGTAACGTCACGAGTAAACTGCGTTTTGTCAAAATCAAGGTTTCCCGCCACATGTCACTTGTCCTCCTTATACGCTTGACCGGTCAACTGAATGAAAACATCATCGAGTGACGGCTGTTTGACGGCAAGCGATCGTGCTGTCAGCTGATGGTCATCCAAATAGCGGACGACTTGTTTGAGCGTCTCTGTTCCATCCGACGGCAGGAGAACGGTCTCTTTTTCAATCCGTCCCGAAAATGCCGCTCGAAACGCTTCACTGGCGGATTCGTCTTCAAGGACAACTTCAATTCGTTCAGCTCCGTTCATCGCTTTCAGTTCTGCCGCTGTTCCTTCGGCGATCAACTTACCGTCATTGATGATCGCGATCCGGTCCGCCAGCTGATCCGCTTCTTCCAAGTATTGTGTCGTCAAGAAAATCGTCGTCCCGTATTCTTCATTCAAGCGCCGGACTTCCGTCCAAATCTGTAACCGGCTTGCCGGATCAAGACCCGTCGTCGGTTCATCGAGAAACAGGACGGTCGGTTGGTGAACGAGCGTCAGTGCCAAGTCGAGCCGCCGCTTCATCCCGCCGGAATACGTACCGGACCGGCGTTTGCCATCTGCTGCTAAACCAACAAGCTCCAATAATTCATGGGCTCGTTCGACTGCTTTCTCTTCGGAAAAACCAAACAATTTACCTTGCAGTACGAGCAACTCCTGCCCCGTCAAATCATTATCGATACCAGTTTCCTGCAGAGCGACGCCGATCTGGAGCCGGACGTTTTTTTGATCGCGTTCGATGTCGTATTGATTAATCGTCGCGTGACCGGACGAGACGGCAATCAACGTCGTCAGCATTTGAACCGTCGTCGACTTGCCGGCACCGTTCGGTCCAAGAAAAGCAAAAATCTCTCCTTTTTTTACGTGAAACGATATCTGGTCGACTACTTTTTTCCCGTTGTACTCCTTCGTCAACTGCTCTACTTCAATCACGGTCATCCGTCCTTTCTGCACTAAGACCATCTTTACGTTGCTTCATTACCTTTACCCCCTTTTCCTTGTTTGCACAACAACGGGCAAACCCCAAATGGATTTGCCCGTTGCTTTGATTCGTTATACCACGTCGTGTGCGACCGAAGCGACACACCACTTGTCTTTTAATTGCGCAATCCGTTGTTTTCCTTCATAGGAATTCATCCAAAGATTCATGACATCCAGGACTTCCGTTTGCCGATCTTGAATGAGATAACTTTTTTCGGCCGGAATCCATTTTTCCTTAATTTTCGGGGCACCTAACCGGACATCAAGCGATGCGTAATAAATCGCTTCGACGGTATCCGTGATCATGACATCCACTTCTCCCGTCGCGACTGCCGCCGGAATCGCCAAATTATCCGCATACATAACGATATGCGCCTGATCGAACGTCTGCCGGACAAACTGTTCATTTGTGCCGCCCGGATTCAGGCCGATTGTCACATCGGGACGATTGATTGTTTCGATTGACGTCAATACATCGAGATCGGAAGCGCGGACAAGAGGTGTCTTTTGAAACGATAGATAGCTTTTCGTGAAGTCGCCGACGATCTCCCGTTCGATGTTCTTCGTGACGCCGCCAACGACCATATGGAATTTCCCGGCACGTAAGTCACGTGTCAGCGTCCCCCATGTCGTCGGGACGAATTCGACTTCCAGTCCGGCTTTCTCGGCAAACGAGCGGATGACGTCGATATCGAACCCTTCATATTGATTCGTCTGACGGTTCAAGTACGTAAACGGTTTATAATCTCCGGTCGTTCCGACGACGATCTTTTTCGTCGTGAAGACGTTTTGTTTCCCGACACTGAACGAACCGGTGACATCTTTTAATCGTGTTGCTGCCAATAGACCAGAAAGCAACAGACTTCCTCCAAGTGCTAATCCTCTTTTATTCACTCTGCTCGCTTCCTCTCTCTGTCTGACGCTTTTTTCTGTGTAATACTCAAAACAGTATCATATTGCGTTATGTTATCCAAGATTTTTTTGATTATTTCGTCAAATCGGTTCCATTCGATGCGTTGTGCCAAGCCCTCTCGATTGCATTCCGGCTTACCGTTCTTCCATAATAAAAAAGAATCAATTAGCGAAATGGAGGAATGTAAGATGAGTAAAGTATTCATTATCGGAGCGAACGGGAAAGTAGGACGGCACGTCGCCAAACAATTGAGTGACTCAACTCATGAAGTCCGCGTCGGTCTGCGGTCACCTGACCAGTTTTCAGACTTTGAAGCACTCGGACTGACTCCTGTCCTGCTTGATCTCGAGCAGAACATGGCATCGATCCAGGACGCACTCGGAGATAGCGACGTCGTCATCTTCACAGCGGGATCCGGCGGACACACCGGTGCCGATAAGACGATGTTGATTGACTTAGACGGTGCCGCTAAATCAATTGCGGCAGCCGAGCAACAAAACGCAAAACAATTCATCATGGTCAGTGCCTTGAACGCCGATTCGCCGGAGACTTGGTCTGACAGCATGAAACCGTATTATGTCGCAAAACACTATGCCGACCGGTTGTTACGTGACAGCAAACTCAACTATACGATTTTGCGTCCCGGCGGTTTATCGGACGATGCCGGAACAGGTGCCGTCACGACTGATCCGTCTGATGCGGATACAAAATCAATTGCCCGCGAAGATGTCGCAGCCGTCATCGTTGCTTCAATCGGACAAGAAACGGCATCCCGTCAAACGATCACACTCCTCGAAGGCGAAACACCAATCGCTGACGTATTTGCATAAAACGAAAAGCGAGCGACCCCGATTCCGGAGGTCGCTCGTTTTTTCATGACGCTTGTTTCACTTCAACGATGTGTGCTTGTTCGCGACGGATTGCCGTTACGATCAACGTAATGCCTAACGTCACAATTAAAATGATTACCAGGTTAAAGGCATACTTCGAGATATCTCCATCAAAGTAAATTAATCGTGTCAGTCCTGCGACTGCATTCGGGACGGGAAGAAACTGACCGAGCGACTGATAGAACGGTGCGAGCATCGATGGTGGCACGATATTTCCTGCCGTCATCAACTGGAACGGAATCAACGCGACGTTGACGAGCGGTGCGATTGGTCCGAATATCGCAAAGTTCATTTGCGTGACACTGATACAGGCTGCTGTTAATAAGACTTGGAATCCCCAGACTTTTAAAAAGGATGCTGCACTATCCGAGAACAAGAAGGCAATCGTCACCATGACGAGTGGAACGACGACAAGAACGATGCCATGCAACAATTGTTTACTCCAAAAGAGCGACCACTTTTGATGTTGCTTCTGAAGAATTTGTGTCACGAGATTAAACTGAATTCCCATCGTCATGACAGCGATGTAAATGACGAAGCCAAGGATGATCGGTAACATCGACGTCGAGAATTCTGACACGTGATGTTCGATGATGATATCGGATGTGAACGGGACGTCTCCATTCAGTTGATTGACGATTTGTCCCGCTCCCTGTTTCAAGATTCCATTAGCGAACTCTGCATTGGCCTGATTGACATGGAACGTCAAGCGCTGTTCATTCGTCAAATCCGCGACGAGGACCATTTCGACATCACCCTGGTCGAGTTGCTTCAGTCCGGTTTCTGTTGAATTGACTTGCGAGACGGTAAATGGACTTTCAGCTTTGAACTGTTGATAGAAATCTGCCGAGCCTTGATCCGCCACGACCGCGACGCGTAATTGATCCAGTCGTTCCGTCGCACCCTGGTACCCTGTCATCCAGACGACGAGGAAGAGAACCGGTACGACGAGGGCGAACATCAGCCCGACTTTTGTTTGTGTGATTGCAAATACGTCTTTCATTGTCTTCATTTTTTGTATCCCCTTTTTATATGCATCGCTTATAATAGCATGTGCAACTATTTAATCAAAAAAGAAAACCACTCACGTCACATTTTTGTGAATGGTTTCAAGCGTCCGAATGAACTGTTCAATCTCCGCTTTCGTCAGCCCTTGAAACGCTTGCTCTTGCAACGCATCAAGCGTCGGTTCAAGCAATTCAAGCACGTGGACACCCTCTTTTGTTGTCAAAAGAATGAACGCACGGCGATCTCTCGGATCAGACGTTCGCATGACGAACCCTTTTTTGACAAGCTTATCAAGAATCTTCCCAACTGTCGTTTGATCCCGTTCCGTCACGAGCGCTAACTGTTTTTGGGAAACACCTTCTTGCTTATGCAATTCACTTAAGACAGAGAGTTGTTCCGGTGTCAGACCGTGCACGTCCATCCGCTTCGTCGCCGCCCGTTTAAATGAATGATAGCTGCGCGACAGCTGCATGCCAAGCGACCAATCGACTTCCTTCACATGCTTCCCCTTCTTCCCGATAAATAGTTGCACTACTTATTATTTCGACTTACTCACTATACCGGTCAGGAAGAGGAGTTGTCAATGAAATTAAAATTAAACAATCATTCCGGTTTGTCTGCAGTTTTTGCTTTATCATTGTATGTTGAATTTCGATTTTTCAACCGTTCCATTGCAGTTAACACTTTTTCTAAGTCCGAAAGATCGTGTGGTGTATTTGGCGTCGTCAAAATGTGAGCAACTCTCCGATAAGCTAATTTTTTACCATATCCCATCAAAACATAAATGGCCCGTTTAAAATCCCCGTTTTCTTCCCAGTCGACATCACCATAAATTATCCGATAGTACGCATCTCGACTATGTTGAGGTGCATCGATGTCAATATAATCGATAGGTTCTTGATGAATAGCCATGCTCTCACTTCCTTTTCATTAACGTGTCTCACTTGATTTTTTACGACGTAAACGATTTTATCGATTCGATATGCGCGTCTTTAATCATTTGATCGACTTGCGACCGTTGCTTGAGCTCCTCGTAAACGTTATCGACTTGTGCTCGTGTCAAACGATTAACCGTCGCCAGTTTATTGATGGTCCGGCGTAACTCATTCCGCTTGATGACATGGACATGGCTCGAATCGACCGTGATTTTCTTCAGTTCGCACCGTTCACTGAAGACGATCAGTGATTTAAAAACATCTGCCTCAACCATTTCAGACAAAAACTTTTGAAGACTCTTCAAGTGCTGTTCATTTTGTTTGATCGGGTTGTAGAATTTTTGCTTGAACCGATTCTTGAACATCTGTGTCCACTGGCGGTCCGCTTCTTTCCCGAAAATCCAGCCGCTGTAGTTTTTCGATTCGAGGACGTAAATCCCGCTCTCATGAATGAACGTGACGTCGATTTCCGTCAGGCCTTTCCCCCGTGCTTTTGGTACATATGTATTGATGACAAACTTTCCGTATCCGTCGATCTTTTCTAGTTGGCGTGTCGTCAAATACTCGCCCCACAGCCCTTTGTCACGGACCGCTTTGAGGAATCGTTCTTGTGTTACTTGCTTATATGTACTTCGTTCAAATGAGCGGCGCCGTAAGTAATACAGACTTGAGAGCGTCACGACGAAACCACCGAACATGACACCACCTATGAGGACTAACAACGGAATTAACGATACAATGATTTTTTCCACTTTTTTCATTCCTTTCACCTAAAAAACCTTTATTTACCACTTATTAAGAATAAACGTATTCTCATGACTTTTCCACTATTTGTTACATGGTACAATCTATGCTACGGTGAACAAAAGGAGGTGGATGCATTGATGGATGCTTTATTCACATGGTTGCCCGTCTTGTTTCTTGCCATCATCTGGCAATCGATTTCACAACAACTAGCCAAGCAGCGGATCCAGCAACAGCAATTAACGAAGGAAATTAAACGTATTCAAATTCACCTTGGAATGCCGGGAGTAGATGCGGATGAGGTTAAACTCCAACATCAAGTTAAACACCTTCTTCAAGAGGATCAGATGGTGGAAGCTGTTAAACTAGTCCGAAATCAACTTGGTTATTCATTACTCGAAGCTAAGCAGTATGTCGATTCTCTTCATTTTGATTCATCAAACTAAAAAGACAGGCAAACCTTCCCTAAGTGAGTGGAAAGTTTGCCTGTTTAATTCGGTGGATAAATTATTTGCTTTCCTTCAATTATTGTCATAATTTAAAACATCATTATGAATTATATCCAAATGATAACGTGCTGACGATGAAACCAATCGTCGCAAAGATGAAAAACGTACAACACATCGTCAACAAGACCAACAACGGTTTTGGCAGCTGAACTTTCACTTTCCAAATTGCCACGAGGAGCATGGCGTTCAGGAGTAGGAATCCGAATAAAAATGCAAACAGACCGAGCCGTTCCTTCATCATGAAGATTAAATCCATGTCATTCTTCCCTTCTTCGATCTGTCAGTCAAACACATCTGTGATTATTTTCTCGATTTATTAATCATTACAAAAATATCCAAAAAAGATAATCAGATTATTGATTCACTTTTTTTAACTGTGCATTTTGAATCTTATAGACTTCGTCACATAACAAATCGATGTCCTGTTGATGATGGCTCGTCAGGAAAATCGTCCGTCCTTCTTCTTTATACTGCACGAGCAGTGTTCGAATCCGCTCGACACTTTCTGCATCGAGTGCATTAAACGGCTCATCGAGTAACAAGACTTGTTGATTTTCCATGATGGCTTGCGCGATTCCAAGTTTTTGCTTCATTCCGAGCGAATAATGTTTGACCTTTTGGGTCAAATTCGGTGCCAGTCCGACTTGTTCCATCGCCCGGCGAATCGTCACATCATCGACTTTATTTTGAATCCGGGCGAGTTCCTTTAAATTCCTGAATCCATCCAGTTGACCGATATAGCCCGGTCGTTCAATTAAGATGCCGAAGTCTTTCGGAAAGCGGTGTTTCCCCGTCAAGATTTGTCCATCGACTTCAATCGTGCCCGCGTCCGGAAAGACAAACCCGCATAACATCTTAAATAACACGGACTTACCGGACCCGTTGACACCCGTTATCCCGTAAATCTTTCCTAGTTCGAACGAGGCGTTCAGGTCGTGAAATAATTCATGTCCTTTATATTGTTTGCTGACGTTTGTTAATGTAATCATCATATTTCCCCCTTAATGATTTGTCCGGACGTGTTTTTTGAACACGAACTGGATGACGATATAAACGAAGAGGCTTGCTCCAACTAGTTGGATGCTGATCGTGTAAGCGGAATTGTCGAGCAATTGAACTGTTCCGTTTCGTCCAATCGGAATCCAGTCGTTTTGAACGAGTGGTAACAGTGCGACCATCCCTCCTCCGATCCAGTAAATCCCTTGAACGGCTTCGCGCGTCCAGTACAAGACCAAAAACAGAATCAATCCGTACACGATGAGTTGGAGTGTCCCGTTGATGATCGTCTGGTAAAGAATCGTCGCGAGATCAACTGACAAACCGTTCACCTTTGTCGTCCACTCGACGCCCCGTAAAAATGCAAAAAGTGTCGCTAAACTGACGAGACCGATGACTGTCCCCGTTGCCGTCACAAGAAGCCAAGCCACTTGTTTGGAAAACCATCGATTCAATGACCGATGCCGGATGATATGATAGAGTCCTTGATCGATGACATCTCGCTCAAAACGCTGCGTCAATAGGTATGTGTAACCAAAAAATAAGACGGCATGGTTCAAATATGCCTGCAGTGAGAAACTGTCGGAACGGACACCGCTGAACACCGTCAGCAGGTAATCACCATACGTTTGTCCTGTTGGCTGAACGAGAAAAATCAACAGGCAACATGCGATGTACATACTACTTGCAGTAAACTGCCGCGGGAATTGTAACGGACGATCAAGCAGCAGCAAAACGACCGTCAGGAGAACAATCAATCCTAACCAATCTTGGAATGCCTGATGCGCAATCATTGCCGGTAGCGACAACAACAAAAACAAATTGGCAGAAATACCTGACTGAAACGCCATAGTGGTCCAGACAAAGCCAATCACACCCGCCAGATACAGGACTTGAGTTCGTTTCGACAGCACATAGACTAGACCGAGCAGCAAATGAATCAGCAGACCGCCGACAAATAAAAAGCCGAGTTGTAAAAAATGAGCGAGTAGTGGCGACATGTTAAGAAACACCGAGTCTTTCGGGATGTAAAACACTTGTCCTGCCCGTGCGGCAAGACTCCAATTCGTTTCAGACGGTGCCTGAAGTGCGAACAGATATCCGACAATTACATACAACAACAGTCCGGTCGCCCACGATTTGCCGAACCGTTTAGTGCTCTCGAATATGGCGGTCCGCGTATTTCGGAAGCGAATCAAACGGAAGTCCCTTAAATCCGTTCGTACCCGAACAACTGACAATACGATTACGAGCAATAAGATGTCGTACATCAATAAGTATGTATTCATCGTCACCGCCGTCAGCAAATCCCATTGATTAAACACGATCCCTTTATCAAGTGCCTCCCGTTGATCCTGATACATCCAGAAACAGGAGAAGAATGTTACTTGAAGCCAACAAACCGCGTAAGTAATCCGACTCACAGTTCCCACTCCGTTCGCTTCATCCCCGTGATCATCAGACCGAGCAACATCAACCCGAGAACACTAAACGGAACAAAAATTGTCCACAGCGGCATCGCGGTAATGTTAAATGGAAAAATCGTACTGATTGGTGAAAACCGGGCAACGCTGAGTAACCCTGTCGCAAAGTTCAACAGATGATAAAACAAAAACGGAATGCCGATCGCCATAAACAAATTTCCGAACAGAATCAATACCAAATAAGCAATCGTCGCATATACTACTGCGTTCAGTCCGACCCATCCCGCGTATGCAAGCATATAGATGCCATCGGTCGTGAAGACTTGCGTGAACGTCGTCAACGATTCGATATCCTGCTCATACGTCATCCAATGTAACAGAGGCTCGACGTAACGTAGAAACACCATCCAGCCGAGAATCGTCACAAAAAAGACGGTAAACGTGATTAAGGCGTTGACGACTCCTTTGGCAATGAGATAGTCCCTTAGCGAAACACGGGTCCGAGCGTACCGGATGAACTGATGGTCGATTTCACGGGCGACCGTCGGCAAGTACAGCACACAACAGAGTAACGGAAACGTAATTGCGACTATCGTTCCGGCTGATTCTTCAAACACGCCGTGCCACGACTCGAACATGTATCCGGCCCGGACTTGGTTAAACTGCAATAGGATTATCAGCGGAAGCAGCAATGCCATAAACAGCGTCC
The DNA here is from genome assembly GCF_018618595.1 of Exiguobacterium sp. s133. Taxonomy (NCBI): domain Bacteria; kingdom Bacillati; phylum Bacillota; class Bacilli; order Caryophanales; genus Exiguobacterium; species Exiguobacterium sp. s133. The sequence goes on from NZ_JACSMK010000003.1 coordinate 285,039, forward strand.
GCCGCGTCCCACTTCGTTTTAGTTCTGTCCAAATGATGTGTTGCAACTGCGTCCCCTCCTTCGATTATAGTCGTTTTTTCGTTACGTAATACAACAAGATGCTGAGCGCTGGAATCACGACCGACAAGACGGTCGTCATTCGTGACAACCGGTCCGTCCGGTGCCGCTGAATGATAATCCAGATTGCAAACAAGACATGTGCCGCTGATAACCCAATTAATGCAAGCGCCAGTCCGATGACGACCGTGTCAATTACATCAAGTTCCACCTGCCAGCCCTCGTCCGGTGCTGCTGTCATTTTTGTCGTGAGAAACGGTGCCAACAAGGGTGGGAAGTATTGTTGATAACTTTGTTCTAGCGTAATACGCGTTTCAGACAGACTGGAGATACGAGCGCTTGTCACCATCTTGTTTTGTTGCACGATGTTCTTGAGTGTTGCTGTATCCGCGGTTCGCCATTCGTCCTCTAATTGATACAGAATGTTTTGCTGATTCATATCCGTCATGCTTCGCACGACAAACCCACTAATCCCGCACATCAGACTCAACACCAACATGATCATCCCGGCACGCAAAATCCGTTTTGCGAATAGCTTTTGCACCAGTTGCAATTCTTGAATCAACGCCTGCGACTGTTCTTCGCCACCAAAGCGCTCGATCGCTATCTTCATCGCTAATTGTTGCGCATACCCATCTGATATCAACTCAGAAACGGTTTCTTCCAGATGTTGCCGCGTTTCGTCTTTTAGCTCCTTCGTTTCCGGCAACTCCGGATCAGCTGTACGATAAAGCCGATCGACATACTCATTTATCATCGTTGTCCCCCCCTAAAAATTGATCCATCAATCGTTTGACGACTTGCCATTCCTGCCGTTTCGTCCGTAGTAACGCTTGCCCTTCGTCCGTCAGGTGGTAATACTTACGGCGTGCCCCACCGGCCGCTTCGTCACTCCAGTACGAGATGACGGCTGTTTTCTTTTCCAGTCGCTTCAGTGAAAGATAAAGTGTTCCTTCTTTTAATTCGAATGCATCGGCGCTTTTTTCACGAACTTCTTTTGCAATTTCATAGCCGTAACGGTCCTTGTCGACTAATAACGCTAAAATCAAGGTGTCGATATGCCCTTTTAACAGCTCTTTATCAATTTCCATCTTCTCCCACCACCTCTTATATACAATGTAAAACAATGTACTCTATAATGCAAGGTACTATTTAAAAACGAAGCATGATACCCTAAATGCTTTGCTTCTCGTGACTCCTACGGGAAGTTTCTTGCGCTATCAGAGGCTGGCGAGACCCTGCTCATTGTCCATTAGGATCAAGGAGCAACGGCTTGCGCCTCGCCCGAGGAAAGCACGGGAAGAAAAAAGCATTTGCCCAGCAACGCTTTATCAAAAAAAAAACACCGTCTCCGCCAAAACGGAAACGATGTGTTAAACAGGTTTTAGTCACGCGCGGCTAAACGATACAATAAATCGAGTAACTCGATGTACAGCCAGATGATCGTCACGATCAAACCGAACGCGGCGACCCATTCCATCGACTTCGGTGCCCGTGCCTCGACTTGACGCGAGATGAAGTCGAAGTCCATCACGAGTGACAGCGAGGCGACGATGACGATGACAAACTGAATCCCGATCGCGAGCGGCGAGCTGCCTGTCATAAACGGGAGGTCGACACCGAACAAGGCGAGCAGGAAATTGACACCGTACAAGACGAGAATCGAGAGGATCGCTGCCGTGACAGCGGAACGGAACCGTTGTGTCACTTTAATCATCCCGGTCGTATAGACGAACCACATCGCGAACGAGACGACGAACGTCGCGACGACGGCTTTTCCGACGATGCCTGGGTACATGCTTTCGAACATTAAGGAAATCGCACCGACTGCGACCCCTTCGACCAGCGCATAGACCGGTGAAAGAACAGGTGCCGTAGCCGGTTTAAAGGTGATGACGAGAGCAAGGATCAGTCCGAGGACGATCCCGCCAATCAAGGCCGGGAATAAAAATTGCGGATTCGCGGCTAAAAAGAACCATGTTCCTCCGGCTGCTGCCGTGACGAGGGCGAGCATTAAGAAAATCTTACTCATCGTCCCTGTTTTCGTCATCGGTCGTTCCCCAGCCCGTGCCGTCTCAAAACCGCGGCGCAGCGCTGGGTTAACTTTAAATCGTGATGCCATCTTGCGTTCACTCCTTTTAATTTCTCTGTGTCTTATTACGAATCGTTCCCGAAAAAGTTTCAGCTTAACCAGCTATTTAAAGCACTCAGCTGGAACATGACGACGGGAATCGATTCTTTGGCAGAGACGAGGTGCGACGTCGCACGACCGATTTTTCCGCTCGTCACGAACGGTTCGTCCGTGAACCCTTCACCAATTGGACCGAATGGGTCGCTATCAATCAAGCGGTGCCAGTAGTGAACGAACTCTTCGTCATCGCCTCGCTTGATTTTACACCCGCTCTCGATGTCCGGACGCTCAATCCCATACTCGGCATAATGCCAGACCGTCGTCGCATCCCACGGTGAGCCGATATGCAGAATGTGACCGTCCGCCTCGATGAACCGTTCAATCGGTGATCCGGGACCGAATCCGTTCTCGAGCGTATGGTCAGCAACGAACTCTGCTGCTCCTTTGCCCCAGGCTGCGACCGACCACATCGGGTGGTCGCTGCGCTCGACATCCGGAAATGTCCGGAACAATTCCGGCACTTTGCCGACGCTCCGCGTCGGCGTCTTCCGTTTATCATACGCCGGCATTTCTTGACGGACCGTCTCCCACCATTCCTCCGGTACGGCAGGACGACTCCAGTTTTTCGGGTCCGAGTTATCGGTACTTTGTGTCGCCATCATGATCAAGCCCGTCTCGGTGACGACTTCCTGGACAGCTTCGATGACCGCTTGCGCCCCGCCCGGAACCCAGCCGATCTGTTTCATCGCACTGTGCACGAACACTTTCATCCCTGGTTCGACCCCGAGCTGTTTCAGGTCGCGGATTAAATCCGACTTCGTTACCATTTGATTGACTTCCATCCGTCTCACTCCTTATTCAACGACAAGCTGTATCGTCGAGCCTGTTTTTCCTTGCGTGACTTCAATTTTAGCATCGACCCGTGACTTCAGCTCCTGGACGTGGCTGATGATCCCGACCATCCGTCCGCTCGCTTGAATCGACAGTAACGTCTCGATCGCTTGTTCGAGCGACTCAGGGTCGAGTGTTCCGAATCCTTCATCGATGAACATCGTCTCAAGGGAAACGCCGCCACTCGCTTCTTGGACGACTTCCGAGAGACCAAGCGCCAGCGCCAGCGACGCTTTAAAGCTTTCGCCCCCGGACAATGTTTTGACATGCCGTGTCTGTGACGTATAAGCATCAAAAACATTCAGGTCGAGGCCATACTTCTTCAAGCCTTTACCGGCTTCCGTCTTCCGCTCAAGCTGGAAGCGACCTGACGTCATCTCCGTCAAGTGGCGGTTCGCCGCCTGGAGAATCTCATCGAAGTACGCCGTCTGGACGTAGGTTTCGAACGTCATCCGTTGCGCATTTTCACCGACTCCAACCCGTGCCAGCTCCCCGATGATCCCGTACCGGGCGTCCTCGGCTTCAATCGTTTGTTGGAGCGTCGCCCAGGCATCGATCAGCTGTTTGACATGGATGTGTTCCTTCTCGGCACCGACACGTTGGTCTGTCGCTTCCGCCAAGCGTCCTTCCGCTGTTTCGACAAGCGTCCGTAAATGCGCGAGATCCGGACGTGCCGCGGCATTGATTTGTTGTTTCAAGCGTTCGAGTCCTGTCGCGACTTCCTGGCGCTTGACACGATCCGCTTCAAGCATCGCTGCGAGTTGTTGCATCTCCTGCCGGGACAATCGCGCCTGTTCGAATTGTTCTAACGTCTCAAAATGCTCTTCCGACAGGGCCTGTTCCAAGTCAGCCTTCGCTTGCGTCCGCGCTGCAACATGTGTCGTCGCCTCTTCGGTAATGTGTTGAAGGCGTCCCTGTCGTTCTGCGACTTCCCGATTGAGTTGATTTTTTTGTTGATCGACCATCGCCCGGTCGGTTTCATATTGTGTCTGTTTCGCCTGCAATGTCTGTTGTTCCTGTTCGAGAACCCCTTTCGACGCTGACGGCTCGCCTGCTTTCGTCAGCAATGCATCAAGTCGGGCAAGCTCAAGTTCGAGTTTCCCTTGTGCCGCGAGCTGCTGATCGATTTGACTCGTCAGTGTCTCAAGTTCTGTTTCGAGCGTCCGCAAGCGTTGTTCGAGCTGACGTTTTTTATCTTGTTGCTGTTTTTGTTCTGCTTCTGCTGCGACGAGGCGGTTGATTTCCGTCCGAATCAGATCGAGTTCCGTCGGCAGCGTCTGTTCTTGCCCGAGTGTTGCGATATCGTGCTCGAGTTGTCGTTTCCGTTCGACGATTGTCCGGTACGTCGCCTGTAATTCCTGGTGGGCCGTCTGCGCTTTTAAATACAGCTGATGCAACGCTTCGACGTCATCCAGCTGTGTCTTCACCGCTGGTTCCGGGTGCTCACGGCTCCCGCAAACGGGACACGCTTCCCCGTCGTGCAGATGTTCAGCAAGCTCGGACGCGAGTTGCATCCGTTCTTTTCGCCGCCCTTCCGCATAGGCCGCTTCCGCTTCATCCTTTTCTTTCCGGACACGGGTCCCGCGTTCAATCAATTGTTGCCGTTCCGTTTCACTCCGTTGCCACTCGAGCCGCTTTTGTTCGAGAGTCTGAAGGCTGAAGCGCCGTTCCTGCAACGTCAGTTGCGTGTCCGAGACGTCAGCCAGTGCCGCGAGTTCTGCTTGGATGCGGGTCCGTTCCGCACGTTTGGTCTCACGCTCTGTCAGTAATGCTTGCGGGTTCAGGCGTGCGACGTCCTCCGCTAAACTTTTTTGTTTTTGTTGCAGGTGTTCCTGTTCGCGCAGTTGCTTCAATTCCGTCTCGATTTGGTCGATCCGTCGGGCCCCGTCACGAATTTCTTGTTCGCGACTCGCTAACTGTTCCGCTTGACCGGTGATTTGGTCAAGACGTCCTTGCAACGTCGTCAGTTCTGACGTCAATTGCGTTTGCGCCGTCTCCAGGCGGACGACCGTCTGCTGCTCTGACAAGAAGGCATCGTATCGTCCCGTGATGGCCGCGGCACGTGTCGCAATCTCATACCGGTTCGCTTGTCGCGTGATGTCGGGTAACGTCACGGCGAGTTCTTGCTCGAGTCGCGACAGCCGTTCATGTTCGACGAAGGCATGTTCGAGTTGTTCCGCCTGGCGGAAGCGTTCGCTAACCTGATTGACGTCTTGACGCACCTGCTGTTCGACTGTTTTGGCGGCAGTGATCGTTTCATCGAGCGACGCTAACAATTCATCCGTCACGCTCCGAATCGTCGTCTCATTTTGATTGACCCAATCAACTTCTAACGGCAATTCCTCCAGTTTTGCGAGCTGTTTCGTTTTTGTCTCTTTGATCGCGGCAGCAAGATCGAGTGCTTTCCGGTGCAAGCGTTGCTGGAACTCACCGTACTGCTCCGTCTTGAACAGTTGCTTCAGGATTTGCAGTTTGTCTTTTGACTCCGCCATCAACAGCTCCCGGAATTTATTTTGCGGCAACAGCAAAATTTGCGAAAACTGTTTATGGTCGAGCTGCAAGAGACTTTGAACCCGTTGCTTGACTTCGGGGATTTTGACGGCGAGCGGTTGCCACGCCGTCCCGTCGAACCGTGCCAGTTCTGCCTCATGCGCATAGTCCGTTTTGTTGACGGGATGCGGTTGGCTCGGTTGGCGAATCACACGATAGCGTTCACCTTTCAGTAAAAATTCCAGTTCGACTTCCGTTTTGACATCAGGGCGCGCGAAATGACTCCGTAAATCCGTCATCTCCCGTTCGCCGCCTGACGTCTCCCCGTAAAGGGCAAACGTCAAGGCATCAAAAATCGTCGTTTTGCCGGCTCCCGTATTACCGGAAATGACGAACATCGTCCGTCCGGCGAGTGCCGTGAAATCAATCGTCTGTTCTTCTGCGAACGGGCCGAACGCCCGTAAGGTCAATCGTTCTGGCCGCATGTCGCTTCCTCCTCTAGGACGGTCTGCATCGCATCCGTCGGTCGTTTTTCCCGGACTGCTTCATAAAATTCACTGAATAAATCGGTTAGCGTCGCCGTCTTGACCTGGTCGCGCGATGCTTGGACGGATCGTGCGCTTTCCCTAGTAAAACCGGTCCGTTCGAGATGCAGGATGTTCGGATAAACTTTTTTCAGCTTACCCATCGGATCTATCAACGCTTCCGCGTCCGTCAAGTTGATTTTGATGTAGTCGTCCGTCGATTGTGTCGCGACGAACGTCGGATCCATCAATTCGGCGAGCGTTCCCGTCAACTCCCGTAAATCTCGTTTCGCGGCAATCGGTTCAAAGCGACGATCAAACGTTCCTGCATCATTGAGCGTCAAGATATCGACGCCTTTGACGTGACTCGCTTCCGAAAAGGAATACTTTAAAAGTGATCCACTGTACCGAATCGTCTCGGAACGGATTGCGAGCGGGTTATGTAGGTGACCGAGCGCCGTGTAAGTGAACGGCGCAAACGTACTGGCACTGATTTGCCCTGCCGTCCCGACCGACAGTTGACGCTCCGAGTCGGTCTCAAGTCCACCGATGACGAAGGCATGACCGACGAGGACGCTTGGTCCTGTAATCGTTAAGGGTTCGATGATTTTTCGCATCGCTTCGTCATGATTCCGAATCGTGTCGTCCTGATAGACGTAACGGACGATGGCCGGATCTGCGAACGGGACCGGATAAAACTTGACGCCTTTAATCTCGATCGGCTCAATCACCGGTGTTAATTTACCGGCGAGATGCAGACCTGACCGTTCGAGCAGGGTCGTCGCGAAACTGAGCCGTTCCGCCGAATCGTGGTTACCGCTGATCGCGATGACCGGAATCCCGCGATCGAGGACGATGTCCGCGAGTGTCGCGTCGAGCAGTTCGACCGCCTCGGTCGGTGGGACGGCGCGATCATATAAGTCGCCCGCAATGACCACCGCGTCCGGGCGTTCCCGGTCGAGTAACGCTAAAAATGCTTCGAGCGCGGCGCGTTGATTTTCAATCATCGATTCGCCGTGGACGATTTTTCCTAAATGCCAATCCGCTGTATGAATCCATTTCATGTTTCCTCACCCTCACTTTACTAATATATTAAGTCCAGTTTAACACGTCTGAAACGATCAAGACGACTCTCGTCCGCACATACGTTTCGAACCGGCATGCGTCTATAATCAAAAAAAAGACAGTAAAGACCGGACGCGACCGGACCTTACTATCCTTTACATTCCATGCATTCATTTCCTTAATGTTTGTGCCGCAACCGCTTGACAGAAGTGATGATGGAGACGGATCCTCCGATGATAGCACCGACTACAATTCCTGTCGTGAATTTTGAGCTCTGATGTTTGTTCGGTATATGGGCTGTGTGTTGTTGTTCGAAAATTTGGGCAAGAGGGGACGCGTCTGGTTCAACTTCGATCAGATGATTGGCATGTGCTTCAATATCTTCCCGTCGTTCGACGCTACAAGGTGACAGATAGAACGGATTTAAGTTCGTCCGGTACCGATCTGGATTCCAATTCGCCTGCTGAACCGGTTCAGCTGTCTGTTCTGTCCGCTTCGTCTGGTCCGATGATTGGACCACTTTATCGAATTCTTGTTTCATCCTAATCACTCCTCTTCGCTTTCAGTCTACCTAAAACGCCATTTTGTGTCTTGAAGTCTTATTTACCTCTTTTCAAAACATCTAAAACATATATTTTGAATGTTAGTTTGATTTTTTTATGACTTTTTAACCGAAAAAGGCGTGATAGAGCTGTTTTGCACGGACGAGTTCCTGTTCCCCGTGAATCAGGACGCGTCCGTCACGAAAGGCGACGAATCGATGCGTCTCCGTCTTAAAACTGAGCAAGTACGGATTTTTCGCGACGATACTGACGACCGGGCTCAGATTCTGTTCAAGACGTTCTAAGTCACGCGCCTCATCTCCACGGACCTGGATGGCGTCACGTCCACACAATGTTGTAAACTGCACCGGCATGTGCGTCAAATACGGATAGGTCCGGTTCTCGCCGCAGGACGGGCATGATGCCTTCTTCAAAGACGCGACATTGATGCGGCTCTGTTCATTCGTCCAGACGTCGAACGCGAGCAATTCCTGCCGTAGCGCGTCCGTCGCACCGACGAGGAGCTTCAAGGCTTCCGCGACTTGATACGCGGCGACGAGTTGAATCGCCGGACCAATCACCCCCGCCGTTTCGCACGTCGCTTGCCCGCGCGGTAAATGTTCGAGCAAACAATGCAAGCACGGGGTCTCGTTCGGGAGGACCGTATAGGTCATGCCGTAACTCCCGACGCACCCGCCGTAAATCCACGGAATTTTGTGTTGCGCCGCCACATCATTGATCAGCATCCGGATATCGAAGTGATCGGTTGCGTCAAGAATCAAATCGACACCTGAGATCAATTGCGGTAATTCGTAACGCGTGACATCGGTGACATGGGCTATAATCTCGACTTCCTGATTGATGGCATTTAAGCGGCGCTCCGCCGCGATCGCTTTCGGGACATGCTGCGCGGCATCGTCCTCCGTGTAAAGGTGCTGCCGCTGGAGATTACTCCACTCGACGTAATCGCGGTCGACGATCGTCAGCTTGCCGATTCCGGCCCGGACGAGTTGTTCGGCACTTGCCGTTCCGAGTGCGCCCATGCCGATGAGGAGGACATGTTTTTTTGTCAGCTCATCTTGTCCCGCCTGACCGATCGGCCGAAACCGGGTTTGCCGTGAATAACGATCCGTCATCGACTCATCCCTGTCTCGGGACTGCTCGCCGTCGCGTACCGTTTCTTTTCGATCCGTCCCGCTTCAAAGCCAAGTCGTCCCGCTTCGACGGCAAGCTTCATCGCTCGCGCCATCTTGACCGGGTCTTTCGCATGGGCGACGGCCGAATTAAGTAAGACGGCGTCTGCGCCGAGTTCCATTGCGTAGGCGACATCGGTCGGTGAACCGATTCCTGCGTCGACGATGACCGGGACCGTCATCTGTTCGATGATGAAGCTTAAGGCCAGTGGATTAAGGATTCCTTGTCCGGATCCGATTGGGGACGCGGCAGGCATGATGGCGTGACACCCGAGTTCTTCCAGTCTTCGTGCCAACAACAGATCGTCTGACGTATACGGTAAGACGGTGAATCCTTCTTTTAATAATTCTTCCGATGCCCGCAACGTTTCGATCGGGTCCGGTAACAGCGTTTTATCACAGCCGATGACTTCAACTTTGACCATGTCGCACAGTCCGGACGCGCGGGCAAGTTTTGCCAGCCGAACCGCTTCTTCCGCTGTCTTCGCCCCCGCCGTGTTCGGTAATAAATGATACTGACTCAAATCAAGCGCCTCTAAAAAGTTCGGTTGACTCGCTTCAAAGATATCCATCCGGCGAACGGAAAAGGTCAGGATGTCTGCTCCTGATGCCTCGACTGCTTGCTGCTGTGTCGTCACGTCGGGGTATTTGCCCGTTCCGAGTAATAACCGCGACTGAAATGTCGTTTGACCAATCGTTAACATGATTAACCGCCTCCTACGAAGTGAACGATTTCAAAAGAATCGCCTGTTTGAATGGGTGTGTTTTGGTATGCTGTCCGCTCGACAATCTGTCGATTCTGTTCGATGATGACCATTTTTTCCGTCAAATTGAGATGATGAATCAATCCGTCGATTGTCGAAATCGTTCCGTCAAGCGTATACGGTTGACCATTAATGGTGAGTTGCATTCGTGTTCCTCCTCGATTCATGTAATGAAAACGGGCGAAGCTCATATTTCGGCGTGATTCCCGTTACCTCGTCTGCCAGGACGGACGCCGTGATCGGGGCGAGTAATATCCCGTGCCGATGATGCCCGGTCGCGACGAATAGGTGCCCGACTCCCGGGACCTGCCCGAGATAAGGCAATCCGTCCGCTGTTTGTGGACGAATCCCGGACCAGATGTCCACGATTTCCGCTTCTCTGATTGCTGGGAACAGTCGCGCCGCCGCCTGCAGGAGATGTTCAATCCCGCTGACGCTGACCCCTGTCGTCTCGTCACCGATCCGTTCCGTCGCCCCGATGATGATCCGTCCGTCAAACTTCGGAACGAGGTACACGTCGTCGCTAAACAACGTCTCGGTCAAGACATGTCCCGGAAGCCGGACGGCGAGGCATTCGCCTTTGACCGGTACCGTCGCGATCTCGACACCACTCGTCGCGAGTAACGCTTCTGATCCCCGACCGCTTGCGACCACGACGTTCCCGGCTTCGCGCTTACCGTTACTTGTCGCAACGCCGACGACGGTCGCCCCTGCCCGGTGCAGTCCCGTGACCATTGTCTGTTCTTCAATCACACCTCCGCGGGCTTTAATCGCGTGACGGAGCGAACGCGTCAACTGGACGGGATCGATTTGACCGACTGAAGCGAACCGGATGTCCCCGTCTGCACGGATCAGTCGAAACGGGTTTTCTTTATAGCCACTATCAATGCCGGTCTCATTAAACAGCTCACGGACGAGGTCGGGATAAAGCTGTCGACTCGCTGCCGCCAGTTGATGTAAGGCAGGGATCAGTTCATGATCCGTCGCAAGCATGCCGGCTGCCGCTCGCGTCGCTCCTTCACTGGAACGATTTTGCTCAAGCACGCGTACCGGTTGTCCTCGTTTGAGCAATTCGTAGGCGAGTGTCAAACCGATTACGCCTGCGCCGACGATTAACGTCTCTGTTGCTTTCATTGATCAAGCACCTCGCGATACGACCGGACTGCTTCGACCGGATTTGCCTGACCGAGAATCCCTGACATCACAGCGATGCCAGCAACTCCGGTCGCGAGGACACCCGCGACATTCTCCGGCTGAATCCCGCCAATCGCGATGACGGGGACTTTTGAAAACGTGACGATTTGCGCGAGTGCCGCTAGTCCGCGCGGGGCGACGTCCTGTTTTGACGCCGTCGCAAAGACATGACCATACATGACGAAGTCGCTGCCCGTCTCAAGCGCTTCCGTCAAGGAGTGGATTGATCGGCCGATTTGTAGCTCGCTGAATTGACGCCGCACGACAGCGACGGGAATACTGCGCGATGTCAACTGGACACTTGACTTCGTCACGAGGGCGACATCGAGCCGGTCATGGACGATTAGTTTTTCACGTGGAACACCGGCGCATACTAGCTCCTCGATCAATTGGACGAGTCGGTCCGCCGACCAACCCGGTTCCCGGATATGAATCATGTCGACATAAGGCACAACAGCCGGCAAGACTTCTAGAAGATGTGTCAGCTCTTTTGTCCCGGTCGTCACAATATGTAACTTCGGACGCATACCTTCTCCTCCTTGCTACACAAAAAGGACCACCCCATGAACATGATGGAGTGGTCCGAAAAATGTCCAGGTAAGACCTGAGACAGGATGATAATCAGAAGCCACTTCCCTCCGCTAGTACGAACTAGATCAGGTTCAAAGGGTCCGGATATTTCCGTCTCAGTCTGCTGCGAGACTCCCCTAGTGTAGAACTATTTAGTGTTGGTTGGTTCATTCGTAGTCTACCATGACCGCTCGCTTGATTTCTAGTCTGACTTGTCAGTTCAGCCAATCCGTGACCGTTTTGACCTGTTCCGTCAATTGTTCACGCGTTGGAATCAGCTTCGTGTCTGCTAAATCATACGTTTGTTTCAGACGTAAGACACGTGTCACTTTCGCGTCGAGGTCAGCCCGTGATAACGACTTGTCTTTGATCCCCTGCATAATTGCCGCATGGACATCCGCATAAGCACCGGCTTGCGAGAACATCGCCATGTCGGCACCACGCTCGAGGGCGAGACGCGAAGCTTGGGCGAGACCATATTGTTTCGTGATCGCACCCATTACGAGGTCGTCCGTCACGATGACGCCATCGAACTTCAACTCTTCACGCAACAGCTGTTGCATGACCGGCTCTGATAACGACGACGGATTGTCTGGGTCGAGCGCCGGGAATAAAATGTGTGCGACCATCACCATTTCCGCTCCGGCATCGATTGCCGCTTTGAACGGGACGAGTTCCAGTTGCTCGAGTTGCGCTTTCGTCTTCGTCACGGTCGGTAAGCCGACATGCGAATCGACGGTCGTATCGCCGTGTCCGGGAAAATGTTTGACGACCGGCACGACATCTTCCGACTTGATTCCCTGCATTAACGGGACACCGAGCCAGGCGACGTCATCCGGCTCAGCACTGAGTGCCCGGTCACCGATGATCGGGTTCGCCGGGTTACTGTTGACATCAAGAACCGGGGCGAAATCCATATTAAATCCATAAAACCGTGACATCGCACCAAGCGCCTGTCCGGTCTTTTGCATCAATGCCGGATCGTTTTTCTGACCGAGCGTCAGACTCGGAGGTAAATGAAACGTTTGATCCGGGACACGACTGACACGTCCTCCTTCTTCATCGAAGCCGAGGAACGCGAGCGCTTCGTCGTCTTGTGCGTTCTTGATTGCTGCCGTCAAGGTTTTCAGCTGGGCGTCTGACGTGATATTGCCTCCGAGTAACAGGACACCGCCTATCGCGTGATCGTTTAACAGACTTCGGTCCGCGTCCGATAACGTCGTCCCGCTGATCCCGATATACAGCAATTGATCGACCTTTTCAGCAGTCGAGAGTTTGGCGAGCTGACGTTTGATGTCTTGCTCCGCCTGGTCGGCAGCCGTCGGTTCGTCAGCGACCGGCTGTTGCTGACTCGTCTTCGGTTCCGGTTTCGTCTTCGGTTCTGTTGCTGGTTCACTCGCGCATGCCGTCAAAAAGCAAGCCGTTAAAAGCAGGTAAATCGGTTTCAAAGCGGTTCCTCGTTTCTTACGCCATTGATTGAATAATAGACTTCAATTTCAGCATTCAGTGATTTCGAGACAGAACAGTATTTATCTTTTGATAACGAGACGGCCCGGCGGACTTTATCATCCGGCAAGTCGCCTTCGAGACGATAATGAATCGAAATCGTCGTAAAGCGGCGCGGGTGTTCCGTCGCCCGTTCTCCCTCAATGTCCATCTCAAACGAGGTTAACGGTAAACGCATTTTTTCTAAAATGGAGACGATGTCCATTCCCGTACAGCCGGCGACTGCGTGTAACAACAATTCAGTTGGTCGTGGTGCTCCGTTCTCCCCGTTATTTTCAGGTGCTGCATCCATTGCCAGTTGGTGTCCGGACTCCGTCACTCCACTAAAGCCCATCTTGTGATTCCATGTAATTGTCGCTTGCATTTTTCTCACTACCTTTCGATTTTTAGTTCGGTTCGCTTCGCTCTCCTTCATTATAGCGTAGTCTCACCTGAAGAAAATTGACATGCTATTCAAAATAATTCTTCTTTTCCGTTTCCATCCGATTCCCGTTCACCTGACACACGAATCATGCTATTCTGAAAAACGATAGTTTCGCGCTGCTTAGCGCTAGAATTGAGGAATTGATATGTCATCTACTACCCGTTTAAGTAAAACGGACTGGCTTTTAATCGCCACCCTCTCCTTACTGACGTTCGTCTTAGGCACAAGCGAATTCGTCATTGTCGGGATTTTATCAGAAATCGCTTCGGCCCTCGGAATTACGATTGCGAAAGCCGGCACACTCGTCTCCGCCTTTGCGATTGCCTTCGCGATCGGGACACCGTTCACGATGTCGATCACGGGACGCTTCGAACGTCGCAAATTGATGCTCAGCCTGATCTTTGTTTGGGTCGTCTTGAACTTTTGCAGCAGCATCGCCGACACCTACTCGCTACTGCTCGCAACACGGATCGTCACGGCCGTCCTGACCGGTGTCTTGATTTCGCTTGCGATGGTCGTCGCGAGTGACAGTGTCCCGGTCGCGAAACGCGGTGTCGCCGTGTCGTTCATCTTCGGCGGCTTCACGCTCGCGAACGTCTTCGGCGTCCCGATCGGCACGTTCATCGGGCAACATGCCGGTTTTGAAGCGACGTTTTGGCTGACGACAGCCCTCGGACTGATTGCTTTTTTCGCCGTTTTCAAAGTCGTCCCGCGGCAACAGGCGACGGCGTCAAGTTCCGTTAAGGATCAACTGCGCCTGCTCGCGAACCCACGTATCATGATTGCCTTCTTCATCCCGTCGTTCGGATTTGGTGCGACCTATGTCGTCTACACGTACCTCGTGCCGATCCTCGAACTTGAACTCGAGCTGCCGCGGGCCTGGATCAGTCCAATCCTCCTCGCGTACGGCGTCGTCTCGATTTTCAGTAACATTCTGGCCGGGAAAATCGCCAGTCATAATCCGATCGGTCGGTTACGGTTTGTGTTCGTCGTGCAAGCGTTCGTCTTGGCGGCCTTATATGTCACGACATCATCCGTCACGCTCGGACTGGTCAATATCGCTTTGATGTCACTGATGTCGATTTTATTGACGACATCGACACAAATCTATCTGATTGACTTGGCGGAAAAGTTCAACCCGGAAGCAAAAGGACTCGCTGCGTCCTTGATGCCGGTCGCAAGTAACGTCGGGATCGCTTTCGGCTCCGCGCTCGGTGGACTCGTTTACGCGAGCGGACCGATGATGAATACGGCGCTCGTCGGCGGACTTGTCGCTTTGCTTGCCGCGTTGTTGACTGCAATCAGCTTCCGACTCGACCGACGCTCATAATCAAGTAACTTGAACATAATGATCCAATGAACCCGCATCCTATAAACTGGTAACTGGTAGTACGAAAGGGAAATTAACGTTTGAGCTTCTATTCATACCCATAATAAAAGCACGATGCCCCTTTCTTCCAGGTCGGCATCGTGCTTTTTCGATTATTTTTCAAACTCTAAAATCGTTTGTTGCATCGGAACACCAGACATCGAAACCGTCCGTTCAACGAAAAGATAACGTTTCCCGCTTACTAAAAAGCGGCGGTTTCCTAAGTACTCGACCTGTTTTCCGTCCTGCTTTAATTTCTGCTCAATTGCTTTGACATGCTCATCGAGCGTATAAAAACGATCGTCAAACGTCATCGTGATATTTTTCTTTTTGAAGCCAAGTAAGTAACTGAAGAAAAACCAAAATGCTGCCCCGACTGCAATAATCCCCAAAATAATTTCCATCTGAACTTCCCCCTTTGTTTAACCTATTCTACGGATATATGCCTAAAAAGTTCCTATTTTTTTGATTATTTTGTCATTTACTAAAGGCTTATACGATTCTTTTATAAAGGGGTGAAGCGTCTGCATCAAAAAAAGAGCCTTATCTACATAATGATTGAAGGCATACGTTTTTTTGACGACGTCAAAAGGACCTCCCGTCAACGCTGGAGGTCCTTGACTATTCTTATTTCCGGTCCCAAAAACGTGCTTGGGCGATGCCTTCGATGAACGAATCAAAATGATCCAAGTTATGTTCTTTGAATAAGAAGACACCCGGTTGATCCGTTTCAACACGGCACTTATCGAGTACTGAGTCATCATGGAGATGTAACGCCAGCGGTTTAGCATGTTTATACGTGTTCTCGATAAATTCGAGCACGTCGTCCGCTACTTTTGAAGATGCGCTGATTAAGAATGCGGCGTCAAACAAACTTGAATCGACCGTATCATACGTTTCTTTTACTTTCATTTCACCTAGTGTATAGGCTTTTTTACCAACGAGGCTGTAATTGATGTTATGCTCCGCCAGTTTTTCGACCCACGCCTTCACCTGATTTGCATCCACGTCCCCTGCAAGCAACAGAGCAACACTGCGCGTATCCGTTTTTCGAATCGTATGTTCCATACTGAGGGCATCTGAGCGTTTCTCTGATTGAACCCCTTCATCCGTCGTCGGTACCGCAACGTCAATGTTCTCCGCAACCTCTTTCGCGAGGGCATGGTCGATATGATTCAGCAAATCCACGGCATTCGTTTTGACAACATCAGATTCACACTTTCCGAGCTCGAAGCTGTAGGCATCACGAATGTGTTGTTGTTCAACAGCAGTCATGCTGTTGTAAAAGAGCTTCGCCTGTGAATAAAAGTCGAGGAAACTTTCACTCCGGCCACGCACTTTATGGCCGTCGACTTTTTCCTGGTAATGTTCAAAACCGCCTTCTTCGACCGGGACAGGCTCAGGCTGATTTTCATTCAAACCATTTTTGTGATAGCTCGTCTGTCCTTTATGGACCGCCATCTGATGCATGCCGTCCCGCTGATTGTTATGGTACGGACAAACCGGCTGATTGATCGGGATTTGATGGAAGTTCGGTCCTCCGAGTCGGGACAACTGTGTGTCCGTATATGAGAACAACCGCCCTTGCAACAACGGATCATTTGAAAAATCAATTCCCGGAACGATGTGTCCTGGGTGGAACGCTACTTGTTCTGTTTCCGCAAAGAAATTGTCGACATTGCGGTTCAATGTCATTTTACCGACGAGTCGGACCGGTACTTCTTCCTCCGGCCATAGTTTCGTCGGATCGAGAATGTCAAAATCGAACTTGAACTCATCCTCTTCCGCAATCAATTGCAGTCCGAGCTCCCATTCCGGGAAATCCCCCTTATCGATTGCTTCATATAAATCAACGCGGTGGAAATCAGGATTTTTACCAAGTGCTTTTTGTGCTTCATCCCAGACTTGCGAATGAACACCAAGTTTTGGTTTCCAGTGGAACTTAACAAAGTGCGCCTTCCCTTGTGCGTTGACGAGTCGGAATGTATGGACGCCGAACCCTTCCATCATCCGAAGGCTCCGTGGAATTCCACGGTCACTCATCGCCCACATGACCGTATGTGCAGTCTCATGATTTTGACCGATGAAATCCCAAAACGTATCATGCGCGCTTGCGCCTTGCGGAACTTCCGTATGTGGCTCCGGTTTGACGGCATGGACGAAATCAGGAAACTTGATGGCATCTTGAATGAAGAATACCGGAATGTTATTCCCGACTAAATCGTAGTTGCCTTCATCCGTATAAAACTTCGTCGAGAAACCACGGACATCACGGACCGTATCTCCTGAACCGCGTGACCCTTGGACCGTCGAAAAACGGACGAAGACCGGTGTCGTTTTCGAGGGATCGTTCAAAAAGCCCGCTTTCGTAATCTCAGCTAGCGGTTCGTATACCTTAAATTCACCATGTGCCCCGACACCTCTAGCATGGACGATTCGTTCCGGAATCCGTTCATGGTCAAAGTGTGTCATCTTCTCTCTAAAGTGGAAGTCTTCAATCAATGTCGGTCCCCGTAGTCCTGCCTTTAGCGAAAATTCATCTTCCGCCATTTTCAACCCTTGATTCGTCGTCAGTCCCGCTTTTTTCGTGTTATCGATTTGGTGCGCCTTCATTTGTTCTTCTTTTTTATTCGTCATACTGTTACCTCCCCATAAGTAAAAGCAATCGGTGTCAATCAGCTAGTTAGGTCATCGCTACCATCAATACGGTGTCGGATCTTCTTGTGGTGCATCCGGTATTTCTGTCGGTTCCGGAAAAGTATCCGGCTCCGGCTGACGGATTGGATCTTCTTGCGGCGTGTCCGGAATTTCCGACGGTGGTGTTCCCGGCACTTCATTCGGTTCGTGATTCGGTTCGTGCTCCGGTACTTCGTTCGGATTCTTCTTCATAAAAAAGACCTCCTTATGATGTAATATAATCGCCGCCATTGATATGGATGGTTTGTCCCGTGACGTAACTCGAGTCGCGTGACGCGAGGTAAACATAAGCTGGAGCATTTTCTGAAGGTTGTCCCCGACGCTTCAGTAACGTGTCTTCCCCATGTGCTTCGACCTTCTCTTTCGAGAACGTCGCCGGAATTAACGGTGTCCAAATCGGACCCGGTGCGACGGCATTGACACGAATGCCTTTTTCGACGAGGCTCGATGCAAGCGAACGTGTTAACGTCGTAATCGCCCCTTTTGTCGCCGAATAATCGATCAACGTCGGTGCCCCGCGATAAGCCGTCACGGACGACGTATTGATGATTGTATCTTCTTCTTTAAGATGCGGTACGGCAGCCTGCGTCAAATAAAACATCGAGAAGATGTTCGTTTCGAACGTCTCCTGCAACTGTTCCGGTGTGATGTCTAAAAAATCATCTTGCGGAAATTGTTTTCCTGCGTTGTTGACGAGAATATTCAGTTGACCGAATTCCTGAAGCACCTGATCAATGATTGGTTTTGCATTTTCCGGACGGCTGACGTCTTTCGCAAATGCAAGGGCCTTAACTCCGTACCCTTCAATTAACTGCTTCGTTTTTTCCGCGTCCTGTCCTTCATTTAAGTAAACGATCGCGACATTTGCGCCTTCTTTTGCGTAAGCGACCGCGACGGCGCGACCAATCCCGCTGTCACCGCCAGTGATAAGCGCGACTTTCCCTTTCAGCTTCCCGGAGCCGACATACTCGGGATCGTCATAAATCGGTTCAGGATTCATTTCGGACTCGATTCCTGGTTGATGATCTTGTGTTTGCCCTTTTGCTTCTTCATGCATATCCCTCAGTTGCTTTTCGCGCATCTCACTCATCCCCTCTACTGTGATAATTGACTTCCTTAGTTAACATTCCCTTGCCATGTATGAATAAACGTCATTCCATAAAAAAATTCCCCTTCAAAAAGGGGATACAGACTACAGACAAACTCTTATGAAACATGAACAGGCTATAAAAAGAGGCAATCCGTTCGCGCTGCTTTGTCTCGCCTCGTCTTCAAAGCGGCAATCTTCCGCACCACTACAGCAAAGCTGCAGAGTCGCGACCGATTGCTTTTCGCGGTTCTAAGCGATTCGAGACGACTTGCGCCTCACCCGGGGAAAGCAACGAAAAAAGACGCTTGATCTCCCAATCGCACGTTGTCTACAGCCAGAATCCCCTTCAAAAAAGGGTGCATACAAGTCTTACTCCAGGAATTCATTCTTTTATTAGACGGTCCCACTCACCTGTCTTCAGCATCGTTTTTAACTGTAGGGGATAGAATTCGATGGATGGCAATTCGTCGATCGGGACGAACCGGTAAATCAGTTCCTCGCCCTCGACACCGTAAAAATCTTCCGTCGTCACATTGATCTCATTTAACAACTCGACTTCGTAATAAAAACCGACTTCATGAAAAGCGACGTCTTCATATGTAAAGAAATTTTCGTGAACGCACAAAAAACGTTTAACTTGTGCTTCTAATCCTAATTCTTCTTTGATTTCACGGACAACCGCTGTCTCCCCACTCTCCATCAGTTGAATCCGTCCCCCTGGTAATGCCCAAAAAGCATCTCGAATATTCCGATGAATTAAGAGACACCCTTCCTTGACGATCACGGCAGCCGCCCGGTGATTGAATCGTTGCTTCTCAAACTTAAAGTTAATATCCAACTGTTCCACACTCCTTTGTTATGTTTCGATACAATATCATAATTTCCCATAATTGACTTTGTAATAAAAAAGTCAAACAGATGACATGGACAAACCCTCGTCTCAAGGGATTGCGTAATTATCTCAAAACGAAGATTACAATATATATTATCTAAAGATATTTTAGAAATAAAATTGAAATATCGATTTGTAAATTCCGAATGCTATACTCAGTTTGTTCGAAAGCACCACTCACTCTACTAACTCAATCTACTCTATATACAACACATCCTATTTAATGACTCAGTCATTTCATTTTTCATTAACCCGTCACTTTGTTTTCACATCAGGAGGATTTACAACATGAAACGTATTTTGACAACTATGACGATGAGCGCGCTTGTCGTTTCAGGATTTGCAGCTACGGGTACAGGTAAGGTTGAAGCGGCTGGTACTTCTTATAAAGTAAAAGTCATGGCAGACGGACTTCGCGTTCGGACCGGCCCTTCAACAAAATACCGGATCATCGGAGGCGTCAACTCGGGCCAAACGTTTAAGTACCTTGGACGTAAAGGAAACTGGACGAAAATCATCTACGGTGGAGAAAAACGCTACGTATACTCAGGATACGTTAAAAAGTACAGCCTCAAGTCTAAAACAAGCACTGCAAAAAAAGCATCCGTCTCGTCTAGCTTTATTCGCCCGACAAGCGGGACTCTGACGCAACGCTATGGCAATGCAAGCGGCCGCTACGGATATACGTTCCATAACGGTGTCGACTTCGGAGCGAAGACAGGAACTCCTGTTTATGCGACAGCCACTGGGAAAGTCATCTCCTCAAAATATCAAGGCGCGTACGGAAACTACATCATGATGTCACATAAGGTGAACGGTTTAACCTACACAAGTGTTTATGCCCACCTCAATTCACGTAAAGTTTATGCGGGTCAAACGATTGCAAAAGGAACGAAGATCGGAACAGTCGGTAGCACAGGTAATGCATTCGGTGCTCACCTTCACTTCGAACTTCATCGTGGCAGCTACGTCTACAGCAGCTCTTCAGCCGCAAGTAGTGTCAACCCACTCAACTTACTTTAAACCAAAGAAAGGCACCTCTAATCAGGTGTCTTTTTTGTTAGGATTCCTATTTTGAAAACTTAAAAAATTTTTTAAACATCAAAATTACAAAAATTCAAATTTTAAAAAATACTATTATTTCCATTTCAACTTTATCTTAAACGACTTCAACTTGTCACACTTTTTATCAATTCCCCAGTGTATGAACATTTTTTAAACATCTAAAATGTGTTGATATATATAGAAAAACCAATAAATGTCATATGTTATTTTTGGATAGCTTAAATATATTCTATTGAAACATTTCCGAAATGTTAATGTAATATTTAAACATTTTAAGTAATGTTATACTCATTTATGAAATTTAGTAGAACATATTTTCAACAAACAACTGACCTATCGTGTTGAGTTTCAAGGAGGACATACATAGATGAACAAATTATTAACGAATTTAACAGTATCTGCCATTGCAGTAGCTGGATTGACAACATTTGCAGTCCCGAAAGTCGATGCTGCGACAACTTACTATAAAGTTAAAGTCATGGATGACGGTTTACGCGTCCGGACCGGCCCCTCTACTTCATCAAGCGTCATTACGGGTGTTGCTAAGGGAGAAACCTACAAGTATCTCGGGCGTACCGGCAACTGGACAAAAATTTTATACGGGTCAAGTAAAGTTTATGTTTCTTCGTCTTATGTCAAAAAATATTCAGTCACACGTTATTATAAAATCAAGGTAATGGCGGATAACCTTCGTGTCCGGACAAGTTCTTCGACAAACAGCCAGCAGGTCGGTTCGGTCGATAGTGGAGAAACGTACCGCTACCTCGGCAAAAAAGGCGACTGGATTAAGTTCCTTTATAATGGCGATAAGCGTTATGTGCACGCCGACTATGTAAAAAAATACGCGGTCTTAAAATTAACGAATTCAGGTGCTAGTAAAGCCTCAAAAGATTTCGTCACACCGACAAGCGGACCGATTACACAAGGTTACGGGGCAGCGAGCGGCGTTTACGGTTATACGTTCCATAACGGCATCGATTATGGTGCAGCAAAAGGAACGCCCGTCTATGCGACAGCTGCCGGTAAAGTCACGACGTCTAAAAACTATGGCGCGTACGGGAACTACATCATGATGACTCATACAATTGACGGATCTTCCTTCACAAGCCTCTATGCTCACTTAAATAGCCGGAGCGTCTCCGTCGGTCAAACGGTCTCGCAAGGACAACTGATCGGAACGGTCGGCGAAACAGGAAATGCTTTCGGAGCACACCTTCATTTCGAGCTTCATCGTGGTACATATGTCTACAGCGCAACCTCCGCTGCAAGCAGTGTCAATCCGCTCGATTACTTATAAGACAACACCCCCGACCACATCCGGTCGGGGGTGTTTGTTTTCTGACTCATTTTAATTTTGCTTGATAGGCTTTCGAGTAACGGTCCGCGGCGATGATCGCATCAGCCACTTCTTCCGCCGTCACATCGAATCCATCATGGATTGTCTCACCATCTGCCGTCGCCGCTTCCCCGACTTTCAAGATGTCGTCGCGCGAGGCATCTTTGAGTTTGACGTCTTCGAGCGTGACCGGTAACCCGAGGTCCATATAAAATGCGATATACCGCTCGATTTCTTCTTGACTGTGTTGCTCAAGTGCGAGCTGGACGAGCGTCCCGAACGCAACTTTTTCACCGTGCGTCAAGTGGTGGATGTCCCCGTCAAGTGCTGTAAAGCCGTTATGAATCGCGTGTGCCGCGGCTAGTCCCCCACTTTCGAAACCAAGTCCACTCAGTAACGTATTCGCTTCGACGACTGCTTCAAGAGCCGGCGTAACGACTTTTGCTTGAACCGACTCATACGCGAGTCGACCATGTTCGAACAACACTTCCTCACAGCGTTTCGCGATCGCTTCCGCCGCAATCGTCGGCCGACCACCGGCCATTGTCTTCCCGCCGAATGCGATGACACTTCTGACCTCGACCCAGGTCGCGAGCGCGTCGGCAATCCCGGACGCGAAGAATCGCGCCGGTGCTTCCGAGATCAGCTTCGTATCGACGAGGACAAGATCGGGATTCTTTTTATAGAAGCGATAGCTCTCAAAAATCCCGGCGTCTGAATAAATGACTGATAACGCGCTCGTCGGTGCATCGGTCGAAGCAATCGTCGGCACGATGACGACAGGCACCGTTAGTTCGTCCGAGACGGCTTTCGCCGTATCCAGCGTCTTCCCGCCGCCGACCCCGACGACAAAGCGGACGTCCGCTTCTTTCGCCTGCTTCGTGATCCGTTCGACTTCATGGCGCGATGCTTCGCCGCTAAAGTCGACTTGTTCGATACCAATTTTTTCTGTTTCAAAGGAGTCATGAATCCGTTGCCCGACGATTTTAAAGACGACATCGTCTGCGATCAACAGAGCTTTGTCACCGAACGGGCTCACGTATGTACCGAGCCGGTCGATGACGTTTTTTCCTTGGACGTACTTGCTTGGGCTGATGAAGACACGTTCTGACATAATCAACATCCTTTCCGAGAAAACACGAAACAATGACGTACACAATAGTGTTTCCCTGTTCGCGCCGCTTCTTAAACGCTGATCTGTATGACCATTACATGAACTGCAGTTGTGATTTTTCTAATACATCGCGTACTTTACGACAATCTGTTTTTAATTGTTCATCCGGACTATCACCGAACCATTCAAGACTGGCCGTTTTCAATGTTAACGCTTGCTTCAGTTCTTCGAAAAATCTTTCGTAATCAATGATTCCATCAAACAGCGGTACCATACCGTCACGTGTTCCACCTACCGCATATACGTTTGCCGGATTAAAGACTTCGAATTGATCCGTCCGGGCAATCGACTTCAAGTGAAGATGTTCGATGACTGGTTCAAGACGACGGTAAGCAGTGACCGGATCAGCACCTGATTCGACGACATGCAACACATCAAAGTTCAGCCGGCAAGCCGGATGGTTCACTTCGCGTACTAACCGTTCCGTCGATTCAATCGTGTCCGCTGCCGTATTTGGATGAATTTCAATTAACAGCAGTTGCTTGCTTTGATCTAGAACCTTACAAACGCCCTGCAACTGATAGACGAGCCGGACCCGTTCCGGTTCGGTCAACTGCTGACTTGACTTGTTGCCCGCAAAAATCCGAATACGCCTTGTTCCGATTCGTTGTCCTAAACGGGATAACGCTTTCGTCTGTTCAAGCAACACCGATAATGGTGCGTCAAACGATAGATAATGACTCAGCATACTGACCTCTATAGCATGCTCGCGTAAACGCAATATTTCATCGTCCTGTAAATGCTTCGCATGAACCCCCCAAACATCTAACGCATCAAACTGCTCCGCCAATGCGTAGGATAATAAGTCGTCAAACGAGCGGAGATGATGGCGATAGCTGATGGTACACAGTGCAATTTTCATCTGTTTCCCCTTCTTTCCGGCAGTATTCGTTAAATAATCCGATGAGCTGTTGTTTGATCGTATCTTCTAAGATCGTCTGATCTGCGAGCAACGCTTGAATCTCAGTCAAAACAGCTGGATCGCACGTCATACTGTATTTAATTGTTCGGTGCTGGATGACAGTATATTGATTGACGAGTCGTTCGATTCGATCACACCACCCGTCGAAATCGGAAGAGCCTAAATCGAGACCTAACTGTTCATAAAAATAAGCAAAAGCATGTTCATAGGCATATTTACGGATCGCGATGACCGGAAGTTGTTTTAGCGCAGAAGGTAAGCGATTTGGTGTTTTCTTATGATGCGAGACAATTTTTCCGACTGCTTCCGTCAACGGGTGGTGCCGCTTGAGACCACTCATGAAGTAAGCTGCGACCGTTTCCCGATCCGGAAGTTTGACGTGACTCCCGTCAAACCAGAACCCTCCGGCGACAGTCGGCTGATCGATTGCCTGGATGATCCGTACGCGATCCATTTCACCTTCATATCTAAAATCCGGGTCCATCATCCGCCATGTCTCTTCGTCATCCGTTGGTTCAAGCATCACATAATGTGGAAATACGTCATGGTGAAACTTGTTTTCCCGCTCCGGTAACTGCGCGAGATCCAGCATGACGATAATCGATTGTTCCGGTCGTTTCGTTTTCATGAGTCGTTCGAGGTTCATGATATTCGTAGCCCGTGACAGGGTCCGGTCATACCACTGATGGACTGTGATCCCGTACAGTAACCGGTACCACTCGAGCATCGCTTCATGATTAATCTCCGGGGCATGATGCGATAAAACAAAATCGGACGTCAAGCCAAAGTCGGCGTCCCAAATCCCGAAATAATACGGACGATGATCTGCTTGCGACCGCTTGATTGTTTCACAGACACAACTGACGAGACAGTGAACTTTTATCATCAAAGCACCTCCTTTTTTGTTAGCGCAGCTAAGAACATTTCAACCGTCATCTGTGGAAGCTGTCCGAGTTGCTCGTCGGCTAGAACGAGACCGTATTCAAGCTCCAGATGAACGAGCAACTGCAACAATCGCATCGAATCCAGTTGCAGTTCATCGCGAAGCCGCTCCTGTCCCGTCACTACGATCGGTAAGATGACATCGAGTTGCGCCTCGACGATTTGATGAAATGTCTGCTGGTCGAGGAAGGAACTCATGACGTCACCCCCAGTCGGATTCGACTGATTTTTCCGTTCGGCAGTTTTTTTATTTCCGTAACAAACGTCCAGTCAGTCGGACATTGATGTGGAGCAAGATGCGCATGGCAAAACGAGCGTAATGTCTCCTCGGTCGCCGAACTGACGATCTGGACACAGACTCGTTCGCCTTGCAGACGATCACTTTTCTTGAAGACGACGGCTTCGTTGACGTCGGCGCGACGTAGTAATACATCTTCAACATCTGCTGGATAAACGGATAGACCAGATACATTTATCATTTCGTCCAACCGGCTGAAGAAGAACAATTCGCCGTTTTCCGACGCTCCGACCAAATCCTTCGTACCCGTCCAGGTTCCATCTGATTCGACTAGCAATTCAGCCGGTTGATTTATAGTTCCAGCCTCCGTTTGAAGATGTGGTAACGGATAGCCAATCGCCTGCGCTGTTTTCGGATCAGGGTGTAATGCGATGCAACCGGTTTCTGAGCATCCGTATTGCTGTAAAAGATGATCGGTCACGTCCTGAATCGCTTCAAACCAACTATTCGGCAACGTCATACCGGAAATCATCACTGCAAATAGCCGCTGCTTAAATTGACTGAGCAGATAGACAAGCCCCGGTCCCGCATACAAAATCGCATCCGGATGTGCCCGACAGACACGCAAGACATGTCGCGGTGCCGTATGTTCGAGAATGACGGGTACTGCCCCCCGATATAGCGTCGCCATGACACCGCAAATCAAGCCGAATGAATGTGATGTCGGACAGGCGACAATCGTTCCTGTTCCATGCGGTAACGGAAAACATTGATTGTATGCTGTCACTTCTTGTTCAATCGACAACCATGTCCGGTGAATCACTTTCGCCTCTCCGGTCGTACCGGAGCTGAATTGAATCAGACCTCCCGGACGAGGTTTTGCCTGCGTCAATCGAACCGGTTGTTGAAAATCACCATAAATTAAAAAGTCACACCCTGCTCGTTCCGCCATATCGCGTGCACCGGCTTCCGGTAAGTCCGGATGAAGTGGTACGACCGTTCCTTGTGTTCTTTTCATAAGTAAACAAAAGGCAATCCAGGCTGCCGTGTCTTTAGTACAAACTGCAACAACTGTAGTCCCGGGGTCAGCGAGCCAACTTAACTGGCAAACGGGATGATCTGTCAGCATTTGTTCAGTATAAAGCGTCTCTTCAATGTATAACATGCGTTTCGCTTCCCTTCTGCGTCCTTGTATATAATGTATTGCAAACAAGATGCCGGCACTGCCCTGTCTCGAATTTACGCGCGAAGAGGGACTCCGTGTACATGGTCGCTTCGCCGAATCCTAAGGCGGCAAAGCGATCCGGCGACAGCTCGAGTCGGTCGAGTACCGCGGCAGCCCATTTGAAAAATGTTGTTTCTTTCAAGCCGTACTTGTCCTCCAACTGATGCGATAATTCCGTCAAATGAAATACAAATACCGTATCGCTGACGAGCTCGCGTAATGCCTCGACGTCTTTCATTTCGTAATATGTCCCGACCGGCGAATTAAAAGCGGGATGGATGGTCTTAAAATCAGGTATCTCCTCCGGATGCCGGACAAATTTCCCGACATATTCGACGCTATCATGAAAATCCCGCAAAATTAGTCGCGTTGGCCAGCCGTCTTTTAACACGAGTAAACTATTTTGGGCATGTGCTTCGAGAGCAAGCCCTTCTTCGGCGACGAGACGGAAGACCGGTTGTAAATAAACGGTCAGAAACTGTTTTACCCACTGTTCCATCCCGTATTTCTTGAACCACGGGTCAAGAAACAGTCCCCCGTTCGCTTCGTTGAGGGCAAGCGCCGTAAAAGGGATGACTGTTTCCTCAGCTGTGACATTCGTCAGGACATTGTCGCGATAGAGACAGCCGATGCGGCCTGATAATTTTCCGTCCTTCGTCTCGACGACCTGACTGGCGAATTCGCGGAGCAACGTTACGGGAAGCTTTTCCGCTCTTCTGATCAGCCAATCGGATAACACCGGTGCCGCAACAATGCTCGGGACGTCAAACGTCCGTCTCGCCGACGTCTGGATGAGATCAAGCGGGAGCTTAATATGCGGAGCATCCGGTACGCCTGGTTGGAAAACAGTCCGGATTGATTGAGTCGCTTGAAACAGGGGACCGCTTTCTCCAAGGTCAATGCCGCCCGACTCGAGGACATCCATCCCGACGCATCTCCATTGCCACGGGTGGACCGGAACAATTTGATAATCGGCGGAATCATTTGTTGCGCGGATTAGAAGTGCATTTAAGCACTCAAGGGTCGCTTGACCGAATGCCTGTTCCATCACGCCATTCATTTGTGTCATGTGGACAGTAGTAGCCGGAAGTGCGACGAACCGTAAACGAAACCGCTGTCCCGACTCCGGTCCATATCGCCAATGATCGGCGCGCGAAAATCCGATGCGGGACTTGAAGCATGGATGATACGGATGTCCTTCGATTAACGCCTGCTCTAAAGCACTGTATGTCATTTGCGTTCGTGCAACGATGGGGACGGGACAGCTCTCATCAAGCGCGACCGTTTGCTCGAGCTCTTGCCGGAGCGAATCCTTAATTTGAAAACACGCGATGATTTGCGCCAGTGTCATCGGTTGAACTTGATTGTTTTTGGTCAGCACACCTGTAGAAAGTTCGAGCCAAATCCGGTCAAATGCCCCACGCCTCCCGTTAATCGTCAGTTCATACGGGGGACGGATGAATCGAAACGTCGCATTGCCGTCTTGTCGCGGATGTTCACTGAACGGCTCGATCCGTTCGAATAAAAGTGCTTCAAGAAGTTGTTTGCAGACACGTTGTTCGCTCGTTTGCCTCATGAGGGACCTCCCGTTGTAATGGATTAGCGATTTCAATAAAGATGACCCGCTCCCCGCTGACTTCCAGCTCGTCGAGTGCATGCAGACGTGTCAGCAAGTTCGCCTTGTACGGTAGCGTCTGACGTGAGCGGACATAGTGAATCCAGTCTTGAGCCGGACCGGACAATGTTTGCTGTCGTTGATCAAGCCAAGTTCCGAGCCAATCGAGCATGTCCTGTTCCCGTAAGAGTCCGTCTCGGTCAAAACGGTGAAGCAGTCCGCCCAAATGGTTCCAGACCATGTAATACGTTAACCGTTCCTCAATCGTCGACTCGTCATAAAACAGTTCTCGTGCCTGATCCAATGATGGTTCCAAAGACAATAATTTCTCTTCGCAGGACAGGGCGAGATAATACCCTTGGTTATCGCGGAACTGATAACGGATAGGCCGTCCCTGTTCAACAGTAATCAGGCTGTTTTGTTGGTGTGCCTCAAGCGCGATGCCGTAGTTGTCGTACAACTCGAGCAACGCCCCGAGTGTCAGTTCGATATACGTTGCAAACCAGTCCCATGCAGCTTCTTCCAATGACTGATCCGCTTGTTTCGCTTCGAGGACGAGCGACATCAAAACGGAAGGTTCATTTTCCAGCGGTTCCTGGACGAGTGCAGCGACATTGACCGCGTCGGCTTGTGCTTCCCGGTAAATTACTTCAAAACCGGATTCTTCCGTATCCGTCCAAAGTGTGGCGTATGCCGGATCATGCGTAATTGAAAATCCTCGGGGCAACGTCAAATGCCCGGCGAGACGTTTCATGACTATCCCTGCCGTTAGTTCATGTCGTTTGTTGACTCGTCGTGAATTCGTTACCTGGACGGGAATCGAAAACTTCAACATGTGCAGGCCGTCGGTATGTAAAACCGTCCGGATTGAAGATGTCGCATAATACAGTGGACCGAGCTGCCCGAGGTGGCGAATCCGTCCCTGTGCCACTAATGCTTTAACAGTCGTTTGCGTCAACAAAAACTGAGTTTGCATAGGGTGTGCCGGCAGAAGCGCTTCCCCAGCTGAAAGTTTTACCGTTGATTCGAGTTGCTTGCACATCTGCTCACTGATCAGCCGATCCGTCGCACTTTCCTCAATCAGTAAAGTCCGATCGACGGCAAAATAATCGAGTTGGAAACCGTTTTTAAATTCCGGAGCATATGCAATTTGTTCCCAGTCATGCATTCCCACCCGACTTTTCGGCGTCGGGTGAAACCAATGTCCGAACCGAACTGTCTGTTCATGTTCAAGGAATGTATGAGCTCGCGTCGTCTCGTCCAACTGATGTGTGATGACTTGACACATCACCCGATGGCTATCGAGGACCCGGTATAGTAAATCCGTTAATCCCGGTACAAGCCGTTGAAGATGTTGGCAACACGCTATGATGAAGACAAGAGGTGCTTCTTCCACCCATCCGCTCGAAGTCTGGCGATAAATCCGCCCGATTTCATGTCGTCCAATGCGTGAACGATGACGGATTTCGAGGATATAGACTGTTGTCACATCAATTCGGCAACCACTCTTACCGCACTTCTCTCTCTCCTCCTCTTTCGGAATGAACCAATCAACTGTTTTGACTTCACGGAGATAACTATTCGCAAATGCCTGGAGCGTTGCCCGGGTTGCAATCTCATCGATACGTTCTTGTCGTGTTGTCATGACTGCCACTATCCTTCCATCAATTGATAACGATTCTCATTGTAAGAAAAGAGAAAAACGGGTTTCCCCGTTCCTCTTCCTGCTCTGTAATTGATTATTTCAGTAAGACGTCTTCCAGTTCTTTTAACCCTTTTTCACGTTCAATCGGATCCCAGAAGCCCCATGTCGTTGATAGCTGATGAACTTGATCTTTTTTAAATGCCGTTAATCCTTTCCAGACCTTTCCGTTTGTTACTTCATCGTAGTAAGGACCGCTGCTGAAGTAGGACAGATCGATGATATGGTCCGGATTGTATTTCGCCAATCCTTCGATGGAAATGTTCTCCCCGAAATCTTTTGGTAAACCTTTCGTCGGTGTTAATCCGATATCGTCAAACAACAATGAGTTTGTCGCATGATTTGTCAGACCGTAAACGCGAATATCTTTTTTATTGACCGATACGGCCATAAACGTTTCGTCTTTGACACTATCCTTGATGCGTTGTCCGATACTCTTCGCTTCTTCCGACAAGTCATCGATGACTGCCTGCCCTTCCGCTTTTTTGTTGACAGCTTCCGCAACTTTCAAATGATCTTCTTTCCAGTCCCCGCCGACTTCGACTGCGACAGTCGGAATCGTTTTTGCCAGTTTATCGTAAAGTGGTTTGTAACGGTCGCTGATGATCAGTAAATCCGGATTGAGCTTAACGATTTCTTCCGGATTAATTTCGTCGGCATATGGTAAGGCTTTCGTTCCTTGCAGTTCTTCCGTCAAGTGGGGTGGAAACTCATTGTCATACGCCATGACCGCATACGGTTTAACGCCGACTGAAACAAGTGAGCCTTCCCATGAGACGTGCGATAAGACGACGACCTTCTTCGGATTATCCGGAACTTCTGTTTTCCCGAAAATATGTTCGACCGTATGGACGGCTGTTGTCTGCTTAGCTGGCTGTTCGCTTGCTTCCCCTCCACATGCAGCTAAAATTGCACATGTCGCAAGGACTGATGTTACCCCTATGATTTTTTTCATTATTATCTTTTCTCCTCTCAAACTCGTTCTTCATTAGTAATGATAATCATTATCACTTAAAAACGACATGGACGAACCCGTCAACTTTCATGGACAAATCAATCGTTTGTCCTGTTCGATGTAAATCAGGAATTGGCGTAACATATGAATCCGTCCGAGCGGTCCCCATGGATCCCAGTCAACACTGTCCGGACAAAAGACGCGATGCGTGCTGACTGCTTTGAGCGTTTGCCAGGCGGCATCATGTTGAATCCGTTCGATATCCGTCTGTTGGCTCCATAAAATCAATAGATTGTCCGGTTCAATTATTTTCAGTTCTGATAATGTGACAGATTGGTAAACCGTCTTCGGTAAACCGGTCGCACTTGTCATCCCTACATCGTGAAACAAAAAATCAAGCATCGTATGCTGACCCGTTCCATAAAGCCGCACCTCGTCCGGGCGAACCCAAACTACCGCCCACGTCCCCGTCCGGTGCCACGCTATCCGTTCCCGAACGGTTTGTTCCAACCGGTCGACCTCTTCCATAATCGGTTCCAGGCGCTCTTCCCGATCTGTTGCGATTGCCAGCAGACGCAGATACTCGCTCCAACACGTCTGGCGGGGCAATTCGAGGACGTGTTCTGGCGGCGACCAGCTGACATCATGCTGTTTATCGAGATCTGGTGTCTTGATGATCAAATCCAGTTGCATCGATTCAAACACTTCCCGCGGTGCGGGGCGATTGGCGTCATAAAACTGGGTACCTTCCAAATCGGTTAAAAATACAGGTAGGCCACTCGCACCGTATTCCGTCGGATAACTTGGTGCAAGAATCGGTTGCAGACCAAGCGCCAGCAAGTGGTCCTGCAATAAAAGACGGCTGGCGATACCGATGCGGGGTGAAGCACGCTTCAAAAAATGGGTGGGAGACGAACCTGTCCGCTTTTTGAATAAACGGCTAAAATAAAATTCATCTTGCAAACCAACCTTTTGAGCGATTTGTGCCAACGTCATGTCCGGCGACGTCAGCATCCACTCTTTCGCCGTTCGAATGCGGAGTTGATTTAAGTACGCTTTAGGTGTTTCGGCATATCGCTCCTTAAACAGCCGATTAAATGTCGGCACAGACATCCCGAGCTCCACTGCCAGTTCGTTGACGGGGCGGTTATCGCCTAGTTGTTCTAGCCATTCTTTCGTCACTTGTTCGAATACATGTTTTTCCTGTTCGTGACTTAATGTCTCAAGCAACTCATAAACGAGACGCTGTTGGCGTAGCATCCCCTTGACGGTCGTCGGAATCGTACTCATTCTTCGCAACTGTGCGTGAAGTTGTTCCGGATTTTGCCGGTAAAGTGGGCAACGGTCTCCGGTTACGGCAAGATGATAAACAAGACTGCTCTCTTTCGTAGCTGCCAGTACCTCCTGCGTTTGATCGACCCAGGCGCTTTCACCCGGTTGTAGCCGTTGGCGGCCGTCATATAAAAACACCTTGCCGACAACAACAATGATGATGCCCGAACTGACCGGTTGCCGGTCCCCTTCCAGCAACCAGTATTTTTGGATGATTAATGGCTTTAAATTCACTTCCATAGTGTTTGCTCCCTAAAAAAACATTTGACAAAAATTTGCTATTCGATGTAAGTTTAATCGCGTTGATAATGAATATAATTCTCATTTAAAAAGGAGAGACGATTATGGATGCATCTGTACGCCCTCACCCTACAGCTATCGTTCTTTTGATTACGCTTTTTCTGTTTTTCTTATGTAGCGGATTATCACTCTTTTACGGAGCTTTTCCGGTTTCTTCGGATACAGTCCTCGCATCGTTCCATTCGTTTGATGCCAATAACCTGCAGCACCAATTGATTCAAGAAGTCCGCCTGCCGCGTTTAATCTGCGCAGGACTTGTCGGAATTGCCCTGGCTTTGTCAGGAACGATGATGCAGGGATTGACCCGTAACGCATTGGCCGACCCATCCCTGCTCGGCATTACCCACGGGGCTGGTCTTGGGGTCGCGATTTCCCTCGCTTTTGTTTCTGCCCATTCCTTCTTCAGTTCGCTGATGTTCTCTTTTGGCGGTGCAGCCCTTGGTACAGGGCTCATCGTTCTAATTACGGTTTTTGCACGTGGCCGTTTTTCACCTGTCACGTTGACCGTCGCCGGAGCCGCACTCAGTGCATTGTTCGGTGCGCTTTCAACAGGCATCACTTTGTTTCATCAAGTTGCCCAAGATTTAAGTTTCTGGTATGCCGGCGGGTTATCCGGCTCTAAGTGGGAACATGTCCATGTTCTTCTTCCCATCGTCTTAATCGGTATGGCGATTTCCTTACATATCGCGAGAAGCATGACCGTTCTCTCGCTTGGAGAAGAGGTCGCGGCAGGTCTTGGATCGTCGTTAACGAAAGTCCGGGTTCTCGGATTTTGCAGTATCGTCCTGCTTGCCGGGAGTGCTGTATCCATCGCTGGTGTCATAGGTTTCGTCGGTCTTGTCATTCCACATATCAGTCGTTTTCTTGTCGGAACGAATTATTATCTTCTCCTGCCGGTCAGTGCATTATTCGGAATGACACTTCTCATTGTCTCCGATTTACTCGCACGAATGGTCAATCCCCCGTTTGAAACACCTCTTGGAGCCATTACGGCCGTAATCGGGGTTCCTTATTTTCTTTACCTTGCACGACGGAAGGAGTTGGCGATCTGATGGATATGTGGAGCGCTCTTCAAAAATCACGTTTTACGTTTCTTAGCTTATGTGTTCTTCTTATCGTTACATTTTTATACAGCCTCTCAACCGGCATTCTTCCCGTTTCGTTCAGTTCAATCAGCCGGACCATAATCGGGCAAGGAACGGATGCAGAACGGTTAGTCCTGATTGACCTGCGACTGCCCCGGATGCTGCTGGCTCTCTTGATCGGATCAGGTCTTGCTGTTTCCGGGACACTGCTTCAGGGCATGTCACGCAATGCTTTGGCCGACCCGGGTATTCTCGGGATTAATGCAGGTGCCGGGCTGTTTGTCGTCATGACCCTGTTTTATTTTCGCTCCGCTTTACATCAGCTCCCGCTTTTGCCATTCGTCGCTTTTTTCGGTGCAATACTCGTCGCCTGGACGATTTATCGGCTGGCAGGAGCGACTTCACTACAGCCTGCCCGCCTGTTGTTGGTCGGCGTCGGAATCAATGCTTTATGCGGTGCCCTTTTAATCATTTTTCAGTTGAAGATGGATCCAAGAGATTTCCAGCAAGCAACCGTCTGGCTGACCGGAAGCATCTGGCAGGCAGATTGGTCGTCCGTCTTCATGCTTACGCCCTGGATCGTCCTTTTCATCCCACTCGCATTTATGCAAAGCCGTTCGTTGAACTTATTGCAATTGAGCGGTTCACTGCCACAAACCTTAGGACTTCAGGTTGAACGTACCCGTAAACGTATTCTATTCGTTGCTGCGGCTCTTGCTGGAGCCTGCGTGGCGGCTGGCGGAGGGATTTCATTTATCGGTCTGCTCGCCCCTCATATCGCGAGACGACTCGTCGGTCCGAACCATTACAGTCTGATTCCGGTTGCCGCGCTTGTCGGTAGTCTACTCGTATTGTTAGCTGATTTAATCGGAAAAAATCTGTTGGCCCCGGCCGATATTCCGGTCGGGATCGTCATCGCCGTTCTCGGTGCACCGTACTTTATCGTATTGCTTTTTCGTAAATGAAGTGTGACCGATTCGTCAAGGCTTTAACGAATCGGTCACATGTTACACACTTTTCGTTTTTTGACCGAGCATCTCATAATATACTTGACTGCTATCGAGTATATAGGACGGTGCCGGCTGACCACGGCGCTCCCGATGACCTGCGAGATGGACATCGCTTGTTTCCCAGGCTTTCCAGTCCTTTTCGGATTCCCAGCGGATTAAAATCACGACTTCCTCATCGCCGCGTGTCCGCTTTTTTTTCAAAACGCTCAGATCAACGAATCCTGGCTGCTGTTCGATGATGCCTTCTCCTGCAAATCGTTCAATCATTGTCTCCGCGTAGCCGTGCTCAACACGAATGGTTTTCAGTTGGATAAACATATGTCTCACTCTCCTCAATTGATAATGAATCTCATTTTCATTATCAATATAGCATTATACTCCTTAAAATTGTCAATCCCGTACTAAATTTTATTTCATTTTTTTTTGAAATTCGAGTAATTCAACGCAAAAAAAAGATACACTCGCGTTCGAATGCATCTTGAACAGGTTAGTTTAGGCGGTTGGTTGCTCCGCCAAGAAACGCTCAAACGCGATATCCGGATTATCGGTTTCATAACGCGCGACGAAGGCATGATAGGAGCCGCTGTAGACGATTTTTCCATGATGGAGAAAATGCATCTTGCACGGCAGGTGGGCGACTTCATGCAATATGTGCGTCGACAATAATACGATTTTTTGACGGTCGAGTAACGCACCGATCGCTTCGACGACGAAACGCCGTGACTCCGGGTCGAGCCCGACCGTCGGCTCGTCAAAGATGTAGAGTGTACGATCGAGATGACAGACCGTCCGGATGACCAGCCAGCGTTTTTCACCGGCTGACATCTGACCGAGCCGTAAGTCTTGCAGCCGCTCTAACCGGCTTCGCTCCTGTTCGCGTAACGAGGCGACATATGTATCCCATAACGAACGGAACGGCTCCGTCCGGTCACTTTTCAAAATCAACCGGACCAAATCTTTTCCTTTCAGCATCGGCGGAAGCGGTGCCTGCTGCAACTGATAAAGAATCTCCGCCCGTTCAAACGGCGGATGAAACCCGTCCGCCGGGAGCGCCCCGGCGACGACGTCAAACAACGTCGATTTCCCTGATCCGTTTAAACCAATCACGACGTTCAACCGTTCCGGATCGAGATCAAGATCCGCTTTATCTAAAATCATCCGTTTTTCATCATAGCTGTAATCGATTGTCCCGAGTTGCATTTGTCCGTCCCCTTCCGTTAACGATTTGTTTTTGACGTGATCGACAACCGCTGATAGGCAACGTAGCCGACTACTAAATAAACCATGATACCTGTCAGAATCGACAAGCCCATCATCCCGTCACTGACACTGCCTGTCAGGAAGCGGGCTTCATTCAAGATTAAATTCGCCGGATTCAGGAATGAAAAATACGCAAGCAATCGATTATCCGTCAGTTCAAATACATCGATGAAAATGAAGACGGCAAAAATTAAAATCGTCCCGAGCGGTGTCATCGTCTCCGGCTTCAATGGGAGTGCTGCAATCAGCAGGCTACAGGCAAAGACCGGTAACGGGATGATGAGCGCAAGCAATCCGGTCATCAGCACGGTCTTCAGCAACGGTTGATGAAACAAAACCGCCATCATCAGGCTGGCAGCGAACATGTTCAACGTGAGGAAAAACCATTGCGACATGAGACGTCCGAAGATGACCGGGAATTTTTGCCCGGACAAAAACGTATACATCTTCAAAAAGCCGCTCTCCCGTTGGTTGAGTAATGATATGCCAATTCCATTGATTGCAGTCAACACAATCATGATCGCAAAGAATTGAATCATCGCCGACTGAAAGACCGTCCACGTCGGGGAATCCTTGAACCAGTCGAAGTGATTGAGGAGAATGATGACGAGTGGTACGGCGAGCGTATAGAAATAAGCAAACTTATTGAAGAACATTTCTTTGTTGTAAAGCAAAAAGAATTCATAACTTTTCCGCACGCGGTTCCCTCCTAGTGTGTAATCCAATAAAATCCATAATCAAATTGATTCTTACATTATCTTACTATACGCTAACAAAAGAAGAAATGTTTCAAAAAATGGTTTCTTCGAACGTTCTCCCACAGACCAAAAGAAAGGATGTGATCGGAATGAAACGATTGATCGTGAGTGCCGTCTTGACCAGCTTACTCGCCGGGTGCTCCGAGGAATCGCAAGCACAAAAAACCAAGCCGACGGGTATTACCTTCACGCAAGATGATAAAACAATTAAGATCCTCCCACTGTATGATGCCTATCAGTCATATGTCGATGCAGCACTGAAAGTCCCGACTGAAAATGGAGCGCTGTTCGAAAAATACGTTTTATAAGAAAACGATCGTATCCGTGAGCAGGAGCAGGTTTCGGAACAGCTTGGCGTCTATAATCCGCTCGACCGACCGATGAACAATCTCAAACACTTAAAAGAAAATGTCACCTACTTACAGCAGCATCAAACCGAGATACAGCAACAAATTAAACAATCGTTACAACAAGCATTGAAACAGTTACCCCGCCAAAACGATTTAGTCATACTAGTCGCTCCAATTAATTCAGATAATCCCGTGAATAACAAACGGATGGGTGGTGTGACAGGAATTGCACTCGCCAAAAACCTGTTAGTGCTTTACATCGATTGTGATGTCGATCAATCGATGCTTGCCTATACAGTTGCCCATGAATACCATCACACCGTTTTACTCGAAAAGCTTGGAATTTCATCGATTGCCGATAATATCATTTCGGAAGGAAAAGCGGACTTATTTGCGAAAGCTCTCTATCCAGATGTCAATCCACCTTGGACAGAACCGCTGCTCGACGATTCCTTTAAGCATGTTCTGCATGAAGTAAACACGTATCACGCCAAATTTTCAGACTTACAGAACGGCAATTCTGATTTGCAGATCCCCGGTTGGTCGAATTATGCAATCGGAAATACGATTATGACCGACTTCATTCAGAAAAATCCCGACACTTCCGTTGAAAAATGGACGCATCTACCGACAGGCGATATTTTAGAGCAAAGCGGTTATGCAAAACAATTGACGGCACATTAAAGCGGTTTTGAATTGATCAGGCAGACCGTCTATTGTGCTTTAATCAACAATCGTTTTAAAAAAATCACCTGCTTTACACGACGCCGAGCGGACGTGTGAAGCGGGTGATTTTTAAACTGAGTTCTAGCGATTGTCCGACAAGTCACTTTTATTTGAGTATCAGTTAAAAGCCGGTATCGCCGTTTCATCATAATTTTCTTCTAAGAACTTTTTGACTTCCGGACTCGTCATCGCTTTCGCAAGCTTCTGAATCGCTTCCGCATCCTGATTGTCCTTCCGGGCAACGAGGGTAATCGCAAAGTCATTCTCGATGCCTTCCGTGACGAGTGCATCCTGTTTCGGCGTCAGACCGAGCGGTGCTGCATAAGCCGGTGTCATGACGACCGCGTCAGCATCATCATAAAGACGCGCGAGCATCAATAAGTCCACTTCCTTGAATTTGTAATCTTGTTTATTCTCAACGATGTCCTTCATCGTATAGTAAGATCCTGTCTTCTTTTTCAATTTAATCGCGTCATGCTGGGCGAGTAACGACAGCGAACGGTCGATGTTCGAGACGTCGTTCGCCATCGCGATGACGGCCCCCTTCGGTAGTTGATCGATTGATTTATATTCTTTCGAGTAGACACCGTAATTGGCAAAATAGATTGGTTCGATCGGAACGAGGTTCGCATCGTTATTCCGATTGAATTCCTCCATATACGGAACGTGTTGGAAGAAGTTTGCATCGACCTCTTTCGCTGCCAGCGCACTGTTTGGCTGAACGTTATCGCTCAGAACGACGACTTCCAGGTTAATCCCGTCTTCCTTTAACTGTGGTTTCACGAGATCAAGAATTTCCGTCATCGGTTTAATCAGTGACGCGACCTTCAAGGTTTTTGTCTCTTCCGTAGAACCGGTATCGCTGTCATCACTATTTCCGCAACCTGCTAAGGCCAGGACAACTATTGTCAACATCATCATCAGTTTTTTCATTTCATTTCCTACTTTCTTTTAACGTTTGTCAATCAATCGTGCTACTCTCGTACCTATGAATTGAATCAATTGAACGAGGATGACCATAATCAGGATCATGTACATCATCAACTCAGTCTGGAATTGCTGATACCCGTACCGTACGGCAAAATCTCCGATGCCCCCTCCACCGACCACTCCCATGATCGTCGAGTAGGAGATAAAACTGACGATCGATGTCGTCAGACCGAGAACGAGTCCGGACCGGGCCTCAACGAATAAAAATTTCACGACAACTTCTCGTGTCGACGCGCCCATTGAGATCGCTGCTTCGATGACGCCTTTTGGTACATCAAGTAACGATTGTTCGACGAGCCGGGAATAATGGGCGATCGCGATAATCGCAAGTGGAACGGTCGCTGCTGCCGTCCCGATGGCTGTACCGATAATCAACCGTGTAAACGGAATCAAAAAGACGACAAGTAACAAAAACGGAAAGGAGCGGACCGTGTTGACTAGCAGATTCAAACCGGAGAACAGGAAACGATTTTCGAGCAACTGATTTTTCCGCGATACAAACAGCAGCGTTCCGACCGGCAGTCCGATCAGCACTGCAGCAAAAATCGAGACCCCTACCATCACGAACGTTTGTCCGATGGCAAGTCTGATTTCCCCTGCGTACTCGATTAATATGTCAGGCATCCGCGTTCCCCCGTTCGGTCAACTGCGTTAAGAACCAACCCGCATCACTCGTGATTTCGGCAACACCTGCAGGTTCAGTCGCGACCGTATCGCGAATCTGACCGTTCTCCATAATCGTGACGCGATTGCAAATACTCTGAATCACGTTCATTTCGTGGCTGACGAGCACGATGGTGACACCAAGCGTCCGATTAATGTTTTGAAGAACCCGTAAGATCTCCGACGTCGTACTTGGATCGAGGGAAGACGTTGGTTCGTCACATAAAAGTACACGTGGCCGATTGGCAAGCGCACGGGCAATTGCAACACGTTGCATCTGACCGCCGCTCAATTCGGCTGGGTACTTGTCAGAAAAGGATTCCAATCCGACGAACCGGAGGCAGTCCTGAACCCGCGCGGAACGCTCCTGCTTCTGCACGCACGCGAGTTCGAGGGATACCAAAATATTCTGTTCGACCGTCTTATTCGCGACCAGATTAAAGTTTTGAAAAATCATCCCGATGTCTTGGCGAACACCCCGCAATTTATGGTGCGGTAAAGCAAGCAAATCGATGCCATCAAACTCAATGTCGCCTTCATCCGGTCGTTCGAGCAGGTTCATCAGCCGAAGCAGTGTCGATTTACCTGCTCCGCTCGCACCGATGATGCCATGTATCTCACCCTGTTCAATCATTAAGGATACTGATTGAATAACGGGTTGTTTGGAAAATGCTTTACTGACCGTATGTAATGTAATCATGTGCCCTCCCCCTTTTGCCATTTTCCATTCTATCGTAAGCTCCCATTCCTTGTCATGCTGAATGCTTTTTTTCTTTCCCGCATTATCTCACTAATTAAATAAACCATTTAGTCAAATAAACACATACATCTCATGTTCACCGTTGAGGTCACCTGTATTTTTTTGAAGTCATGAGAGAATATGCCCACTTCTTAACGATCAGACGAAGCACTAATGATATTTTTTTGAAAATCGATGTCGGCATTATAGTACAATAGACATAATTGGTTTAAAAGGAGTCCGCGACATATGAAAACAATCATCTATGATGTTCTTCACAATATCACTTTTTTAATGAGTGGTTTTTACTTACTCGGAAAATTATCTTCTCAACCGATTACACAGGATTCTAAACAGTCACTGCGTATTTTATATGGTCTATGTTTGAGTGTCCTCGCGATTGTGTTGATGCAGATGACGATTGAACCGGCCCCTGGAATTTTAGTCGACTTACGGCATATCCCGGTCATTGTCGCCGCCTATTTCGCTGGCCCATTGCCGACGTTCATCGTGACTGTCGCCATCATCGTTTACCGCTTTACCATCAGTACGAATTTTGCAGCTTATGCGGCATGTTTTTTCATCATCAGTCTCGCTGTCGGTATCTCCCTGATTGTCAAACTGATGCCTTTGTATTCAAAAAAGACCTTCATGACGGTGACGCTTTATGCGACACTTCTGCACGCTGTCATTTTAGGCATCGTCTTACGCGATACCGGTCAAATCGTCGAAATCCTGTCAGTCATCACCCCTGCGTCTTTCGTCAGTAGCTGGTTGACTTTACTCATCATCCAAGACATCCGGATGACGAAGCTTGCGTTACGGACGTTCCAACATAAAGCGCAAATCGACTTTTTGACGGGTCTTCACAATTCGCGTGCTTTTTCAGATTACTTAACGGACATTAAACGGCAAAGTATCTTCAATGAGCAGCAGGTCGCCCTCGTCATGATTGACATCGATCACTTTAAGTCGGTCAATGATACGTACGGGCATGAGGCTGGTGACGACGTGTTACGTCAATTCTCAAAACGGTTACGTGACGGAGTCGGAGATACTGGCTACCTGTCACGTAACGGCGGTGAAGAATTTTCACTCATCATCACAAATCTTGCGTTAACGCGCGTCTTGACCCTCGCTGAAGAATTGCGTGAGCGCATTGAAACTGCTCCTTTCACGACACAGACCGGTCAAACCCTCCATGTGACGGCATCCTTTGGTGTCGCAAGCTTTGAAGAGACGACTGCAAATATTGATCATTTAGTCCGCCATGCCGATCAAGCACTGTATGCTTCTAAACAATCCGGTCGAAACCAAGTCACGCTCCATTCCGTAAAAGAAGAGATCGCGACGACGACGTGATTCAATTAAGGATGGACGTAATCAAAAAAATCAGCTACGTTTGATAGTAAGGCAGGTGAAGAATATGAAGTTAACAAAAGGACCGTACATTTTCATTGGTCTTCTCCTCGGTTTATTGTTTGGATTTATCGGAGATAATTTTTATCTGTATGTATCCGCTGGGATTTTAGTAGGTGCCTTACTTGAGCTTTATGTCGCGATTCAGCAAAAAAAAGACCGCAACAACAAGAAACGTTCTTAAGGGGGAAATGGTATGGCATTCAGTGACTTGTTTTTATCAACACTCGCCTATATCGGTGTAGCGACGGTCTTGCTCGCAATCGGTGTTGTCCTGTTTGAAGTGACGACGAAATCAAAGGAAATGGAATTGATTCGTCAAGGTAAAAAAGCAGCCGTCTATGCATTCGGCGGACGGATCCTCGGACTTGCGATCGTGCTTTATTCAAGTATCGCAAACTCTGTCAGCATCCTCGACATGGTTTTGTGGGGGGCTCTCGCGATTGTTTTCCAAATCGTCCTGTTTTATCTTGCCGATCTGCTCATTCCGCGTCTCAGTATGACGAAGGAAATCGATGCCAACAACGAAGCCGTTGGTTTATTGTTATTGTTCCTCTCGTTATCAATCGGCTTAATCATCGCCGGGTCTCTTACATACTAAAAAAAAAATGACAGAAATCCGGGAAGCGGACTTCTGTCATTTTTTTATTTATCTAATTCATCGAGTTCTTGTTGCGAACGCGGGAATCCGTTCGCTTGCCACTCTGACCGGTACATCGAATCAAGCTTCGTCAATCCTACTTCATCCTCGTCTTTATCCGCATCTTGACTCTCATCTTGATCGAGGTGGTCCAAATACTCCTTCAAATGACTCGGCGGGCGGCGTGATTTTATTTTTTTCATGACAAGTCCTGTACCTGCCAATACACCGGCTCCAAATAAAAATCGCTTCCGTAGCTTCATGACTGTTCCTCCTTAAAAAAACGAGTAATGATGCACTACTTATCTATCCCGACTACGTTGAGTCAAGTTCAAACGATTCCGCCACCGCTCCGCAGCGTTGGGTGGGCAAGCAGTTTGATATTTCCGTGTTCTAGAGTCAACACATGATCCGGTTGCCGCTCAAAATAACCGGTTTCGATGACACCACTCCATGACTTCAATTCCCGGACGAAATGGGCGACGTCCGGGACACGATCCAGGGCGACATCCAAAATCAAATGGCCTCCATCCGTCACGAATGCTTCTCCCGCCGTTTCGCGGTGTGTATAGGAAATTCCTTTGTCCGCAAGAAGTCGTTCGACGTGTGTCCGTCCGAACGGTTCGACTTCGACCGGTAAAGGTCCCGTCAACTGGCGGACGAACTTCGAGCTGTCTGCGAGATACAACACTTCGCGTGCTTGCAGCGCGACGAGCTTTTCCCGGAACAATGCGCCGCCGCCACCTTTGATGACTTGGAACTGTTCATCAA
Source organism: Exiguobacterium sp. s133 (assembly GCF_018618595.1). Taxonomy (NCBI): domain Bacteria; kingdom Bacillati; phylum Bacillota; class Bacilli; order Caryophanales; genus Exiguobacterium; species Exiguobacterium sp. s133. The sequence continues at coordinate 327,655 of NZ_JACSMK010000003.1, forward strand.
TCTGGTCAATTCCGTCGATGACGAGATCAAGCTGTTCGACATCACGTAACTGACGCATCGGTATTCCGAGCCGCTTGCCCTGTTCTTCCGTCTCAATCGACGTCGCGATCGCTTCGATTTTTAATCCTTCGTCCACTGCTTTTCCTACAGCATCAATAAAATAGCGTGTCGTCGAACCCGTACCGAGCCCGAGTGTCATACCGGGTTTTACATATGCGAGTGCAGCTTGCGCAATCAATGCTTTATCCTGTTCTTGCATCGTTCACCCTCCATTCTCTAATTCCAGTTCACTGATAGTTTTCCCGAATCCTGCGCCTTTTAATCAAAAAACCAGGTGCGACGTCTCCGTCGTACCCGGTTCATGAACGTTAAATGACGAAGAAATAGACGCAACAGAAGTGTGCGAGACTTCCAAGTAAGACAAAGACGTGGAAAATTTCGTGGAAACCAAGGTGCTTGAACGATAATGCGCTTGGTTTCAATCCGTAAATAACTCCACCGACAGTATAAAAGATTCCGCCGAGGAACAGTAAGCCGATTCCGACTGGCGACAGAACTGCGGCAAGCGGCGTGATCGCGAAGACCATGATCCAGCCCATTCCGATATAAAGCGTCGTCGATAACCAACGCGGACTGTTGAACCAGACTAACTTAAATGTGATTCCGAAGACGGCAATCAACATGACGATCGAGAACAATACCCAACCGGTCGGTCCGTTCAAACTGATGAGACAAAACGGTGCGTAGGATCCGGCAATCAATAAATAAATCATCGAGTGATCAAGGCGGCGCCAAATCGCGATCGCCCGGTCACTTGCAAGTACCATATGATAAGTTGCCGAGACGGAATACAGGGCGATCATACTGACTCCGAAAATGATGGCTGCGACGATGGCGATGGCCGCGCCCCGCTCAAGTGAGGCCTTGATGACTAGAGCAAGAAGTCCGACAAAGGCAAAGACGGCTCCCCCGAGATGAGTCAATCCATTAATCGGTTCGCGCATATACGTTTTCATAAGTTACCCTCCAAAAGTTATGTAGTTTTCAATACTACATGGCGTTATATAGATATCTTATCATATAGTAGAGAAATAGAAAGCATTACCTGTAAATTTCATGGAGGTTTTTTTAATGACACACGATGACGACAAATCGCGACCGCTCGATCGCCAACTCCAGTTAGACGATATTCCGAACATCGACTTATATATGGATCAAGTCATTCAATTGTTCGAACGGACATTTGAAGCAACGACGCGGACAGAAGGCGAAACGATTTTGACGAAGACGATGATTAACAATTACGCGAAAAAGAAACTCTTTTTCCCCGTCACGAATAAAAAGTATACGAAGAATCATCTCATTCTAATCAGCTTGATTTATCAACTGAAAGGAACCGTCTCAATCAATGACATCAAAGCAACATTGACTGAATTGAATCAAGGTGTCGCAAACGAGACGCTCAATCTGGAAGCCTTTTATGCAAGCTACCTGGAAAACACGGTACAAAATCTCGAGACATTCGAAGCTGAGCAAGCGTCGGCTGATGAAAACGAACCAATCGATCAGCTGCAACAAATCCTTTCACTTGCACATATGAGCAATCTCTATCGACGTGCCGCCGAACGGATGATTGATCAACTCGACGGTTAACTTCTACCGGGTGCTCATGGTAAAATAGGGAAAATGAAGATGGGGGTGGGCTGTGATGGAGGAAAGCACACGCTTTTTGCATCAGCTCGAAGACGTAGGACAGTATTTTGTTAGCTACCAAGACACTATCTTGATCGAACTCGCTTTTGATCAAACGATTGGTCATTATGCGACAGAATTTTCGACGCTCGAACAGACTGCTGATTACATCGAACTTCACTTACATTCGCACCAGACCCAGGCACTGCTTCTCGCGTCGAAAATCCACGCTTTTGATGCGTCTCCGTTTGAGCGCATCACGGAAATGATGTCGATTCAAAGTTTTTTTGCGACGCATCGCATGACGCATCCTGCAAATGCCTTCTCGACCGCTCTGCTGATCAGCCGGCTTAATCCATCGGATGCTCACTTACATCGGACGTTATCCCTTTACCGACTCGCCAAACAACAACACCGTTTCATCGTCTCCCCTTTACTCGGCTCATTCTTCTTTTTCCAATGTTACAAGCGCGGTGAGGTCGAGCATCTTCTTGCACGCGTGGAAGATGCTTACGATCTGTTGAAGAAACGGTTTGGTCGCGCCCAACAGACCTATATCGTCGCTCTCCTATTTTCACTTTTACCTGAAGACGATTTCGAGGCGTATGTCGACCAATTACGGGCGTCGCGCGCACGTTATCGTAAATCTCACATCCCACTTGCATTCCACGGTCTGCTCGCCTTACTCGGTGATCCTGCCGAACATGCTTCAAAACTCGACCAAATCGTCGAGCAACTCCGCTCGGATGCCCAATTCAAGCATCGAAAGGACTTACTTTTTTTAACGGCTGTCCGGCTCTATCTTGCGAATCATCCGACACTGCAACAACTGTTTGCTCAACTCGCTCCGACGATCGACGACATGGCGACGGAAACAGTCCCCTTTTTACTGTTTCCAATCGATATTACTGACACGTCGCATGCGACAGATGGCGGAATGGTCGACGGCGGATTTGACGGCGATGCGGGGAGTAGCAGTAGCGATGCTTGACGATGATCCTACAGGAGGTTTCCCATGAAAAAAGTTGCGTACGATACGTATTATTTAGATGAAAATTATTTCGGACAGCCTTATCCGGGACTCGTCTCTTTTTTCAGTGAATATCAACTGAAGGGACACGTGCTCGATTTAGGATGTGGTCAAGGACGGGACGCCTTGTTACTCGGACAGCTGGGTTATACCGTGACGGGTGTCGATCATTCCGTCGTCGGTATCACCCAGCTCAACCAACACGCTTCAGTAAAGGGCTATGCTGTCGAAGGCATTGTCGGCAACGCTTATGCCTTTCCGATTTCCGAACAGATTGATGTCGTATTGTTAGACTCGATGCTGCACTTCAACAAAAATGATTTAAAGAACGAAACGACGTTCGTAAACCACATCTTGAACCAGTTGCGCGAAGGCGCAGTCTTCGTCAATTGTATGTTGCAAGGGACAAACCGCGAACAGGTATTAAAAAATATTCTTTCTGATTCTCTTTATGAATGGGAAACGCTCGCTGACACATATACCGAATATGCAGAAGCAAATGCAACATTCCATCTGCTCGCCGTAAAAAAGCGAGGTCCCGTTCCGCCCGATTGAACGGAAAGAAGTGTTTGCCAGACCTCTTTATTTGCATTCAAAAAGGCATCAACTCATCTGAAAGAGTGGATGCCTTTTAAGTGCGTGGAACGAATACGATTCGCTCACTTAGTTATCTTGATTCGTTTCCTCGTTCGCTTCGACGTCAGAGTCATCGTCTGCTTCATGCGAAAGATCCGGTTGCTCATCAGACGCCTCGTCTGATTTCTCGGCATCCGCTTTTTGGTTTTTTGCTTGATCGTGCTTATCGCGAGTATCCAGTGCCGCGTCTTTATCACGTCCCGCAATTTCATCGTTCGTCATCTGATTACCTGATGTAATCGGATCTGTTTCTTTATCGTGTTGTTCATTCATGAGAAATCCCCCTTAACTGAATTAAGCTACAGTTAAGAGTATTCCCTGAACGATTTCCGTTAAACATCAAGAGGTTGCATTTTCTTCGCAAAGTCCGTAATCAACTTATCGAGCGGTTGCGGATGATGCAGATAGTGCCCCTGGACATATAAACGTTCGCCTAGCATTTCTACCTGCTTGTATTGCGATAATGTCTCGACCTCTTGAATGACGAGCGAAACACCGAGCGCCTCCGTCAAGGCATAGACCGACCGGATCATCGACTGTTCGAGCTGATTTTGAGCCAAACGTCGGGTGAAGATGGGATCGAGCTTGACCGCCTGGACCGGTAGATGAAGCAATGAATTGAGCGATGCATAATGGCTACCGAAATGATCGACCGTCAAGCGGTATCCCGCGCTTCGTAACAGTTCAAGGCGCTCAATTGCTTTTTTCCGTCCTGTCTGCAATACTTCTTCCCGAATCTCGAGGACGACACGATCTTGTTTAAAGTTTGCTTGCTTCGAAAAGGACAAGAGTTCTTCTAACAGTTGATTCGACTGAAATTGACTCGCGGAAAGATTGACCGCAACCGAAACGGGTAAGTCGAATTCTGCTTCGAACCGTTCGCGATCGGCAATCGCTTGGCGAATCGTAAATCGACCGATGTCGCCAAAGACCCCCATACGTTCTGCAATTGGAATGAAGTCAGTCGGGCTGACGAATCCGAGCACAGGATGGTTCCAGCGTAATAAGGCTTCGACCGCAACGGTCATCCCTCGCTTCATATCAAGAATCCGCTGGTAATACAGTTCGAATTGCCCGCGTTCTAACGCATGCGTCAACTCTTCTTCAAGAACGGAAGCGAACGGATGCTGTTCGAACTCCCGCTGTTGATTGACGAACAGCATTCCATTTTTCCCATCGAGCTTCACTTGTTGCATCAAGGCCTCTGCCGCATAGACTTGCGTCTGTCGGTTCGTATAATCCCCCGTCAACAAACTGACACCGGACGACGCCGTCAAATGAATCGGTTCAAATCCGATGTCCGCGATCGGCGCCTCGATTGCTGCCATGATGTAATCGGCATACATCGCACCCGTTTGTTCAAACTCTCGTTCATCAAGCGGCGCAAGAATGATGAATTCATTGCCGTCCTTCCGTCCGACGACATGATTCGGAATCGGAACATATTTCAGCCGGTCGGCGAGGACTTGTAAAACCCGGTTGCCGACACGGTATCCGAATTTGGCATTGACAGCGTGAAAGTTATCCAGGTTCAAGACCATTAAAAATGCCGGATGAATCGTCACACTTGAAATCAAACGGTTCATGTACCGTTCATTGTACACATCCGTCAAGGCATCTTTAATGACGTATGTTTCGACACTGATCGATTTGCTGATGATATCAGCGTAATGTTCAATCAATGCTAAATCGCCCGCCGAGAAGTCATATGGTCGATCGTCAAAGGCACAAAGCGTCCCGATTTTCTCATTGTCGGCGTTTTTGATTGCGACGCCAAGAAAGCTCCCGTTTCCTAATGCCTTCGTGACGGGATGGTCGACCGTCAACGGACTCGTCAACAACTCATTGATTTGAAGTTTCCCTGCATTTTCATCGATGACCAGTTTACAAAGGACGTGGTTGAACACATGCGTCGATCCTTCTTCAATCAATTCTTGATTTTGATTGATTGCTTTGACGATGAAGTTGCTACTTGAATCATTCAGTGCGAAAAATAACGAATTGACGCCAATTTTTTCACTGAGTTTCTCTAAAATTTCTTCGACGAGCGGATGTAAGGCTTCGTAGCGGCTTTGAGAATTATCCATTGTGCTGCCTCCTTTCGTATCATGACATCGGATGAATCGGGAACTCAACGATGAAGCGACTTCCGACACCAACTTCTGACTGAACAGAAATCGCCCCCCCATGGTCCATGACGATCATTTTACAAATCGCAAGTCCGAGACCTGTTCCGCCAATTTTCCGGGTATCTGAGTTATCGGCCCGGTAGAATTTATCAAAAATGAACGGTAACGCCTTATCCGGAATTCCAATTCCTTCATCTTCGACTTCAATTCGGACGTCTTGTGCTGTCACTTCAGTACGTATCTCGATGTTTCCACCATTCGGTGAGTATTTGATTGCATTCATGATTAAGTTCGTAAACAATTGCTTCATTTTTTCTTCGCTTGCCATCAAGAGATGCGCCCCTGAACCGAACGCCATTCGAACTGTATGTTCACTGCTCGCTAACTCGAACATCGGTTTCATTTCAATCAGCAGTTTCTTTAAATCAATCGTTCTTTTCGTTGCCCCTTGCGTCAAATCTTCACCCTTTTGAATTTCGAGGATGTCGTGGATCAGCTCAGACAAACGGACGGTCTCGGAATAAATCGTCTCGAGGTATTTCTTTTGACGGGGCCCGTCGAGGGAACGCTTCATCAACAATTCTGTGAATCCCATGATTGAAGAGAGCGGCGTCCGCAGTTCGTGAGAGACGATGGACACGAATTCAGCTTGCTTCAAGTCGAGTTCTTTATCTTTCGTCACATCGCGCAAGACGAGCATCATGCCCCACTCGACGTTCGCAATCGCAATCCGCTCCGCATAGGCACTGAGCAAGAGATTGCCTCGAAAGGCTGACAGTTCAATCGTTTCACCCGGTATATCACCGTTCATCAGCTGACCAATATAATCGTGCAACGCATCCGGTTGATCGACGTGCTCAAACAGCGATGTCGCCCGCTCATAGGCATGTCGAAATCCTTGTGCTTGATTCAACAGTTTTGGCGGGAACATATCGAGCAACGCTTGGTTGGCATAGATTTGTTCGCCACTACTCTCGATGTAGAGGACTGCTTCGCGAATCGAATCGAGTAACTGGTACGTCTTGATTTTTTCATGCTCCATCTGATGGAACAAGAGGTGTCGCTCTAACGTCATCCCGAGCTTGCGTGACAAGTCTAAGATGTCTCCGACTTGTTCTAAATTAAATTGCTCGAACTCATGCTTTAAATAAATCAACCCGACGACATTGTTGTTACTCGGTGACTGGATTGGAATCGCGGACTCATATCCTCCTGTTTCAATCGGCAGTTGGACGGACTTTCGCATCACGAATGCACGGCGCAAAACGGAATATTGATCTAAGTCCTTTTCAATCAATTCCATCTCTTCCACCGCCTCTGTCACGACATGACTGAGTTGTTCGCGCCGGTAGAGAATGATTGCACCACGCGTCAATCCGATGAGTGGAAGTAGCTTCAACAGAAGCGTCTCGCACGCAGATTCGACGTTTTGTGTCGCGAGTGTTTCCATGATTTCATTTCGGTGTTTTAATTTATCTTCGGCTGCGAGCAAGTCGTGTTTCAGCTGACCGATTTGTTGCTGATCCGTCGTGACGTCCGCACTTTGCTCGATCGAAGGAAACGATCCACTCTTCAAACGATATGGTCGTGTTTTTTTAGTTGGACGGTACCGCATGACTTTTTTCAATGAATTTCTTCCTCCTAGCTGAAAAATCGTTTCTAAAATTATACCACGCGTATGAGAAGGCCGGCATACATCATTTGAATTCTTCTTGCTTCAGTAAGGAGCGGAAGGACACTTCAAATTGCTCGTTTTCTAGGCGCGTTCGCTTTTTCGGTCCCTTCGTCCGTCCGCCGGCCCGACGAATTTGTTGGCCGACATGCCGCGTATGCAAGAGAAAATCAATATTGTCATCTGTAAAAATTCGTCCATTCTGGTCAATCGGTCGTCCTTTACGCGCTAAGGCAAGTGCCGCCAGTCCATAATCTTGTGTGACGATGATATCACCCGGTGAAATCCGGTTGACGATTGCATAATCGACCGCATCCGGACCTTGTCCAATTGTAATCGTCGTCGCCCCCGCCCGGTTAAATTCATGCGCTGTATCACAGACTAAAAACACGTCCACCCCGGCGCTTAACCGGATTGTCAAATCAACGACCGGACACCCATCGGCATCGACTAATACTTTCATTTCCCTCTTCCTCTCTGTTTACCTATCTGTCCTAAGTGTCCGCGAGAAACAGAAACACTGTCAAGCGAATCGCTATAAGTTGACCCGAGTCCGATTTCGCAAGACAATAGATAGGAAAGGAAGTGCCCGTATGGAGCAAGCTACATTCAAATCATTTTTACATCTTCTCAAAAAAAGTAATCCCCCGGTCGGTCTGCTATCAGCAGCCGTCGCCGTCTCGGTCATCCAGGCATTAGCGGCACTGATGATTCCGTGGTTTCTGAAATCACTGATTGATAATTTCTCGGTCGATCGGCTGACACCCGGACTGATTTCCTTATTCATCGTCGTTTTTCTCGTCCAACTCGTCAGTAATGCCTTTTCGATTTACTGGCTCCAGATTGCCGGGCAACGCATCGTCGCCAACTTGCGGACATTACTGTGGAAACATCTCCTCGGTCTACCGGTTCCGTTTTATGATGAAACAAAATCAGGGGAGCTCGTCTCCCGCCTCAACAATGACGCGACGACGTTACAACAGTTGTTGTCGGAGCAGCTCGTCCGCCTGTTGACATCCGTCGTTTCCATCATCGGGGCCATCACGATTTTATTTTTCCTCGATTGGCAGATGACGCTTGTCATGGTGATCGCCGTTCCGTTGACGTTACTGATCATCATCCCGCTCGTCCGGAAACTGCATGAGATTTCCCGGGCGACACAAAAAGAACTCGCCGGATTATCCGGCTTCTTCGCCGAGATGTTGAGCGAAGTCCGGCTCATCAAATCGCAAGCGACCGAGTCTTACGAAATGGACCGTGGAAACGAAAAGATTGAGAATCTCTTCGGCTTCGGCGTCAAAGAAGGTCGGATTCAAGCGATTCTGTTACCGCTGTTCAACGTGACGCTGACATCGATGCTGATCATCATCATCGGCTTCGGTGCTTACCGGGTCTCGACGAACCAAATTTCTGCCGGTGAGCTCGTCGCCTTTTCACTCTACTTGTTCCAAATCATGACCCCGCTCGTGACGATGACCGAATTCATTTCGAAGCTCCAGAAAGCACGCGGGGCGACAGAACGAATTTCGGAACTTCTCGAAGAACAGCCGGAGCAACAAGGAACGCGTGACGTCACCCGTCCGTTCGGAGCGGTTCAATTCAATCAGCTCTCGTTCGGCTATGATGAGACGACGTTACTGCATGACGTGTCCTTTTCTTTGCCGCACGGCCAGACGACGGCGATCGTCGGACCAAGCGGTTCTGGAAAATCGACGTTGTTTGCGTTGCTCGAACGGTTTTATCAACCGACGTCAGGAGATATTTCACTCGGACCGGACGGCATCGAGACATTCCGACTTGAAAGCTGGCGCCGGGCAATCGGCTACGTCGCCCAGGATTCACCCGTCTTGTCGGGAACGATTCGTGATAATTTACTGTACGGACTCGTCCGTGACGTGACGGAACAGGAAATCCGCGATGCTGCAGAAATGGCGAATGCCGATGCCTTCATCGAGTCGTTCCCGCATGGTTACATGACGGAAATCGGCGAACGTGGGGTCAAACTGTCGGGTGGACAACGGCAACGGATTGCGATCGCCCGTGCCTTGCTGCGTGATCCCGAACTCTTACTCCTTGACGAAGCGACGTCGAGCCTTGACTCGGAATCGGAACGCGTCGTCCAAGAAGCACTTGAACGTCTGATGCACGGACGGACGACGTTTGTCATCGCCCATCGCCTGGCGACAGTCCGTCACGCGGATCAAATTATTGTTCTTGAGGACGGACGGGTTTCCGGCATCGGGACACACGACACCCTCGTCGAGACGAATGTTTTGTATAATAAACTCGTAACGCAACAATTCATCGGTCAGACCGATGCAATCAGGGGGAATCACGGATGACGAAAACGGTAGGATTTATTGGACTCGGTGTCATGGGCCAAGGAATGGTGCGAAACTTACTGAAAGCCGGTTTTGCCGTCAAAGGCTATAACCGGACAAAAGAAAAAGGCTTACCGCTCGAACAGGACGGGGCGACGATCGTCGACACGATTAAAGAAGCCGTCACCGGCGCAGACGTCGTCATTTCAATCGTCGGGTACCCGGAAGACGTCGAACAGATTTACTTCAGTGAAGACGGAATTTTAGCGAATGCTGCGCCCGGGACGATCGTCATCGACATGACGACATCAAGCCCGGCGCTCGCCGTCAAAATCGCGGAGCAGGCACAAGCAAACGGGCTCGTTTCACTCGATGCACCTGTCACAGGTGGTGACCTTGGTGCGAAAAACGGGACACTCGCGATTCTTGTCGGTGGTCAAGAACAGGCTTTCGCTGACGTCAAACCATTGTTTGAGGCGATGGGACGCTCGATTTCATTATTCGGCGGTCCCGGAAAAGGACAATCGGCGAAACTCGCAAACCAGATTGCAATTGCCGGTTCAATGATCGGGACAGCTGAGATGTTATTGTTCGTCACGCGCTCCGGCATCGACCCGACCCAGTTCGTCGAGACGATTAAAAGTGGTTCTGCCGGCAGCTGGTCACTCGAGAACTTGATTCCGCGTGTCATCGCGGAGAATTATTCACCAGGATTTTTTGTCAAACATTTCATCAAAGACATGCGTCTTGCACTTGAACGGGCGGATGAGATGGGAATTTCGACACCGGGTCTTGCGCTCGTCAAATCACTGTATGACGAGCTCGCAGCGATGGGGCACGGTGAGTCTGGTACACAAGCACTCTATTTATTACTCGCTGAAAAGTCACAGCAACAGCAACCGTAACAAAAAGGTCCGCCCGATTCATTTGGGTGGACCTTTTTTGATCAATTGATATCGGTTAATGAGAAATCGTATGCGGCAACCGCTTCTTGCTTCCCGTGCTTTCCACATAGAAATCATAAAGGGCAAAGTCCGTTTGTTGCGGCAACCGCTTCTTGCTTCCCGTGCTTTCCACGTAGAAATTATAAAGGGCAAAGTCCGTTTGTTGCGGCAACCGCTTCTTGCTTCCCGTGCTTTCCTCGGGCGAGCCGCAAGCCGTTGCTCCTTGCTTCTGACGAACAAGGAGCAGGGTCTCGCCTGGCTCTGACAGCGCAAGGTGACCTTGCGCTTTTTCCCGTAGGAGTCACGAAAAGCGAAGCGATTCTGAACATATTATCTTTGCCTTCTTGAAAAACAGAACGATTCGACCGAGCCGTCCGTCTTGAATCGCTCCCTAACGAATAGCAGTGCATTTGTGACCCTGCAGCGCAGCGAAGCGGCACAAATCACTGCCGCTTGGGAGACGAGACAAGGGAGGGAGGCGCGAACGGTCGGTTTACTCCGAATCCAGTCCAACTCAAAAGGTCCTCCGATTTCTCAGAGGACCCATCCGTACCAATCATTCAGCCGCTGTCGGCCGTTCTGCTTTTAATTTCTCATAAAAATGTGCCATCGTCGTATCGAAATACGGCGTCAGGAAGATGACACCGACCGTACTCAACAAGGCGAGAATTCCCCAACCGATGAAGCTGATGTAGAGTTTGATTAAATGTCGTTTCTGTCCACGCATCATCCGTCGGCTCTCTCCTAATACTTGAATAAACGACAGTTCCGGACGATCGACGAGAATATACGGGACGAGTCGGTAAACAAGATAGAAATAGATCGCCGGTAAAATCAAAAATGATCCTGCATAGACGAGCAGTGTGACGACCGTGTACGAAAGAATCGTCCGGACATATGATTTCAACGAAGCGAATCCTTCGAACAACGTTCCGATGCCGGCTTTTTCATCTCGAACGAACCGTAAGTAGGAAATCGTCCGTCCGACCGTGACCGGTGCCAAAATAATCGTGACGACGATGTTCAAGCCAACGAATTTCATCATACTTCCGATGTCTTCTTGATCAAACGACATTCGACTGGCCGCTAAGGCAAAAATCGCAAAATAGACGATTGAAATGCTTAGCCCAACAAACCAGTTGCCTTTTAATGTCGCGAGTGCTGTTTTTTTGTACGCTGAATTTGTCATCATAAACCCCTTCTCACTTCACTTTCCCATTTGATTTTAACGTAGTCCCGCTTGAAAAAATAGGGACGTGCTTCGATTTCAGAGAAAGTTGTGACAAACTACTGAAAGATGGACGGACGACAGCAACAAACAAAAGGAGAGGCACACCCTCCCACTCAGGGAAGATGCACCTCTCGTTACCGATGCTTTTTTAAAGAAGTGATTTCAAGGCCGATACTCTTGATGCATCGACTTTTCCATTAACGAGAACTGCTGAACCGACGTGGAGTTCGGTCGCTTTCGTCGTTTCCAACAACTCTTTTGCTGCTTCGACGGTAATGCCGGAGCCCGGTAAAATCGTCAATTCCTCGTGTCGTTCGACGAGTTCCGCGATGACCGCTTGTCCTTCGAGCGCCGTTGCTTTGGCACCCGACGTCAAAATGCGGTCGACTTCCGGGAAGTCGGCTAAGACCTCTGCTGCTTCGTGGATATCACGGCTGCTGTCGATGGCCCGGTGGAACGTCAGCGACAGCTCCCCTTTGTGTTTGATGACGCGACCGAGGAATCCTTCATCAATCCGTCCATCCGCTGTCAACGAACCGACGACGATGCCGGCAGCCCCTAATTCACGAATCAAGTCGATATCGGTGATGATCGTTTCCTGATCCGCTTCTGAATAGACAAATGACTTACTATGTGGCCGGACAAGGACATGGACCGGGATTTCTACTGCCGAAAGAACTTGACGAATCAATCCGTAACTTGGTGTCAGTCCACCTTCCGATAAGGCAGATACGAGCTCGAGTCGATCTGCGCCTGCTTGTTCTGCAGCCGTCGCCTCTTCGACGGTTGCTGCGATTACTTCTAACATGTACATCCCTCCCGCATCAGTGTATCACGAGACGACGGTCCAGTTCACCCGTTCGTTAAACAACTTCATCTCCCATGATGGTGGATAGGTCGAAGGACTGAGGACGATTTTAGCCCGTCGGAACTCGGCGACTTTATACTTGCGGTTCCCCTCAAACTCGTCACATGCTAAAAAGGCATAGACGTCTTTCGTACAACCGATGACGGCTTTTTGAATCAAGGATGACTCGATGTCGTCACTAACGAAGCCTCGTTCGATTTCTGCGCCGTCAAATGCAAGGAAACAGGCATCAAACGCATAGGAATCAAGTGCTTGCAACACTTCGACACCGACCGTTTGACCATAGGTGTCGACAGTTCCGCCAAGTAAGCGGATTTCACCGCTGAATGGTCCATTCTTACGACATTGTTCCAGATGGTTTGCGATCGAGAGCGAGTTCGTCACAATCGTCGCCGTTCCCGTTAAGTACGGCAATAAGTGCTCGACGGGTTCCCCTTTTCCTAAAAAGATACAGGAGTATTCACTGAGCCATCCTTTCGCGTAACGCGCGAGACGACGCGACAATTGATCCGTCCGACGGGAAATCGGCGATTCTGGTTTCCCGCCTTGATAGATGGCTCCCCCATAAACACGTTTGAGTTGGCGGTCCCGCTCGAGTTCCTCCAGGTAGCGACGGACGGTCTCCCCTGAAACATCCAATCGATCAATTAAATCTTTCGTCATGACTTTCCCTTCTTCTTCCAGCCATTTCATGATTTGTCCTTTTCGTTCTTCTCCGAGTAACGACACACGACCTTCCCCCTTCATTAACGAGTACTAGTTCTAGTGTACCGAACGTCTGTAAAGGTCTTGTAAATCCGGTGTAAAAAAACGTGTGCTTCCTATGAATTGTTGTTGAATTCCTCATTTTTTCAGAATTAACACGTCCCTCAGACAAAAAAAGTCCACCTTTATTCACGGATGACATGAATAAAGGTGGACTAAAGTCAGACTGTTATTGCTTTTCTTTATCGAACAACGGAATCTTCGACTCTGTCCCTTGACGAATCCGACCGATGTTATCGCGGTGTTTGAAAATGACGAACAAAGCAAGTACGGTAAAGAACGTCGGAACGATCCAGTCGTGTTGTACGATGCCGATCGACACGGCAGCGACGATTCCGATGCTTGCCGCGACAATCGAGCTGAGCGACACCATTCGACTGAAACGAAGCGTCGTTAAGAACGAGACGAGCAAAATCAAGAATAAGAGTGGACTCGTCACGAGCAACATCCCACCTGATGTCGCGACAGCTTTTCCACCTTTGAACTTTGCGAAGATCGGATAAATATGTCCGATGACGGCCGCAATACCGGCAAAGAGTGGATGGAGTTCTGACGTGAGCAGAATTGGGACGAGACTCGCGACCGCCCCCTTACCGAGATCCCCAATCAAGACGATGATCCCGGCTTTTTTACCTAAGACACGAAACGTATTCGTCGTTCCTAAGTTACCGCTCCCGTGCTGACGGATATCTATCCCGTGTCCCCATTTTCCGACAAGTAACGCAAATGGTATCGATCCAAGCAGATAGCCGAGAATCAAAATCCCAATGATTTCAATCATGGTCAACCTCCAAAGTATTAATGACCGACCTTCATATATTCTTCGAGAGTCTGTCCATTATTTTTGATTTGTGTTGCAGGACCGACACCGACGTAACGAATATGCCATGGTTCATACGTATACCCTGTCCGCGCTTGGAACCCTTTATCATAACGAACGATGAAACCATACTTCGCCGCATTGTTCGCAATCCACTTACCTTCTTTTGTGTTGCCGAGTTCAGCTGTCAAGCCGTTTCCGACGCTCGGTGCTGAAATATCGAAGACGAGCCCTGTCTGGTGTTCACTGTGACCAGGACGTGCCGAATATTGATCGGCTGCTGCTTTCCCGTCTCGTGCGACATAGTTATTGTAGAGGACCGTCTGGCGTTGACCGGACCGGAAACCACTGACCGCATTCAATGTCACGCCGTCTGCTTTAGCGGCTGCGAACATCTTCTCAATTTGTTTTGCGGCAGGTGCGCGCATGTAACTTTGTTCGAGCACACCCGAATAAGAGAAGCTGATGTCTGGAACGACGAGATCAGACGGTTTGTAGTCGATTGGCAGACTGTATTTCTTGTTGACGACGACGAGTTCATTGAGTCCTAAATCGGCTTTTGTATCCGATTTATCGACGTCCGGTGTCTCTGATTCCGGTTCAGACTTTTTATCCGGCTCAGGATCTTGCGACGATGTTGTTTTACCATCATCCTTTTTATCCTCAGTTGCTTTATCTTCCGTCGCTTTATCGTCTGCGGCTTTTTTATCAGCAGCGGCTTTCTCTTCTGCTGCCTTCTTGTCTGCTGCCGCCTTATCTTCTGCTGCTTTTTCTTCCGCAGCCTTCTTGTCAGCAGCTGCTTTCGCGTCCGCTTCTTTTTTTGCTTCTTCTGCTTCTTTTTCTTTCGCTACTTCTGCGTCTGTCTTCTTATCTTCTTGGGCGACGTTGTCATCCGTTTTTTCTTTTGTCGCATCTTCTGTTTTAGTGGCATCTTCTGCGCCTTGATCCCCAGGATTACATCCTGCAAGGAGGAGCGCTAACGTGCTGACTGCTACGATTTTCTTCATCGTGTATTCCCCTCTTCCTTCGTGCTATTCTATGTTACCTCTAATTGACGCAATAGAAAAGCCCTCCAGCAAGAAATCCTGCTGAGGGCTTAGGCTTAGTTCGAAACGAGTCGTGCATCCTCAGCACTCATCTGTTCATAGATGGCATGCCAGTTCGGAAAGACCTTTGGTAAACGAATCGGTCGGAAATTCTCTTTTTTGACGACGACATGCGTCGTTTTTCCAGCGACGGCAAGTTGACCATCCGCATTTTTGACTTCATAGCCGTAAATCGTCCGAAGTCCGTCGTAATGGCTGATCCAGACCGAGACTGTCGCCGTATCGCCATACGTCAATGACCGTTTGTAGTCGAGATTGACGTTCGTAACCGGTGAGACGTAGCCTGCCTCTTCCATTTCCTTATAATCAAGACCAAGCGACTTAATCAGCTCCGTCCGGGCGATTTCAAGATAAACGAGATAGTTCGAGTGATAAACGATCCCCATCATGTCCGTTTCCGCATAGCGAACCGGTATTTCAATCGTGTGCATGTAACTTCCCCCTTAAAAATCCTCTTTTTCAAGATAGGACCATTCTGAACCGCTGACACTCGCTTTGTCAATCAATCGGACGGACTGTTTCGCGATTGCCCGTTCGACAATCGTAATCGCGGCACGGGCGTTTCCGTTCGGCACGACCTGAATCTGTTCATCTAACGCCAGACGCGCTTCTTCCGTCAAGACATACCCGTAGCGTTCCGCGTAATTGACGATGATTTCAATCAACTCGTCTTTCGCGTAGTTCGGAAAGTGCAGTTCCCGCTTAAAGCGTGACTTCAGACCGGGATTGCTTGCAAGCAGTGCCTGCATCGGTTGCTCGTAACCGGCGAGAACGACGACGAGGTTATCGTTATGCTTCGTCATCTCATCGACGAGCGTATCGATTGCTTCCTTGCCGAAGTCATTTGCCCCGCCGTTCAACGAATAGGCTTCATCGATGAAGAGGACACCACCGAGTGCGTCACGGATGACGTCCCGTGTCTGTTGCGCCGTCTGTCCGACATAACCGGAGACGAGGTCGGCGCGACTGACGACTTTCAAATGTCCACGTTTCAAATATCCCGCTTGACGCAAAACGTCAGCATAAAGGGCGGCGACCGTCGTTTTACCCGTTCCGCTGTTGCCGCTAAAGACGGCATGCAGTTCGACCGGTAAGACTTTAAAGCCTGCTTCCTGGCGCCGCTGTTGCATCGAGAGCAGTGCCTGGATTTGTTTGAGCTCTGCTTTTAGCTCCGTCAGACCGACGAGTGACGCTAACCTTGCATCAATCGACTCGTCTTCCGGTGCCGCGAGTTCGAAATCCGCTTGTTCGAGCAGGGCAAAGTCTTCGTGACTCGCACTTTCGCCGAGGCTTGCACCCTTTTTGAAGATTGCATCGAGGACGATGTTACGGACGGCACGCCCGTTTCCGAAACTCGAGTCGACCCGTTCGCGCTCGAGTCGCGCAAGTAGCGTCCGCTCCGCTTGATCCGTCAGGACATAATCGTTAGACGTCGCAATCGACCGACCGATTTCAAGCAATTCCTGATCCGTATAGTCGGCGAGCAGATAATGGTTCGATTCCGGAAAACGGCTCCGGAGTCCCGGATTCGCTTTTAGGAAGTCACGCATCTCTTCCGGATAACCGGCGAGGACAACGGCGAAACGTCCCGCGTATTCCCCGCTCGTCATCGCCGCGACGAGCGTATCAATTGCCGCCTGTCCGTAATCATTCCCGCTTTGACCGGACCGTTTCAAGGCATAGGCCTCATCGATGAAGAGGACACCACCGACCGCCTCCCGGACTTTACTCATGACCTGTTCTTCTGTCTGACCGACGAATGCACCGACGAGCGACGACCGATCCGTCTCGACGACTTCCGCCCGTTCAAGCAGTCCGAGTTCATGATAGATTTTCGCCATCAGACGAGCGAGCGTCGTTTTCCCGGTCCCGGGGTTGCCCATGAAAATCATGTGCAGTGACGGCTGGTCACTCGACCGGTAACCATCTTCCGTCCGTTTTTGTTGGTACTTCAAGAAACGGTACATTTGATGGACACGTAACTTGATGTCTTCGAGTCCAATCATCGCATCGAGTTCCTCGAGTGCCGAGCGTTCGACTTGTTTGATCTCAATCGGGAGCAGTGAGACGACACGGCGTAATTCTTCCGTCGCCGTCACCTTCAGCTCTGTCATCTCTCGAAAGGCTTCGCGTGAATAAAACCGTTCCTGTAAACTGTTGACAAAGTCCGTCGCCGTCTGTTCGAGTCGGGCACTCGACAAGAGGAGCGCTTTTGCCGCCTCAAACAACTCCGTCCAGCGCGTCGCATCGATCCGCCGCAGCCGTTCCGTCAATTCGACGACTTGTTCTGTTTCTTGTACGATTTGACTCGCCTGCTGAATCATATCTTTTGTCGCCGATCGTTTCGCATTGGCATTATCCGTCTCACGGATCGTCGGGAACGTGTTCGCGACGAGCAGTTGATAACTGCCTTGTAATTGTTGTTCAATCATCAATTGCTCCAAGCGTTCCGGTAAGCGACCGTGTTGTTTGATTTCTTGAATCCAGCTTTCTGCCAGCGCATCAATCCGTCCCGTCATGATGTACCGATGTTCGACGAGTAGCGCGAGAATCCGGACGAGTGCTTCCGTCTCTTTTAACAGCCGACTACTTTGTGCGTAGCGTAAGGCGCGGACCTCCTCGACTTTTTCACCCTGTTCCCAGGCTTCAATTTGTTTGAACATCTCCTCTTTCGAGAATGCTTCCATCGCTTTAGTCCCTCCTACTTCTCGAAAAAACCGACTTTTGTCGCCACGATGTGCGACGTTCAAGTCGGTTTTTCGATTACTTCATTTTTAACCAAGCTGGATCAAATTCATCCAACGACTCGATTTTTTTCATTTTGACGGAATAGAATAACTTACCGTTATTCCGTGACTCCGCCCCTAAGACTTTCGAACGGTCGGATGCGACATAATATGTCGCTTCTTCTTGATTGTCTTTTTTATCGAAGAACGATGGATACTGTTTAATCCACTCATCCGGAACCGTGCTTGCGGGTTCTTTTTTGACGTAGACGTCTGCTGCATTGCCGGCAATATCCGCCTCGCCCTCGATTTGACCAAAGTCACCTTTATCGATGAAGTCGAGGATTTGTTCATTGAAGCCACGCGATAAGAATGGGCGCGGCGCACTGACACTTTTCGATGCTTCCGTCTCATTGACTAGCTTGCCGTCAGCGTCGTATTCCCGGAACATTTCACCGTCCCAAATCGCCGTCGTGCCTGTCGAAGGTCCTTCAATGACTTCCGTTCGGAAATGACCCTGATCGTCAAATACGACTTCGTACGTCCGAGCTTCGAGTGCATCTTCCTTCGTCGATAATTTCTTTTCGACATACTGGATGCGGGACATCGTATAGAACGGTTTGACGGGAGTCGCTTCATCCTCTTTAGAGGTCTGTGTCGTATTTAGTAAATAAAAATTATAGGCAAGGAGTATCGCCATTGCCACGATTGCTACAGCAATCCATGTACTCGTTCGTTTCGTCATGCCATGTACACCATCCTAATCAGTCTCGATTCATAGTTAATGGTATCGGTTTTACGCCTAGAATACAAAGGGTTTGTCTAAGTTCAACTGATTTCTAAGGAAATACGGCAGACTTTTGAACGATTCCGTTCATCGAACATACAAATTGACAAAAAAAGACGAAATGAATCACGTGCGCGCGATTCATCCCGTCTTCGGTTAATTTTCTTTTGGTTCACGTGCGATGATCATCGATTCGTCGACGAGATAATACGAATGCTGTGGCAATTCGCGTAAATAGCCTGTC
The DNA here is from genome assembly GCF_018618595.1 of Exiguobacterium sp. s133. NCBI lineage: Bacteria > Bacillati > Bacillota > Bacilli > Caryophanales > Exiguobacterium > Exiguobacterium sp. s133. The sequence goes on from NZ_JACSMK010000003.1 coordinate 346,626, forward strand.
GCAAACAACATCGCACAATCAACTTGAAACGTTTTCGAATACTTCTTTAATGGTAACTTACCCTCTTTATCAAAATAGCGATCGACGGCGAGCTGGACATGATCCATCTCATAGACGATGTCCCGGTCTTTTGCTTCCATGATCGCGAACGTCTCCCGCGACATGTAAAAGCTTTGTGTCGACCGGACACCGAGGTGGACAGCCAGGCGGTCTAAATCAATTTTCTGTGCTTCGTCGAGTAAGACCGTCCGGTTCGTCCCTTTCGGTAACGTCAACTCAAATTCGTGGGTCGCTTGTTTGACTTCATCGAGCGTAACATCACGAATCGGTAAAGGTTCTTCCTCTTTCGGCTGAAACCACTTTTTGAACCGACTCATCGGCTGGCCTCCCTCCTATAGAAAAAGGCGGGGTTCCCCCCACCTTTTCAATCAACGACAATCCCTTATTTTTGAAGACGTTCGCGAAGGACCATCGGCAAGATTCCACCGTGGCGGTAGTAATCGATGTCGACTTCCGAGTCAAAGCGGGCAATCGCTTCGAACTTCGTGACTTTTCCGTCTGCAGCTGTCGCTGTGACTTGGATGATGTCACGCGGACGGACCGATTCGTCGATTGCGATACTGATTGCTTCCTCACCTGTTAAACCAAGTGACTCAGCAGACGTACCTGCGACGTATTGAAGTGGTAAGACACCCATCATGACGAGGTTCGAACGGTGAATCCGCTCAAAGCTCTCGGCGATGACGGCTTTGACGCCGAGGAGGTTCGTTCCTTTTGCAGCCCAGTCACGTGACGAGCCCATACCATAGTCTTTACCAGCGAGGATGACGAGGCCTGTGCCATCTTCTTTATACTTCATCGCAGCATCGTACATCGCCATCGTTTCACCAGTTGGCCAGTACGTCGTGAATCCGCCTTCTGTTCCCGGTGCGACTTGGTTACGAATCCGGATGTTCGCGAATGTCCCGCGCATCATGATTTCGTGGTTACCACGACGTGAACCGTACGAGTTGAAGTCTTTTGGTGCAACGCCTTTATTGACGAGGTATTGACCGGCTGGTGTCGTTTTCGAGAATGATCCGGCTGGTGAAATGTGGTCTGTCGTAACAGAATCCGCAAATTTACCGAACACACGGAGATCATTCAATGCTTCAACATGTCCCGCTTCCTTCGCCAAGTTCTCGAAGAACGGCGGGTTTTGGATATATGTCGATGCTTCGTCGAAATCATACTGATCGCCAGTCGGAACGTCGAGGTTGTTCCAACGTTCGTTTCCAGTGAAGACTGAATCATATTCAGCACGGAAGCTTTGTGGTGTGACGACGGTGTTGATGATCGTCTGAATTTCGTCACGTGACGGCCAGATGTCAGCGAAGAAGACTTCTTGTCCGTCTTTACCTGTTCCGAGTGATGCGTTCATGATATCAACATCAACCGTTCCCGCGATTGCGTATGCCACGACGAGCGGTGGTGATGCCAAGTAGTTGGCTTTGACGAGCGGGTGAACCCGACCTTCAAAGTTACGGTTACCCGAGAGGACAGATGAGACGAGCAGGTCTGAACCGAGAATTGCATCTTCGACAGCACGGTCGAGTGGACCCGAGTTCCCGATACATGTCGTACAACCGTAACCGACCGTGTTGAATCCGAGCTCATCGAGGTACGGTTGAAGTCCTGATTTCTCAAGGTAATCCGTTACGACTTTTGATCCCGGAGCAAGTGACGTCTTGACGTATTTTGGAACTGTCAAGCCGAGGTCGATTGCTTTTTTCGCAACGAGTCCGGCACCGATCATGACGTAAGGGTTTGATGTGTTCGTACAGCTTGTGATGGCTGCGATTGCTAGGTCCCCTGTACGCATTTCGACCGCTTCGTCTTCGAACTGGACGACTGCGACTTTATCTTTTTCGTCTTCAGAAAGACCGAATCCAGCATTGCCTTGCGGCGCTGTCAACGCTTTTTCGAATGACGTGTGGACGTCTGTCAAATCAATCCGGTCTTGTGGACGTTTTGGCCCAGCAAGCGCAGGAACGATTGTTGAAAGATCAAGTTCAACTGTTTTCGTGAACGTTGGATCTTCGTTTTGTGGTGTGTAGAACAAGCCGTTTGCTTTCGAGTAGTTTTCAACTTTCTCGATCAACGCTTCTTCACGACCTGTCAAGCGAAGGTACGTCAACGTTTCTGTATCGACTGGGAAGAATCCGCATGTCGCACCGTATTCTGGTGCCATGTTAGCGATCGTCGCACGGTCAGATAATGACATCAAGTGAAGTGATGGACCGAAGAACTCAACGAATTTACCGACAACGTTTTGTTGACGGAGCATTTCCGTCACGCGAAGGGCAACGTCCGTTGCTGTTGTTCCCGGGTGCATTTCACCTGTGATGCGGACACCGATAACTTCAGGAACCGGGAAGAATGAAGGTTGTCCGAGCATGCCGGCTTCCGCTTCGATTCCACCGACGCCCCATCCGAGGACACCAAGACCGTTGATCATCGTCGTATGTGAGTCTGTTCCGACGAGTGTATCCGGATAGACGTCGACTGTGCCGTCTGCCGTTTCTTTTTCAAGGACGACCGATGCCAAGTACTCGAGGTTAACTTGGTGGACGATTCCTGTTGCCGGTGGAACGGCACGGTAGTTGTCGAATGCCGTCGTTGCCCAGCGTAATAATTTGTAACGCTCTTCGTTGCGTTCAAACTCTAAATCCATGTTTTCAGCGAGTGCACCGGCAAATCCGTAAGAATCGACTTGAACCGAGTGGTCAACGACGAGATCAACCGGAACTTCCGGGTTGATGACTGATGGATCTCCACCGAGATCCTGCATCGCTTTACGGAGTGACGCGAGATCGACGACAGTCGGAACACCTGTGAAATCTTGCAAGATGACGCGTGACGGTTTGAACGGGACGTCGATATCGTTCGAAACTTGGGCAGTTCCCCATTTCGCCAAGTTTTCGACGTGTTCTTTCGTGATTGAGCGACCATCTTGTTGACGAAGAACCGATTCAAGCAGGACACGGATGGAATATGGAAGACGTTTGACTTCCGTTAGTCCGAGTTCTTCTAATTTTTCCAGGCTGTAATAGTTGTAATTTTTACCGTTCGCTTCAAACGAACGGCGTGCACCAAACACGTCTTGCGTTGGTTGCGTTTGTTTCATGCTGATTCCCCCTTTAAGTGTTGACGACATCAAGCCCCTGATACCGCTTACTTGTACAGCTCTATCATAGTATAATATGAGCCTCGTTACAATTTGAAAGAACAAAAGACTTCCGATAACTTTTTCTTATCGACTAAATGAGAAGCTATATCAATCGTACGCTTATGAAGCGAAGCGTTTGTTAGTTTTCGATACTTCCGTTACGGGTACTACTAAATTGTAGAACGATAACAGAACTTTCTGGAGGCGGACATTATGGCACAATATAAAAATGATGCAACCCACGTCGTCACGACGATTATTTTCAACGATTTAGAAAAAGCCAAAACCGGTTTTGAGATGATCAAGGATCTTGAAGCGATCAAAGAGATTGAAATGGAACAGATGGTCCTCGCCGAGCGCAATGAGACGGACGGTTTCTCCTTCATCGATGCGATCGACTTCACACAACAGGATCAATCGTTCAAAGGTTCATTAATCGGGATGGCAGTCGGCGTTGTCGGCGGACCGTTCGGCATGCTCGTCGGTTCCGTCGCCGGGTACCTGATCGGGGCAAACCGGGACGAAAAAAACGAACGCGATTCGTTTGATTTGTTTAACCGGACGCTCAATCAAATCAACCCTGACCACTACGGCGTCATCATCATCAGCGAGGTAAATGAAGATTCGGAAGCGATCAATGCACTGGCGGCTGAACTCGGAGCGACCGTGCGCCGGACGGGTGAAACGTTTACGGATGAGACGGTGTGAATTAATATAGTATGGTTTATGCTTAGTCCTCATTTATTTTGAGGGCTTTATTAATTTCATCAGGATTAGTTGGAACTTATTTATTTTTCTTGTAGTAATCAAAAACTATTGAAATTGCTTGATAATCTAAACAAAGGACAATTAAGTACATTTGGAGAAAGTATATTGCACGGAATTTCTATTCATTAAAAAGGAGAAATAATAATTAATGAAACCCATAAAATTTTATTCTGAACACGATATGACAGTAAACTTGTATCTTGATTCAATAATTCAAGAAATAAATAACAATTGGGAATACAGCGAGCTAGATATTAACTCAATCCTCACTTTACAAAATATCAAGAAATTTTTAAATGTTAAATCAATTTCCGATGCAATAAGTGATCAAGTTTTTAAAAATTTAAATGACTATTTAAAAAATATAAATTCTTCAACAGGAAAATTTGTTAACTCTAAAATTGAGACATTCCTAGACTTAAGAACACAGGTTGAGTACATCTATGCTGAGGATTTTTATGACATTATTGAGGATTATAAAATTTATAATTCAATTGATGAGAAAGAATTTATATTATATATGAACAACAATGAAGAGGACATATACATAATATTAAAACACAAAAAAACTGTATTATATTTTAAAGAAATTATAAAAGAGATTTTACTGTCCCAACCAAAATATGCGGAAATTATATTAGAAGCGTTTTTGAACGAGTCGCCCTACTTCATACCTGAACTAAGTAAAGAAGAATTTGAGATACTTTTAAAAAAGTACGTTCAAAGTGAAGAGTCTAATCTAAATGTATTAAAGAAAATTGTAACGGCACCTCCAAATATGAAGATTAATGTATCAGACAAAATTAAATTGATAGCAAAGAAATCACTAGCTAAAAGAGAGCTCCAATTGTTTGAAGGCAATAACTCGTTCTCCACAGAATTTGCAGTTAGTTTTTCAAAACATCAAATTGAAGAGATAATATTTGATTATAAAAATTTTAAAACTGATATAAAAGTTAGTTTGGATTGGATAGAAAACAACAAAGACTATCCAACTCTATGGAATAATTTCATATTTTTATTTGGATTTTTTGATTCCAACTTCAGACTAAATTCAGTTAGTAATAAAAAAGAATCAGGAGTACTTGAAACTCTCACTATGACTGATTTTCCACACCTGTATCACGAATCAACATCATTTTTATACAAAGAAACGATATACGATGCATTGTTTTATAATTATCTGAAAGTATTAGAGTCATTAGAAATTCAGTTTGAGGATATGATTAAATGGTTTTTCGCAGATTATTTACATAGTGAACATGGTGTCGAAGACTTTATAGTTACAATGCCAAATGTGAATTTAAGTTACTTTGAAAAATGTAGAACTATAATTCCCGAAATAGACAGAATACTAAAGCAATTCACTTTATTGATTGAAGAAGGTAAAATTGATCATGAGTTGATTCAAATTTCTTCTTCAAGCATTAAAATAAATGATGTACCATCTTTCAATAGTAATAAATATTATTATCCTGATTACAATAACGACTGGTTTAATATTGCTACTCAATTATTATTTTCAAATCAAAGCGGTATTTATTATCGAGAAAAGAGTGATGAGAAATATAGAAATTTTTTTCATTTAATCACTTTTGAAATTGTAAATATTAAAGACTTTTTACCATATCAAAAAGATAGAATTGACTGGTTGATTGAACAAAATTTAATTAGTATTTCTAGCGAAGGAACTTTATCATTAGGCCAGCCTGAATTAATTCAGATCTTACGAGACTTACATTCGTATGATGTGATAAATATCTTTAATAAACAAGAAAGTAAAAAAGCTATAATACAAGATTTATTTGAAAAAGGTGCTCTTTATAGAAAAACTACATTGTTCACAATTCCTGAACAACATTATCTAGATTATTATTTAAATAAGTCAAAGTTTACTAATGGATATGACATAAGAAATAAGTACGTTCATGGAACAAACACTAATGATTCAAAGGATCACGAAAGAGATTACTATTTGATTCTGAAAATAATCATGATTGTAATTGTCAAGATTAATGATGATCTCGATATCAATAGTCGAATTAAGTAAGCTCTATAATGATAAAGATGAATTAAACGTCAAATCGAAAAGCAAAACAGACCGTTCAGGTTGTGTTGCTTTTCTTTTTTTTAGTTTACTACCTAAAGTGTATTAACCCATAATATTAATTACAGAGATTATAATACTTAAAAAGTCTTTTAATCCTATATAAATAGATACTATTTCCGCCTATTTCTCAACTTGAAAATTGTCTCGCTCAACTCCACCTCTTTACATCACGATTAAATTTCTTTTGATATTTTTATTCTTTAAGGAGTGATTAATTGTAGATGCGTTTAGCTTGGTCTAGTTAAAAATATAGCGGGCCTTAACGGCAACAAATCGTGTAGGAAACTTCAAAAAAGCTGTCAATTTAGTTTTTAGTAGATTGTACTTTGGACCGGTGAAACTCTTATAGACGAGACGTTTTGAATTAACCATATAAAGCGTCTGATTTGTGCTCGCTTTTCCCGAGACATTTTTTGTCTTCAAATCATACTCTCTCAGATTGAACAAATAAAAAAACAAAATAAATGAAAATTTATGGGAAAACCACTATGATAAAAAGGAATATTCATACATATAACGTTTGGAAGTGTTTGAATTCAAAAAAAGAGAAAGGCGAATCAATATGGTGATTGAACAAATCTATATGTACTAAATGGAGGAAACAATTATGTCTTTAAAAAAAGTAATCCCCTTGCTTGGAATGATGCTCACTGCCCTTCTTTTGGCAGCTTGCAACGATTCAGCTGAAAATAATATGATCGGCAGCTGGAAAGTAGTATCCGAAAACAAAACGCTGTCTTACATCGAAGTAAGTAAAGAGAGATATACCATCCGCACAGGTGATGAAGATCCGCGAACGGCTAATTACATCATAACCGAAACCGAGGACGATTCGTTTATCTTCGATGTAATTAATCCAGAAAACGGATCAAATGAGTTTTTGTTTGAAGGTCACTTTGAGAACGATGATAAAATTTCGTTGCTGAGAAACTCAAACGGACGTGATACAAAAAGCGTATTGATTCGAGTGGACAGCATCTCTGAAGAAATGAAAAAACAAGCGATTCGAGATGAGAAAGAAAAGAAGAAACAGCAAGCAAAAGAGGAGCAGCTTGCCAAAGAGGAAGAAGCGGCACGGCAAGAGGAAAATGAGTCTACACTTCAAGAAGAAGAAGAACAAGAACAAAATGATGAAAGTAACATGGAGCCGACGGAAAAAACAAAGTACTTGCAAAGAGCAGATACTCTTGATGAAAAGATACTTGCTGAAGGAAAAAAGCTGTACGAACAAGATTTACAGACCGGTTTTTATGGACAGTATTACGAAGAATGGGATAACCTGTTGAATGATATGTGGGCGGAAATCAAGACACAAAAACCTGCAGCTGAATTCGAGCTTCTAAGACAAGATCAAAGCAACTGGATTAATCAAAAAGAGAAGGGTTTTTCTGAAATTCCGGATGAACCGGCTTCTGAAAGAGCCCGGGGAATGGATTTTCTAACGTTCGAGACAAAAAGCAGAGTCTATTTCTTGATTGAAAATCACTTGAAGTGAATACGAGAAAAACGATGAAACGAGGCATTTCTTTTCATGAAATTATTACCCCCTAAGCCCTTTTATTACGAAGGCGGTGAACGCGCTGTTCTACTCTTGCATTCCTTCACCAGCAATCCGAATGATATGAAAAAGCTTGGAAGTTATTTGCAGCAAAATCAGTATTCCTGCTACGCCCCGACACTCAGTGGACACGGTTTACCGGCAGAAGAACTTCTGAACTACGGGCCAGCTGACTGGTGGCAGGATGTTCTCGACGGTTATCAGCTGTTGCAAGACAAAGGATTTGAACAAATAGCAGTCGTCGGACTATCCCTTGGCGGTGTACTTGCCCTAAAAATGGGACAGGAGTCAAAGGTAAACGGTGTAGTCACCATGTCCGTGCCGATGTATAAGGAAGCAGCCGTTCTAAAAGAACGAATAATTTATTATGCCAAGCGCTATAAGCAACTCGAAGGGAAAGATGGCAAACAGATCGAGTCTGAAATAGCTAAACTTGATCACCTCCCCTTCGATTCATTAACCGACTTTGAACAACTCATTAATCAGACGAGAGACCAGTTGTCACGTATTACCTCGCCTGTTCACGTCCTGTACGGGGAATTGGATGACCCGTCGTACAAGACGAGTGCCGAGAAGATTTTTGAAAGCGTAGCTTCGGATCAAAAAACGATTAAAGGATTTGCGAATTCGAAACATTTAATGACGTTAGGAAAAGATATGAACACAGTTAATCAAGACATTCTTGCGTTTTTAAACGAACTGAACTGGTGATGTATTCATCCCCTTTAAAGGCAGTCCGTACTCAGCGGGCTGTCTCTTTTCGTTCTGCTGTATAGATCTGTAATCAGAAACCAATCAAAACAATTGACGCCATAAAAAACAGATGGTATATTTATCTCGAATTAAAGATATATGAATTGAAGATAAAAAGAGGTGAACGAAATGGAACAGCCGAATCCGAACTTAAAAGCACTGACAGTCATGGTCCGCGCAGTCGATGCGCTTCATGAAGTCATCAAACAGGATGTTGCGAAGTCCGGACTAAATCCGACTGATTTTTCCGTACTCGAGTTGCTGTATCACAAAGGAAGACAACCGATTCAGCTGATTGGGAAAAAAGTATTGATTACGAGTGGCAGCATCACCTATGTCATCGATAAACTTGAAAAAAAGAACTACGTCGTCCGCAAAGCCTGTCCGGAAGATCGGCGTGTCACATTTGCGGAACTCACCACGGACGGTCAAAACTTGATGGATACGATTTTCCCGGAACATGAACAAGCTATTAATCAGGTTTTCCAAGGGATTGACCAGGCGGAAATCGAATCGTTTATTAAGACCGCTAAAAAAATAGGCTATCAGGCACAAAATCATTAAAATTTTTTAAGTATATATCTTGAATTCGAGATAATAATGACTAAGGGAGCGATTTATATGAACGAATTAAAAGGAATCCACCACGTAACAGCTATCACGAGCAGTGCCGAGAAAAATTATGCGTTCTTCACAAACGTCTTAGGCATGCGTTTAGTGAAAAAGACCGTAAATCAAGATGATATTCAGACGTATCATTTATTCTTCGCCGACGATAAAGGATCAGCCGGTACCGACATGACATTCTTTGATTTCCCTGGTATCCCGAAAGGCACACACGGCACAAACGAAATCTACAAAACCGCTTTCCGCGTGCCGACAGACGAAGCACTCCACTACTGGATCAAACGATTCGATAAATACGACGTGCAACATCGCGGCATTAAAGAACAGTTCGGTAAGAAGACCCTCTCGTTCGTCGATTTCGATGATCAACAGTATATGCTGATTTCAGACGAGCATAACGAAGGTATTACCTCCGGAACTCCGTGGCAAAACGGTCCGGTACCATTAGAATTCGCCATCACCGGCTTGGGTCCAATCCACATCCGGATTGCCGAATTTGACCGGTTAAAAGAAGTGTTGGAAAAAGCGATGCTGATGCGGGAAATCGATAAAGCCGGATCACTGCATCTGTTTGAAATGGGCGAAGGCGGGAATGGCGCGCAAGTCATCGTCGAGCATAACCTCCTCCTTCCAAGTGGACAGCAAGGATTTGGTACCGTTCACCACGTCGCTTTCCGAGTCGAAGATACGGCCGCTTTAAATGAATGGATCAGTCGCATGCAAAACTTACGATTCAATACATCCGGCTATGTCGATCGTTTCTTCTTCGAATCCTTATATGCGCGTGTCGCTCAAGGTATCCTGTTCGAATGGGCAACAGATGGTCCCGGTTTCTTGGATGACGAGCCATATGAAACGGTCGGAGAAAAATTATCGTTACCACCGTTCTTAGAATCACAACGTCAACAGATCGAGCAAATGGTCCGTCCAATTGATACCGTCCGCAGCACGCGGACGATTGAAAAAGAATACCTATAAAACGGAGGAATTCACTTGAGTCTATTCAGTAAATTATTTGGTTCAAAGGAAACACCACAACAAGAGGAGGAAACGAACATGACAAAGTTAAACATTGGAATCATTTTGGGATCAACACGTGAAGGTCGCTTAAGCCCACAGGTCGGGAACTGGGTCAAAGAGCTCGCGGACAAACGCGGAGATGCCAACTATACAATCATTGACATCGCCGATTACAAATTACCGTTGCTCGGTGAAAAAGACGGCGATGCATCCGGTGCAGCTGCCTGGTCTGAAGCGATTGCCGCTCAGGATGGATTTGTGTTCATCACACAGGAATACAACCATTCGATTGCCGCGTCCTTAAAAAATGCTCTCGATCACCTTCGTGTTGAGTGGAATAACAAAGCAGCCGGTATCGTCTCGTACGGTTCAGTCGGCGGTGCCCGGGCAGCAGAACATTTACGCGGGATTTTAGGCGAATTGTTGATCGCAGACGTCCGAGTCCACCCTGCCCTCTCGCTGTTCACTGACTTTGAGAATGGAGCTGTATTAAAAGCAGCACCGGTTCAAGCAGATTCCGTCAACCAAATGCTCGATCAAGTCATCCCTTGGGCTGGCGCCTTAAAAACGATTCGTTGATCATTTAATCGCATCTAATGATACTGAAGAATGTTTGAATAGAGACAAAAAATGAGAGAGCTCCTTCATGGCGGAGTTCTCTCATTTTAGTAAGTAATTATTTTCGTTTTTCTAACTCATCGATTACCCTCTTTACTGCAAGTCGTGTCGTTTCCGGATCTATTTTACTTAATGTGTTTTGCTGAACCGAAATCACTATGTTCTTATAGCTGATAATAATTAAATCTGATTTTTTCGCGAGTTTTTGATTCAATTTGTTGTAACCCGAATTGCTTGGATACTGGATCATGTCTTCCCCTATGTAGTGGTCTGTGTATGCAAAGTGGATAGATAACTGAGTCGTCTGTTTTTCGTCTTCGAAATACAAACTCTCTTGTGTTGAGGCACTGTCACTGGTTCCATCAACGGTTAGCCATTTTCTTTTGCTAAAGCTTAACTCCCTGTCGATTATTGTAAAATCTGATCCCAGCGTACTTGCTTTCAGTTGAAAATGATCAATCTTCAAGTGTTCATGCATCTGTTCAAACAGCTTCTCAAACCGGTCGTGATTCATGATTTGATTCTGATTTCCAACTATTTTTTGATTAGCAGAAGTGACTTTTTTGATTTCTGGTTTAGGATTAGATGTTACTGCATCATCCGTGCATCCCACAACGAAAAAAGCACTCGATAGTACCATTAAGAATCTTTTTCTGACTTTCATTTAACGCCCTCCATTCATTCCTTCACGCGAATGAAAAAGTCCATGAACGTGACGAGTAACCCAACAAACGATACTGTCATTCCAATTTTAATACCCAACACGTCATTTAATCCCATTGGACTAAAGCCGATCATCAGAGCGATTCCAAATAAAATAATACTGATTCCCATCAAAATTAATTTCATAATACTTCATTCCTCTCAAGCTGATTCATGATGCTTTCTGTTCAAAAGTACCAGTCAATTACGAACTAAGTCATTGAATTGAACAATGTCACTGCCCTTTTTCGCGTAGTATTCAATCATTTCCGGCAGTTTCTTTTTATCGTAACTTGTGATGCCGTCCGTGATTACCGTCACGCCATAGTCCAGTTTTCGTAAGTTGAGGCAGGTCGATTTGACACAAGCCGTCGCGTCTCCACCGGTCAGATAAAAGTCGGTGATGTCGTTTTGCTTAATAAACGCCGCGAACGCTTCGCTTGTTAAAGCATTCCCCTTGTATTTTGTGAATACATGATCTGAAACGATTTTTAAATCGGGTGCTAACTCGGCACCACGTGTCCCGGTTTTAAACGTTCTTGTCCCGGCTGATAAATTTTCGTGCCGGATGTAGACCACATGCAAGTCCTGTTCAACTGCCCAATCGATTGACTGATTGATCGTACCGATGACTTCTTTGTAGTTTTTTGTCATGTCATTTTGAATATCAATGACGACTAATGCTTTCTTTTGCATATGAACTCCTCCTGAATTAATGAACGGATTTTTAGTCTTGATGATGTTATGCTTCCGATTCGGATCAGATAACGTACACTTGAGGTAAGAAGCAAATTCAAGGAGGCATGCCCCATGAAAGAAAAATACTATTTTGACGTCTTTCCTGAACTGACGAGCGAACGGCTTTTATTAAGGGAAATCCGGTTAAGCGAAGCGAACCAGATGATTGACATTACGGCCTACGATGGTCAACAGGCAAAAAACAGCCTTGACGTAGTCAACATCTTGAGTCAGATTGCTCTTGATTACTTCAATGGGGACGGAATCACGTGGGGACTGTACTTAAAGTCGACCGGCGAATTCATCGGGAACTGCTGTTTTTGCCGCGGCTACCAAAACAACATTGCTGAGATCGGCTATGTCCTGAAACCGGACTTCCGCGGCCACGGTTATATGACGGAAGCCGTCAAGACCGTTACCGAATTTGGACTGCAGGAGATGAAGGTTTTACAGGTCTGTGCCTATACAGAACATGAAAATCGTGCCTCCCAATCCGTACTTGTAAAAGCAGGTTTTCTCCGCAGCGCTGATGAGGGGGAGACTTACAAATATCTAAGTAACTAGCGTCATCAGATGAACGGATATCTTCCACATATGATAAAATTTAACCAAGACGCAGATGTCCGAACGCTGCACTGAAAAAACTCTGAAGTGGAGTGATGCACATGAAAACGATCACGAAGATTCTCCTTGGCGTCGTCATCGTCGGTATCCTGGCAATCAGTTGGTGGTTAGTCTCGCCGCTTCTTTTTGATAAAGCAGTTGACGAAGGACTTCCCCCGACTTCCTCTGACGTCAAAACGGAAGAACAGACACCGGATACTGAAGATGAAACGGAAACTACGACACCTGGCACGCAGGAGGAAGAGCTTACGTTCTCCGGTAAATTCGTCGATGGAGAAAAAAACTACAAAACCTCAGGAACACTCAAAACGATTCAAGCAGATGACGGTCAGTATCTCCGGTTTGAAGATTTCAAGACGACGAATGGTCCAGATTTATTCGTCTATCTCATTCAACCGGGTATGGAGCCAAAAGAAGGCATCAACTTAGGGGCATTAAAAGGCAATACCGGCAATCAAAATTATGCTGTCCCTCCAGATGTCGATTTCACGAAGTACAATACCGTCGTGATTTGGTGCCGTGCCTTCAACGCCGACTTTGGTACGGCAGTAGTAAAGACTGACAACGAGTAAATATTATGTAACCGATCCCCTCACCACTGATTCATTTCCAATCAGAAGGTCGGGGGATTTGGTCTGGTTCAAAGTCGCAGACACCTACCGGCTCACTTCGCCTTAAAGTTATAGAGCGGCTTGATGACTTTGAGTAATTCGACCGTATCTTCTGTGTTCCGGATGATTTCCTCCATCGGTTTATAGACGAATGGCGACTCATCACGTGTCGATTCGACGACCGAACTCGACCAGACGTCCTGCATCGTCGCTTCAAATTCTCTCAGATCAACGGTTTTAAAGGCTTTTGAACGGGACATGATCCGTCCTGCTCCGTGTGGCGCCGAGAAATTCCAGTCCGGATTGCCTTTTCCTTTAACGATCAGTGAGCCGTCACGCATGTTCATCGGAATGATGGCGACTTCACCGGCTTGCGCTGAAATCGCACCTTTGCGGAGAATCATCTGCTCGAGATCGATGTAGTTATGGATCGTATCGAACTGTTCCGTGACCGACCAGCCCATCGCTTCAACAATGACGTCGGTCATTGCTTGACGGTTCAGCGCCGCGTACTTTTGAGCGATTTTTAAGTCATGTAAGTAGTTGTCCATATCGGAACCGGACACGTACGCTAAATCTTTATTCGTTTCATTGAACTGACTCTTCAACTCGACCAGAGTCGATTGAATGTCCTGCTCCCGTCCCTGATCTTTCAGTGAGGCGACGACCGACGCCGTATCGACGGTGAATTGTGAGCTTTCCGCCAGATTTTGGTAATGTTCGGCAATCGTTTTTCCGAGGTTCCGGCTGCCGGAATGAATCACGAGATAGAGATTGTCCTCGTCGTCCGCGTTCAGCTCGATGAAGTGATTCCCGCCGCCTAACGTGCCAATCGACAATCGGGCCCGCGTTTCGTTGAACGGTGCCAACACCTGCTCAAACGGAATCTGTTCCGATAACCGGTGCGGCTGATTGCGGACTGACATGCCGCTCGGAACCAGTTCCTGAATCGCAGCATCCAACTTCTCATAATCGACGCGGGCTGTTCCTTCACGGTTGATTTGTGTACATAACATCCCACAGCCAATATCGACACCGACGAGATTCGGAACCACTTTATCGTGAATCCGCATCGTCGTTCCGATGACCGAGCCCTTGCCAGCGTGACAATCGGGCATGATTCGGACATTGCCGTCGACAGCAATGTTTTCGTTCAGCATCCCCGTCACCTGTTCAATCGTCGTGTCATCGACATTGTGTGTAAAAATCTTCGCTTCGCCGTACTTTCCGCGAATCGTCTTCATTTCATCCTCCCCCTTACCTTCCTGTCTCTTGTTCAAGTATCCTATAAAATCCCTTTTTTAACAATTCGTTCTTACTCGTGGACAATCGAGACCCATTGTTGGGTCAGCGCCGATTGACCGTCCTCCGTTAACCAGACAAGAGCCGTCGTACTCGTCGCGTCCGGTAACCGTTCCCGCACCAGTCCCGTCATGTCGAGTTCGCGGAGCGTACTTTCCGGTAACAGCGTCACCGCTTGTCCACACCGGACGAGGCCAATCAAGGTCAAGACGTCGGAACACGTTTCCTGTGAGACGACCCCGAACTGTTGGCTGAGCGTCTGAAAGACACCCAGTCCTTCCTGACTCGGAATAATCATATCGGCATCCGGAAAATCAGGATGATGGATTCGGTAAAACGGTTCCTCTTCCATCCACTCGATCGTGACACCTTGCGCCTCAATCGGCAGCCGGACGAGTGCCACGTCGATCGCATGATCCTTCAAACGATCAATCAAAGCAGCAGACTCGCCCTGATGAATCTGTAACGTAATCCGCGGATGCCGTCGTTTCATTTCTCTCACCCAGCCTGTCAAGCGGCCGGCGGACAACGTATTGACGCCGATCCGTAAGATGCCGGTCCGCCCTTCCTTGATGTCACTGACTTCGATCCGCGTTTCCGCTTCATAGCGCAATAGTGAGACGGCCCGTTCATAGAGCCGCTCACCGCTCGCTGTAATCCGGATGCCGCGTCCCGCCCGTTCAATCAGCCGTACGCCAAGCAACTCTTCCATCTTCCGAATTTGTTGCGTCAAGGCAGGCTGAGCCATCCGCAGGCGTTCTGCTGCCCGCGTGACCGATTGTTCTTCGACGACTGCACAAAAATAGCGATATTGCCGTAAATCCATATTCATCATCTCTTTCATATGTTTTCAGTCATAAATATGTATGAATCATAACATCAATCATATGATACGATGCTGAAATCAGCGATTTTTAAAGGAGACGATTTTTGTGAAACGTACGACGTCCACAGTCCAGTGGATTATTTTCTTATTAGCCAATACGATTGCCTTGCCGATCGTCGTCGCGAGCCTGTTCGACCTCTCAAGTGTCGAAACGGCCGCGCTTGTCCAGCGATCCTTTTTTGTCGGCGGGATTGCCTGTTTTCTTCATGGTGTGTTCGGTCACCGGTTACCGATCGTGTCCGGTCCTGCCGGTTCATGGGTCAGCATCTTTGTTGTCATCGCCGCTCTGCCGGTCGATTCAAAAACGGCCTTCACGATTGCGATGGCCGCGGTCGTCATCGCCGGTGTTGTCTTGATTTTCCTCGGGTTGACGGGATGGACCCGCTTTTTATTACCGGTCTTCACCCCGCTCGTCAGCGGCACGTTTTTACTTTTATTATGTATCCAACTGACCGGCGTCATGCTGGGGGCCGTTCTCGCCGTCGAAGCGACACGTCTTGCCGGCATATTGACCTTCCTGCTCGTCCTCGGACTGAGTCAGTTTGGTCCGGCACGGCTTCGTCCGTTCGCCTTGATGATCGGTATCGTCGTCGGCTGGTTGGTCAGCCGTCCGTCACTGCCGGAAGCATCCGGTGTCTTTTCCGTCCCGACCGCTTTACCGTTCGGGATGCCGCAATTTGACGGCAGTGCGTTTCTCGTCGCGATTCCGTTTGCAATTCTTTTGATTGTCAACTTGATTGCTGCGCTCAGCGCCGTCGAAGCGACGATTCAGAAAAAAGGCGCCTTACACCAGGGACTAACGGTCGAAGGGATCATTCACTTGATCGCGGCGACGTTCTCGACGCTCGTTCCGGTTCCCTTGCCGATCACGAGTGGCTTTATCGCCCAGACAGGCAGTAAGGACCGCCGACCGTTTTTGATTGCCTCACTCGTCATTGCCCTGGTCGGTTTTTTCCCGAGCATTATCGGCATCATCGCGACACTACCGCGCAGTGTCGCCAGTGCAGCGTTACTCGCGACGTTACCGCACATGTTCCTGATTGCCTGGCAGTCGGCTGAAAGCAGCATGACGACGAGCCGCCATAAACACGCTTTTGCGATTTGTGCCGTCATCGGGATCAGTATTCTGTTGCAATCGACGGTCCTGGCAGAAATTCTGCCACTGACGTTACGTCCGTTCTTCAGTAACGGCTTATTAATCGGGACGATGCTCGTGCTCGGTTTTGAAGTCATCGAACGTTTGCGCGTGCGACGTGATGCTCAATCAGAACGGCTTGCCAGTTAACTCGTCCGAAAACACAACATCCCCGCTCTCTCGCGACAGGCGAAAGAGCGGGGATGTTTTTTGAGTCATCATCTGATGGCAGTCCATTAACCTCGGCTTCTTCCCGTGACTCCTACAGGAAAAAGCGCGTGCTTTTCGCACTGTCAGAGACAAACGAGATCCAACTGCTCGCCTGAGGAAAGCACGGGAAAAGATGAGAGTTTCACTTAACTTAACCTAACTTCACCGCACTTCGCGCCACCATTTACGGGTCTGACTTGCAACAGTAACGCTCTCACCGATCATCGGTGTCACGACCGGTACGTCATGTTTCGCCGCTTCCTTCAACAGCCGTTCGACCGGTTCGTACCACGGATGAAACGCCAGTGTAAACGCCGACCAATGGACAGGAATCATCACGTCCCCTTTGACGTCAAGATGTGCCGCGAGTGTCTGTTCCGGTAACATGTGCGAACTGGACCAACGGGTATCGTATTGACCGCACTCCATGATCGTCAAGTCAAACGGACCATACTGGTCACCGATCGCCTTAAAGTGTGGACCGTAGCCGCTGTCGCCGCTGAAAAAGACTTTCTTCGATCCCTCAATTACCCATGATGCCCAAAGCGTCGAAAATTGATCAAGCCCGTTACGACCGGAGTAATGCCGGGCCGGCGTCGCCGTCAGACGGAGGCCATTCGTCTCAATCGATTCGTGCCAATCGAGTTCCGTGATCCGGCTTGCGTCGACGCCCCAGCCTTTCAGGCGGCTCGCGACACCAAGCGGAACGATGAATTGTCCGACCCGGTCTTTTAATGCCAGGACCGAATGGTAATCCAAGTGGTCATAATGGTCATGCGAATAAATGACGAGATCGATTGCCGGCAAGGCATCGAGGTCGACCGGTGCCGTCGTCTGGAACCGTCCGCCTCCGAGTTTCGGGAACGGTGACGGCGCACGACCGAGCATCGGATCAAAGAAAATCGTCTGGTGATCGAGTTCGAGCAGGAATGCCGAATGCCCGAACCAGGTCACACGCGGTTCTGTCCCGTCCGTCCGCTGTTCAAACGGTTTGACCGGTAACGGTTTGACCGGTTTTAAAGACGGCAATTTCCGCCCATAATCTTTTAAGATACTTTTTGTTGTCTCCCATTCCATCTTCAGTTGAAACGGCAGTTCATTTTGAAACTTTCCATTTTTGAACTGGGCGGATCGTCTGTAATCCTGTTGATCGGCTTTAGACGGTCGGCGACCGAATAATGGATAACGCGTCATAAAGACCGTTCCGAGTAAACCGAGCCCTGTAAGTGTTGCGACTGTTTTTTTCATGTTTTCACCTCTTCAATAAGTGCTTCCAGTATAGCACTCGCCTTTTTCCTGGCGGTAGCGAAGACACTTCTCCAACAAAAAACACGGGTTACTTTTAGAAAAAGCAATCCGTGTTCGTCCCTTATTTATTTAAATCGTCTGCGTCCCATTTCGTCCGCGTACTTTTTTCGTGATTCGCATCCTGCTCCGCCTCATAGTCATTGACGCCGGGATTTTCGACTTTTCCCTCATGTCGATGTCCTTCATCATGGTCATGGTCATGATTGTGGTCGTGATCGTCCCGTTCCTTGACGAACAAGGCGATGCCGCCACGCTCGACTTCTTCGTAATGTTTTGCCACTTCGTCGTCCGAATGACCGACGCGTTTCAGCGTCTCACGTAACGGTGGTTCCTTGCTGAACTTCGCTTTCATTTCATCGACCCAAGACGCACCCGATGTCTCTTCGGCCGCTTCATCCCGTCCGACAACTGAAAAATCAGAGTCCTTATGTCCGTGTTCTTTTAAAGCATGCATCTTTTGCTCCAAGCTGGATTGATCATGAAAAACGCCTACGAATTTTTTCGCCATCGTTACCACCATCCCTCTCACAAAATGTATGAATCGGACTACTTCCCTTTTTTACCCATGTTCTTCTGAAGCAAAACAGTGCAGTAAAAAAAAGAACTCCTCCGCTGACGCGGAAAAGCTCTCTCAAGATTCGATTAATCGTTCAGCTGTTGCGGCGAATCGACTAATGTAATCGTACCTTCATTTTTTTGGACGAAGCGTTCGTAGACGAAATCATTCGCAAAGAGGAGAACCGGGTTTTCCCAACGGTCATAAACGAGGACCGTCCGTGAATCCGTCAATTTCTTCACTTCATTGATTTCTGTCACCTTGACCCACTTCGCGACCTGGAAGTTCGCCGCATCTTTTAAGATATCGACGCCATACTCGCCTTTAAGGCGGTGTTCGAAGACTTCGAACTGCAGTTGACCGATCGCACCGAGGATGACCTCGTTGTATTCCGTCTTATAGACTTGAATTGCCCCTTCTTGTGCCAATTGTTCAATCCCTTTTTGGAACTGTTTTGACTTCAGGGCATTTTTCGTAAAGACCTTCAAGAATAATTCCGGTGCGAATGTCGGCAAGGCTTCGTATTGGAGTGACGGATCACCATTCGTGATTGTATCGCCAATTTGATAGTTGCCCGAATCATAGAGACCGATGACGTCTCCAGCAAAGGCTTCGTTGACCGTTTCCCGCTCATCTGCCATGAACTGCGTCGATTGCGACAATTTCATTTTCTTACCTGTCCGCGTCAGGACGACATCCATCCCACGGTCGAATTTGCCGGTACAGATGCGGATGAACGCAATCCGGTCCCGGTGATTCGGGTTCATGTTCGCCTGGATTTTAAAGACGAATCCGCTGAAGAATTCTTGTGCCGGCTCGATCTTCCCTTTGTTCGATTCCCGTGGTGTCGGTGACGGGGACAAGTTGAGATAGTGCTCGAGCAGTGGTGTGACACCAAAGTCGACGAGTGCTGAACCGAAGAAGACCGGTGTCAGCTCACCTTTTGCAATCAATTCCTCGTCATAGGCATTGCCGGCACCGTCGAGTAAATCAACTTCGTCGACGAGCGTGTCGTACATTTCATTGTTGATTGAGTTAGCGAGTTCGTCGTTTGCGAGCCCCTCTTCCCCAAGCTCAATCGTCTTCCGGTCTTGTTTGAAGCAGTGGAACTTCTCGTTGACCCGGTCATAGACCCCTTCGAACTGTTGTCCTGAACCTGCCGGCCACGTGACGGCAACCGACGGGATCCCGAGGACTTCTTCAAGCTCTTCCATCAGTTCGAGTGGATCGCGTGCTTGACGGTCCATCTTGTTGATGAATGTAAAGATTGGAATACCGCGCATCCGACAGACTTGAAAAAGTTTTTTCGTTTGTGACTCGATCCCTTTCGCCGCATCGATGACCATGATTGCCGAGTCGACGGCCGTCAAAATCCGGTACGTATCTTCACCGAAGTCTGAGTGACCCGGTGTATCCATGATGGAAACGATTTTTTTATCGTATTCGAATTGCATGACCGATGAGGTGACCGAGATTCCACGTTGTTTCTCGATTTCCATCCAGTCGGATTTAGCAAATTTTGAATTTTTCCGGGCTTTGACCGATCCCGCTTCCCGGATTGCCCCTCCGTGGAGTAAGAATTTTTCTGTTAATGTCGTTTTCCCGGCATCCGGGTGGGAGATGATACCGAAAATCCGGCGTTTCTCGACTTCAGTTTGTAATTTTGTCATGTATAATAAGTCCCTTCACGATAAATTCAATACTTGTAACCAGCTCATTTTTCGCAACTAATCTATCATACCGAATTTTCAGCTATTCGTCTATTTCACACGATTGACTCAATTTTCAGATTTTTAGTTGACAACTCGTCCTGATGTTCTATACGATGACGAGGAAGTTAACTAACTAGAAGGAGGAGACGTACACATGAAACAGCCACAAGCACAGCGACAGATTCAGGTATCAAACTCATCTGCGATCATTGTACGTCACCCAATCGTTTAATTTTTTAAAAATTAAGCAGGGTGTGCGTATACGTACATGCTGCCCCCTTATATCAGGACGGGTATGCCCATATTTGTGCGTATCCGTCTTTTCTATTGTCAAAAAACGGAATAATAAGGGGTTTTATTTATGTTCAACTCATTAAAACTGCTCGACCGTAACATCTGGATCCGGTTCGTCGGGGAAACGTTAACCGGTATCATGATGTTCATGATTGCACCATTTCTTGTACTCTATTACGCCGATCAACTCGATTCGTACCTCCTCGTCGGCGTCATCATGGCGATCGGGCCGATTGCCGCTTTATTCGGCTCTTTCCTCGGAGGGCACCTCGCCGACATTTACGGCCGCAAACCACTGATGGTCATCGCCATCGTCGGGGATGCGCTCGCCCTAATCGGATTTACGTTTGCCGATACATTTTGGCCGTTGCTTATCTTAAATGCGACGCTCGGCCTGACGAATTCTCTGTTCCACCCGGCAGCGAGCGCAATGGTCGCTGATGTCACGCCACCGGAACGATTAAACGAATCGTTTGGTCTCTTACGGATGGGACATAACATCGGGGCTGCGTTCGGTCCATTGATCGGCAGTGCCGTCCTCTTCATCGATCGGTCCTTGATTTTCTATGGAGCAGCTATTGTTTATGTACTTTATGCCCTCGTCCTCCTGCTGTTCATCGGTGAGACGAAGCCTGAAAAAATTGAGCATCCGGTGGATACACCACAACTTTCTTCACTGACTGTCTTACGAAAGGACCATGTCTTTTTAATCTTCATTGCGGCTGGTGTCTTCATCTCGATGGGCTTCACGCTCGTCGAAAACATGCTACCCGTCTTCTTAAAAGAAGCCTTACCGGGATTACCGGACGAAAAAAATCCTTTCCCGTACTTGATGGGACTGAACGGCATCATGGTCGTCTTGTTCCAATTTCCGATTGCTGCGAAGCTATCCGGGAAATCGTTCGGGAAAGTCATGTTACTCGGCGCAAGCGTCTTCGGACTCGGCATGATTTTACTCGCCTTCGTCCCGTCCTACTTCTTCTCGCTCGGAACGGATTATATCGTCATCGTCATTCTCTTACTCGTCATTTATGCCCTTTATACCATCGGCGAAATGATCATGTCACCGGTCCAAATGACGTTCATCGCTTTAATCGCGCCGGTTCACTTACGGGGAACGTATAATGGTGCCGCGAGCGTGCAGTGGTTGATTGGTGGCGTAACGGCACCGCTCCTCGGGTCGTTGTTCCTCGAATCCGGTCACGGCGACTATGCGCTTGGCGCCATCGGGGTCGCGTGTTGTTTATCTGGACTTGTCTACTTGGCACTCGATCGTTCGATTCGCCGTGCGAAACGGTTGTCCGAGTCGGCGTAAGTTAACGTTTATTTTAAAAAGGCGCATCTGACGAAAAGTCGAATGCGCCTTTTACTGTTTTAGAAAGAAGAGGTCCCTGTTTCTTATGTTTAGGGCGGAACGCTCTTCCTCGACTCGTCTTCAAATCTCCCCATTTCCGTTAGTTTCGTTAGTTTCATCGGGAAAAAGCGACTAAACGCACGCTGCTCAAGAGACAGGCAAGCCGAAGGTGATTTTCGTCTCCCCCCTTCGATTCATTCCTCACAACGGCAAGTTTCGTTTCCGGAAAAGGACGATGGCAAGACCATAGCTCAGCAGACCAATCAAGATTAAAATGATTACTGAGACGAGGACCTCTCCTTCCCCACTGGCGAT
Source organism: Exiguobacterium sp. s133 (assembly GCF_018618595.1). NCBI lineage: Bacteria > Bacillati > Bacillota > Bacilli > Caryophanales > Exiguobacterium > Exiguobacterium sp. s133. The sequence continues at coordinate 369,035 of NZ_JACSMK010000003.1, forward strand.
TTTTCCGGGTTCATAAAGCGAAAACGGCGTAAAATGCCGAATCCAGTCGATTTTCGTGACAATTTTCCCCATCATGTTCATCCCGTAAAATAGAAAAGTTATCCCACCCGCGACCGCAAAAGCATTTTTTTCATCGTTGAACAAACAGGAAATCAAGAACGAATAACCGCTGACGGCTAAAAATAAGCAAAACCCGACGTAGTTGATTTGGAAAAACTCAGTGAGTGCGATTCGGTCCGTATCGATTAAGAACCGTGCTGCGAGCGCCCCGCCTGCGAATGTCAAAACATGAATCACAATTAAACCACTGATTAAGACGAGCATTTGTGTGACGATGACTTTCGTTCGTGAGACCTGCGTCGATAAAAGATAGGCCATCGAACCGCGGTCGACGAGCCGTGCGACGAGTTGAATCGCGACCATCACGCTAAAGACACCCAGGATTAAAAGATAAAATAGACCATAGTATTCGGCCGAGATGAATTGACCGTAGTTGCTGATCGACTCCATTCCGAATGCCCGCATCATTCCCTCCGGTAAGATCTGCATCATGTCGTCAATCTGTTCCATGTTGTCGTCGAGCAACGGATAAAGGGAGGTAATCAACGTGACATACATGGCTGAGCCGACCCCGAAACCAAAAAACATCTTCAGATGGAGCTGCATCATATGACGATAAAGGGCGAGATTCATTTCCCCAACTCCTTTTGATTATAATAATCCATAAAAATTTGTTCCAAGCTTTGGTCATCGGCACTGATGTTCTTGACGTGATACGGGGCGAGCGTTTGGATGAGTAAATCATAATTCCCACGGAGTTCGACCCGGACCGTCCGCACGTCGATTCGCTCCGTCGTCAAGGCGGAAGCAAGCAGAGCGGCTACAGCCACTTCTTCATCGAGCGTGACGTTAAATGATTTTCGTTGCATCGTCTGCAACTCATGAATATTTTTTGTCGCGACGATTTTTCCGTCACGAATAATCGCTGCCCGGTCGCATGTCCGCTCGATTTCAGCAAAACTATGAGACGACATCAAGAAGGTCTTGCCACGTGCTTTTTCTTCAAGGACGAGTTCGATGAACAAGTTCTGCATCAATGGATCGAGTCCCGACGTCGGTTCGTCGAGGATATAGATTTCCGGGTCATGCATGAATGTCGCGACGATCCCAATCTTTTGCTTCATTCCTTTTGACATCTTGCGAATCGGTGTGTTCGGGTTGAATTGGAGCTTTTTAATCAACTCGTCACGTCTGTCCGGATTGTCTGATCCTTGCATACCGGCCATCATGTTGAGGAATGCAAGCCCTGTCATTCCGTCGAGGAACGCCATTTCGCCGGGTAAATAACCGACGTGACTTCGCGCTTGCGCCTGATTTGCCCACGTATCGATCCCTTTTATCGTCGCCCGCCCGCGTTGCGGCTTCATATATCCCATCAAATGGCGAATCGTCGTTGATTTTCCGCTACCGTTCGGTCCGAGAAAACCGAATACTTCGCCTTTCTCCACATTGATCGTGACATCAAAAATTCCTTTTCCGTTTGAAAACTGTTGCGTCAGATTCTCGATGTTTATCATGTCATCACTCCCGAATTATGAAATATAAATCGTTGTTTATTACATTAATTTTATACTGCTAGTTTTTTGAAGTCAATGATATAATGAAATATAGGTGATGATATATTTCATTATATCGTGATAACAGGAGGTTTCTTTTTATGAATGGATTTGAAAAACGAACGGCAGAAATCAAACAGCGTATCCGTCAAGCGACACTCGCCTTATTGATGACATCAGAACCAAAACACCTGCGGATTGCAGATATCGTCGATCGTGCCAATGTTTCACAAGTGACAATCTATAAGCATTTTGAAAACAAAGAGAATCTCATCCGTGAGACGATTCAAGAGTGGTACACGAAGATGATGGAGCAAATGGAAACATACCTAACAGGTGACTACTCCTTTCAAGAAAAATTATCGTTTATCCTGCTTCAAAAAAAGCAGTCCTTTGAACAATTCCCGATGGAACACCTGAACACCCTTCTTTTACAAGATACGAAGATGAGAGCATTTACAGAAAAAATGAATCAGGAATTCACCCTCCCGCTGATGCTCGCTTTGATTGACCAAGGAAAAAAAGAAGGCGTAATCCATCATACTTTCTCACCACCTCTCATCATGTTTTACATGAATCTCTTCATGGAACAGGCTGACGCATTCACGGGACTCGCTGATAACTACGCTGACAAAGATCATTTCATCAATGAGATAATGCAACTCTTTTTTTATGGGGTTGCTGGAAAACCACATTAATCCATGATAAAAAGCGAGTTTTCCCTTTAATGATCGGGAAAACTCGCTTTTGTCTGTAAAAACAACGCATCTCAGGTAACTTACGCTTAAGACGGCAACGCATTATCTGCGACAAATGGACCAAAGATAACCGGAAGCGGTTCCAGCGTTCTTTGCACATCCGCGATGAACCGACTCGATCCACTGACGAATACGATCGGGTCGTCGCTTGCAATCATCTCTAAAAATTCAGCCGCCCCTTCATCCGTACTATTTTGGTGCATAGTATGGAAAACAAGTCCCTTTTGAATAAGTCCTTCGAGTGTCATCATCAACTTAGACGAGAGCACCTTCATGTCGTTAAAATGGACAAGCGTCGTTTTCCGATGATTCGTCAAAGCATACCTTGCTTCGTCAATGACAGCACCTAAATGATGTGTTTCTGCAATCAACAACACTTCGAGTTGTCTCCAGTTTGCGTTTGATGAATATTTGCAAAAGTGACGACACGTATCAACGAGTTGGTGATGGACGACAGACCATGCCTCGAGCAATGGGTCTGTCGCTTCAAGCTCAAATTCCCATTGCACGGCGAGCAGGATCTCCTCACTGACGATTTCTGGGTAAGACAGAATGAACGATTTCGTTTGATTGATTTCTTCGAGTAAAATGAGTTTAAACAACTCACTCGGTTCTTGTTGGTTCGTCACGTGATGCAACAGGCGACTGAGGCGTAAAATCCGAAGTTCACGATTTTGTAAACGCATGTCCTGCTGTCCCATTTGTTCAAGCTGTCGGCTATGATTTTTTTCTAACTGATCATAAAACCGGCTCGCGATGCGGAAACCGCGTTTATCCACTTCCGGACCCATCTTTTGTAAGAGGTGTAATGCTTGATCAAAATGCATACCATGACCTACCTTTCCCCCCTCATTATGCCCGAACCCCTAGATAAAAACAATCTTCAAAAAAGGTATAAAAAATACTTGTTTTATACAACATATTTAAACTTGTTCTTCCTTCCTATCCATTTTAGAATCTAGGATAAGTAGGTGATATATATGCGCATGACACGTTATACGGACTATGCGATCCGGTCGCTTTTATTTGCAGGCACACATGCGGATCGACTTGTCCGAATCCAGGAAGTAGCGGATTGTTACGACATTTCTAAAAATCATCTGATGAAAGTCGTCTATCGTTTAGGACAAAATGGTCTGATTCATTCTGTCCGTGGTCGTGGTGGTGGATTTCGCTTAGCAAGTCCTCCGGATGAAATTTATCTCGGTGACGTCGTACAATTGTTCGAACCAACGACTCATTTTTTGGACCCGCAAGAGGGAATGGTGGAACATCCATCTCTTGACCCTGCACGAACTGCCTTTGATGAAGCGATTGAAGCGTTCCATCAGGTACTTAATAGTTATACGATCCAGGATTTATTGCATCCGGCAAATGAACTGCATCCACAAATTCTTGAAATGATTCCGAGGCGCAATTGATGCGTAGCGGAATCATTTTTTGTTGCGCCCGCATCATCAACGATTTCTCATCCGCTGCGTGGTATACTCATATAAGAAAGGAGGGGTACAGATGAACCCTCATGAAGAACTCAATAGCCTATATCTTCGATTGAAAGAGGAAAATCCGTCACTCGAACGTGGCGAATCACTTTGGACGATTTTTGAAGATACGACAGACGATTCACTTCGCCCCTTAGCATTATGGACCTTTTCTCAAAACCAGTTTGATCTCGGACATTTCCGCTCGTTCCTCGTCTCGTTTTCATTATTGATGGACTGGATTCGTAAGGACGAACTGACACTGACACATAAACAGGAGCTTGACCTGTACTGGAACTATAAATCGTATTTGATTTATGCCGCTGAACAAGAAGACGTCTCGATCGCTTTGTTAGAGGCAGATTATGAACGTTTTAGCGACTTTTGTGACGCCAATGGATTTGCGCGGACCCGTGATTATATCGGTTTCATGATTTACAGTAAACTTGGTGACGAAGAACAAGCGGATCAATACTTGGAAGAATGGATTGATGCCCCTTCCGATGAACTGAGTGATTGTCCTTCGTGTGAAGGATTCAGCCGGATGACGTACGCGATTGAACGTGGTTTCGAAGACCGGGCACTTCTATTGTATGCAGCAATCCGACACGAGCGCGGTTGTTCACGGATGCCGGACCAGGCACATCCGTACATCTTGCCATTGTTCATCAGTCGTAAACAGGACCGATTCGATTGGATGGAGAAACTCACACAAGAAGTACGCCGCGTCAAGCCGCTCTTCACAGGTGGTGACGAACCGTATCACCTTTATGCCGAAATGTATTACAACCCGAATTACGTCTGGTCGATGGAAGAGAAAAAACAATTGATTCCGCTTTTGACAGATCGCGGCTACCTTCAGTTCTTACTCGCTCATTACGCAGCCTCTTACCGATCAGCCCGTAAAGAAGAAGCCGGCTATCTCGGATTGCTCCGTTCGAATATTTATGAAATTGCCCAAAGTCTTGACCACCGCATTGACGGTTCCTTTTATCTAGACTTTGTCGAACGTGAACTTAAACGGGTCACACAATTTGTCGGTTGATGCACCACGAAAGGAAGTGTCGTCATGCTTGATCATGTTCAGTTAGCTGCGCCACCTGCTTCAGAAGATGCGACCCGGGCTTTTTATGCCGGGCTATTACATATGAAAGAAGTCGAAAAGCCCGTCGGTGTCCGTGCGACGGGTGGCGTTTGGTTTACAAGTCACGCTGCAGCGATTCACGTTGGCATCGAACAAAATTTTCAGCCGGCTAAAAAAGCACATCCCGGCCTTACGTTTCCCGACTTGGATGGTGTCGCCGAGCGCTTGAATAAAGCCGGTCACCCGGTCACGTTTGACGATCGGCTTGCACCGCGCCGGCGATTGTTTACGGAGGATCCGTTCGGAAACCGGATCGAGTGTATCGAAAGCCAGTTGACGCCGATTACTCCGGATAAACTAAAGGCAGGTTCGCATGTCCGTCTCCTTGCGCCTGCTTCGAGCTTAGCGAGTGTCGATGAAAAAATCATCAATGACGCCATCGAACTGTTAGAAACGCTCGGACTCCGCGTCTCAATCAGTCAACATGCCCGCGCCGTCAATCCGTTCGGTTCGAGCGACCCGGCTTGCCGAATCGACGATTTACATGCCGCTTTCGCCGACAGCGACGTCAACGCGATTCTTTGCGTACGCGGTGGCTTCAGTTCAAACGAATTGCTTGCGGGACTCGATTACGATTTGATTCGGACCCACCCGAAGATTCTTTGCGGGTTCTCTGACATTACGGCGCTCAGTAATGCGATTTTCACAAAAACAGGTCTCGTCACCTACTCAGGACCGATGTTACGGGCACTCAGTTCGCGTGACGCCTACACGCTCGACTACTTCAAGAAGATGTTCTTCGGCGTCCAAGCGATCTCCGTTCGTCCGAGCGTCAACTGGCATGACTGGTTTGACGACCGGACCGTCACGTCCTTGAACGACGGTCATCTCGTTTTAGCGAGCGGAAAAGCGAGCGGCCGGATTCTCGGGGGAAACCTTTGTACGTTGAACTTATTACAAGGAACGCCGTTTTTCCCCGATTTGCGTCAAGCCGTCCTCTTCTTAGAGGACGACTACGAAGTCCATCCGGCGACGTTCGCCCGTGACTTTGCTTCGTTACTGGCACAACCGGGCGCTGACGAAATCCGTGGCATCGTCTTCGGCCGGTTCCAACTGACGACGAAGATGACGGAAGAACATTTACGTTATCTCGTCAGTCTCTACCCGCAACTTAAAACAATCCCCGTCATCGCGAATGCGGATTTCGGTCACACGGAACCTTTATTTACGTTCCCGATTGGCGGGATCGCCGAGCTTGACCATGATCAAATCACGCTGAACGCGAAATAAAAAGAAGGAGTCGCGGCAATCCGCGTCTCCTTCTTTTTTTAATAGTCGAGCAATCTCGAAGCGTCGATTTGGCGCTTCGATCCATCGGCGAACATTTCAAGTGTCGCGAGGATCTGATGATCTATAAGGTCATATTTCACTAATGTAAAATCTTCAAGAGTCGAGATCGTCTTAAACGTCTTCCCGACGGTAAATGCCCGCTTGCGACTGGCATCAAAAGCAGGAATTGTCACGAATACGACCGTGATTTCCGTTCCACTCGTATCATAATAAAACTCGACGACGCGACCGTCTGCTGTCTCGGGTAAGTTCCCCTTTTGCGGTCGTCCGGATTCATCTAATTGTACATATGGCTGTAACATCTCTTCTCCTCACTTTCTCCGTCATTCATCATAGCATGAGAAAACCATTTATGCTAATCTATAAATGATGTTGAAAGGGGGATGAGTCACGGATGGCATGGTTCATGAACGGAATTTTGCTCTGGGGCTTTATCATGATTACACTAATGGCGATTGGCGGCTTCTTCATGTTCCGGAAGTTCTTAAAAAAACTCCCGAAAGAAGACGGCAAATCGATGATGGATTGGGAAGATGAGTACATCGACCAAACACGACACTTGTGGACGGACGAGACAATGGAGTTATTGAATGCCCTCGTCATGCCTGTTCCGGCGGCGTTTCGTGACGTCGCACGGCGGAAAATTGCCGGACGGATCGGTCAGTTCGCACTTGAAGAACATGCATCGGTCATGACGTCAGAGCTTGTCGTCAAAGGATATATTTCAGCGACTCCAAAACGTGATCATAATTTTTTGAAAAAAGCCTTAAAAGAACACGCAATCGATTGGCGTGAATACGAACTCTACTTCCAACGTTAATGATGGCAGAATCAATCTACTTTGAGTGAACGAGATTCTATGTGATGTATTCAAAAAATGACCGCTTTGTCCATTAAATCGGACAAGACGGTCATTTTTCATGATTGTGGTAAATGTTCGACGGGAACAATCCCCGACTTAACTTGTTTGTACTTCAGATACATGGCGATTCGCCACGGGACGATCATTCCGAACGCGACGAGATAGAAAATTCCACCTGTCTCAAAAATATCGATTTGACCCCCGATCACAAATTTTGCGACCGTCCGTACGAGTAAGATTCCGAATAAGACGATAAAAAATGCTTTTGAACGTTGCAAATAAATTTGACCTTCTGCTTCATAAAAATTTGACGTCTTAATCAAGAAGACACTGAAAATCATCCCGACAATCAATGCTTCCGCGACCTCCGTCCATGTCAGACGAGATGCCGGGTATAAAAATTGCAACATCCCGGTCGACATCGCGAACGGAGGGATTAAAATCTTTTTGGCATTTGTCGGTTTCGCCGACGCCTTCACCCGTATGAAGCTGATGAGTAACCCCATCACGAGCGCAACCCCTGTTGATATCCAAATCATCTCATCACTTCCTCGATTAAAATCCTGTAAATCCAACGATATCACTCATCCAGGCCGCAAATTTACTCAAGCCATTGAAATACAACATGACTCCGAAGACCATCATCAAGGCGCCACCGAATTTCGTCATTTTGAGACTGTACTGGACAAGGAGTTTCGAGCGTCCAACAAAAAAGGCCATTAATAAGAAGGGAATCGAAAATCCAAGGACATAAAACAGCATGTAGAGCATACCTTGGCTCGGATTCGTCGCCGCTAGACCGATGACACCAGCAAGGATTGGACCTGTACAGGGTGTCCAGCCTGCCGCAAATCCGATTCCGACGAGGACTGTACCGATGTAACCGCCCTTGCGTTCACCAAGATTCAATTTTTTTTCACGCATCAAGAACGTCGGCTGCCATAAACCGACTAAGACGATCCCGAAGACGAAAATTACGAGGGCCCCAACCATCCGTAATGTATCGCGATACGTGATGAAGACGTCCGCAAAGAGTGACGTCGATAATCCAAGGACGACGAATACGAGTGCGAACCCGACTAAAAAGGCGAGTGTATGGAAAAGTGAACGTCTTTCCCGGACACCTTTTTCTTGTAAATCCGTTACAGATACTCCGGTAATGTACGAAAGAAATACCGGATACAACGGTAGCGTACAGGGAGACACGAATGACAGTAACCCTGCCCCAAATGCTAACCACAGCGAGAGCTCCATTTCAGCAGCTCCTTTCTATAAGAAGAAGTTCTTCTCTATTTTGCCAAACTCCGCATCATTTAGCACCTATTATCTCACAAAAGATAAGAAAGATTCGTGACTTCTCAAATTACAAAAAAATTACATTTACTTTATCTTACTAAAATTTCGTTGCACTCCGAATAATCACTTGCTAGAATATGGATACGACACCAATGTAAGGGAGACTGCTATGACAAGCCAACAATTACTGACCTTAGCAATTGAAGCAAAACGAAGCGAACTGTATCTTCAAGCAGATCGGTCTAGTTTCACCTCCCCACATGTATTGAAGCTCAGTCATGAACTCGATCTGTTATTAGTCGAGTACACACGGATTATGCAAACTTATGCCGTTGGCTCTTCAAATGAGCGGCTCCTCACATAAAACGAAAATTCAATGCAGTCATTTCGTGGCACCTTCCATTAAGTGTACTTGTTTGATCACTAATCCTTTTTAAGCAAACCCTCTTTCCATTCAGAGGGTTTGTTTTTGTTCAATCGCTTTTTCATTGTCGTGCCCTCCTTCTTCTCTCAAACCTCGCCTCCGGTCAAATCAGAAGATGGTTCAACTTATTTTTAGACAAGGGATTGATTCATGACTTTTGTACATTACAATTGCTTCCGTTTATTCTTTATATAGGCATAAAGACTTACGAACCTACTTAAAAACCATGCTTTATGACCTACTAATGACAAAAACACGCTTTTTGCAATCTGTTTGTCACACTGACCTCTTTTGTAACTTTAATGACATTGACCTGTAAACGCACTACCCGGTTTCGGGGTGTAGAGTAGGAACAGTAAACACAGCATATGTCAGGAGGACATCAATAATGAAAAAAGCAGTTTTCGCTGCAGGACTTGCAGCAACGGCTCTATCAGTAGGATTCGCCCAAGAGACAGAGGCTGCCTCAGAGACGGTAAAAGTAGACACAGCAGTACTCAACGTTCGCACAGCACCTACAACAGCATCAGCAGACGTAGGTAACGTATATAAAGGGCAAACATTAAATGTCGAAGGACGTTCTGGTGCATGGATCAAAACAAGCATCAATGGCCAAAAACGTTATGTACATGGCGCATATACTACTGCTGCCTCATCATTCGACTTTAAAAAAGCTACAGTCACTACGGCAGTATTAAACGTTCGGACACAACCTACTACGAACTCGAAAGATGTAGGTAACTTGTATAAAGGTGAAACAGTAAACGTAGAAAGTAAAGTCGGATCTTGGATTAAAACAACAATCGATGGTAAAACGCGCTATGTGCATAGTGCTTACACTACACTTTCTGGTTCTACTGCTTCGACTTCAGCAGCTCCAGCTCCTAAAGCAGAAGCAAAACCAGCAGCTAAGCCAGCACCAAAACCAGCGGCTAAACCGGCTACTGCAACTAAACAAACGACTTCAGCGAAGTCTGGTACTAAAGTGACGATGAACGTAAGTGCATACACGAACGATCCATCAAGCAACGGTAGCCAGCTTTACAACGGTCGTGCATTGACTGCTAGCGGTTATGATGTAACAAACACGATCACGTACAATGGTATGCGTATCGTAGCAGCTTCTTCACAATACCCGATCGGCACACGGATGCACATTTCAGGTATCGGTGAAGCAATCGTTCTCGACCGTGGTGGCGCAATTCAAGGTAACAAACTTGACCTTCTCGTTGGTTCACAGCAAGAAGCCATCAACTGGGGACGCCAAAACGTCACAGTAACTGTCTACTAATTAAAAAAAGTAACAGCAAAACCTGCCGGGCGAGATCGCCTGGCAGGCCTTTTTGTGTGCATTTACGTAATCGAAGTCACATGACCCGACTGTAATTGATACATTTTTTTATAGAGTCCGTCTTTCGCAATCAACGTTTGGTGATTTCCTTGTTCGACGACTTCCCCTTGATGTAACACAAGAATCAAGTCGGCGTCCTGAATCGTCGATAACCGGTGAGCGATTGCAATCGTCGTCCGCCCTTCCCGCATTCGTTTCAATGCCGTCTGGACTTTCTCTTCCGTCTCCGTATCGATTGAACTTGTCGCTTCATCCAAGATTAAGATTTTTGGATCACGCGCCATCGTTCGTGCAAATGAAATCAATTGCCGTTCTCCGGCTGAGAACGTTGCCCCGCGCTCGGCGACCGGGCTATCATATCCCTCATCAAGTTGGTGAATGAAACCATCCGCCTGAACGAAACGGGCCGCCTCTTCAACGGTTCCGAACGAAATCCGATCGTCAAACAACCGAATGTTATCAGCGACACTTCCCGTAAAGAGGAACGAATCCTGCAGGACAAGTCCGACGTGACGCCGTAATTCATCTTCCGGTAACTGTTCGAGCGGTTTTCCATCAATCAAAATTCGTCCCGACTGATAGGCATAAAACCGCATTAAGATGTTGATGATTGAACTTTTCCCGCTTCCCGTCTGACCGACAAGGGCAATCGTCTGTCCTTTTTTCGCTTCAAAGGTAATCCCTTTCAAGACTTCCGTCTCTCCATCATAACTGAACCGCACGTCTTCAAAGACGATATGTCCATCCGTGACGCTCGCTGCACCAGGCAAGCCTTTCGTCGGTTCCGGCTCATCCGTATCGAGAACCTTAAACACACGGTCGGCCGAAACAATCGCCTGTTGGAATTCAGACAACCGTTGCATGATTTGTTGAACGGGTTGGAAAATGCGTTCAAGATAACTAATGAAGGCATAGACGACACCGACTTGAACCGTCTCCGTAAATGATAAGAATCCAAAGTACGTGACGAGTGTCGCGATTGAAAGCGCCAGCATCAGTTCAATGATTGGACGAAGTAACCAACTGTCGAGCTTTAAGTTTTTATAACGACCATTTTGGTGGGCGACGTTCGTCTCTTCAAATTCCGCCATCAATCGTTTTTCTTGGCGGAATTGCTGAATGATCGCCATCCCGTTGATTGATTCATTTAACTGCGCATTGATTTTCGATAACAAATCGCGGACTTCTGCATAATATTTCGTCGAGTACTTGCGGTAGATCCAGATGACGAAATAAAATACAGGCAGTAAGACAAGTGCGATTGTCGCAAGCGTCGGGTCCAAGAAATAGAGAAAGATATAAGTTCCGATCAATTGGACACCACTTTGGACAAACGTCGAGAGGACGCCGATGTAGAGTTCCTTGATCGCTTCCGTATCATTCGTGATCCGCGAGACTAAAACCCCAGCCGGTGTCCGGTCAAAGTAAGCGAGTCGCAGGTGCATGACATGACGAAACACATCAATCCGTAAGCGCTGAATGACTTTTAACGCGATTTTTTGAAATTCAAAGGCTTGCAAATAATCGACGATAATTCCTGTCGTATGCAAGATGAGGTAGGCACTAAATAATAAGGCGACTTCCTGGACTGGATAATTACCAGTCGTGACATAGTTGTCAATGAAGATTTTAACTAAATAAGGTCCTCCGAGTTTCGCACCCGTCGTGACCAATAAGAGAAGGAACGCCACAAAGACTTGTTTCTTAAAGGGACCGACAAACCGAAGCAGACGCTTCAAGACGTCTTTTTCATTGATATCATGATTCAAACGGTCCACCCCCTTGTTCAACTAATGATTCGAGTTGTTGATGGTCATACGTTTCTTTATACCAGCCTTTTCGCCGCAACAACTGCTCATGTGTCCCCCGTTCGATGATCCGTCCCGCGTCGAGAACGATGATTTCGTCCGTATGGGAAACGGCCGACAAACGATGGGCGACGATGATTTGCGATTGTTCGTTATCAGCTGTCCGGAAATGATCGATGATCGCCTCTTCTGTCTTCGCATCGACGGCCGATAACGCGTCATCGAGCACTAAAATCGGACAGTCGGCGAGTAACGCCCGGGCAATCGAAATCCGTTGTTTTTGTCCACCGGATAACGTCACGCCGCGTTCTCCAACCATCGTCGCGTAACCTTCTTTAAAACCAAGAATATCGTCATGGACAGCAGCAACACGAGCTGCTTCCATGATTTGTTCCATCGAAGCGTCCGGTTTCGCAAAAGCGATATTGTCCGCAATCGATGCTGAGAACAAGAAATGATCTTGCGGGACGACGGCGATCTGCTTCCGGACCGTTTCGCGGAGGAGTTGTTTAATATCTTGCCCCCCCATTCGAATGGCCCCTTGTTTGACATCATATTCGCGGGTTAATAACCGGACAAACGTCGACTTCCCAGCACCTGTCCGCCCGACGATTCCGAGCGACTTTCCAGGCTCGAGTGTGACATCAATCTGTTCGAGAACCGGCTGTGTGTCATAGATAAAACGGTCAATCGCGATATCGAGTCGTGGTGAATCGACGGTCGTCACCGCTTCCTTCGCATCTTTAATTTCCGGCTCCACGGCAAGCATCCGTTCGATTCGGTCATACGAAGCACGTCCTCGTTCGACGATATTGAATAACCAGCCGAATGCGAGCATCGGCCACGTCAAGAGACCTAAGTATGTAGTGAAGGCGACGATGTCACCGATCCGGATTTCCCCTTGTTGTAACAAATATGCTCCGTACCCGACGGCGATGATATACGATAAACCGACGAGTCCAAAAATCGTTGGATCAAACAACGCATCAATTTTCGCGACACGACGGTTTTTTTGAACGACGTCGTCCGATAACGATGTGAATGTCGTCACGTCTGACTCGACTTCACCCGTCGCTTTTAAAACACGGACGCCACTGATACTTTCTGCTACTTTGTCATTCAAGTCAGAAAAGGCTTCCTGTGCATCATGAAAACGGGAATGCAGCATCTTTCCGTAACGCGATGTCAAGTAGACCATCAACGGCATCGGCAGAAGGGAAACGACCGTCAGTTTCCAACTGATTGTCGTCACCATCATGACGACGACAAAACCTCCCATTGTCACAGAATCGACGAGCGTCAAAATCCCTGCCCCTGCCGTCATTGAAACCGCTTGGACATCATTCGTCGCATGCGCCATTAAGTCTCCACTTCGATATTTCTTATAAAACGATTGGTCTAAATCTGAAAAGTGACCATAAAGCTGACTCCGCAACAACCGGCCCAGCCGGATCGATGCGCCGAAGATGTGAAAACGCCAAAAGTAACGGATAACGTAGGTCGAGACTCCGATCAATACGAGCACCCCGGCGAGTGTAAACAATCGCTCTTTCGTCAATGTACCGTCACTTAATCCATTGACTGTCGTCCCGATGACTTTTGGTGGAATCACTTCGAGACCTGCGACAAAAATCAAACAAATGATGCCGATGCTATATGCTTTCCATTCAAGTCGGAAAAACCAACTTAATTTCTTGAAGACTCCCATTCAAGTCTCCCCCCCCTTTTTCAAATCAATTGAGTATTTTAAATAGTCTCACATTTTAGATTAGCCATCTTTCCAGTAAATAGCAAACAAAAAGGAGACCACAAGGGTCTCCTTTCAGACTGTAGACAAACCCTCATTTCCGCTTGGAAATGAGGGTTTGTCTTATGTATGCGTAAAAAATATGACACTCCATTAGGATTCCG